>CAZMNK010000143.1:0-14494 GCA_964567625.1 uncultured Enterobacterales bacterium | reverse complement strand
CGACCAGGGCATCAAAGCGACCCCCCACCGCATCGGACAGAGGCGTTCCCAGGTTGCCGCCCGCAAAGGCCCGCAGCCCGGCCGCCTGGGCCAACTGGGCAGTAAAGTGAGTCACTGTGGACTTGCCATTGGTCCCGGTAATGCCCACCAAGGGGACCCCTGGGGTCAGGCAGGCCGCCGCAAAAGCCAGTTCTCCAATCACCGGGACGCCGGCTTCCAGAGCCTTCTTCACCGGCGGCGCCGCGGCGGGAACCCCCGGCGACACCACCAGCAGTTCCGTCTCGCACAGGTCCGACTCCCGGTGACGACCCATCTCGTTGTGAACCCCGCCCATCAGGGGAGCTCCGGGATCCCGGTCGGTGAGCACCACCCTGGCCCCCCGCTGAAGAGC
Organism: uncultured Enterobacterales bacterium; assembly: GCA_964567625.1. Classification (GTDB taxonomy): domain Bacteria; phylum Myxococcota_A; class UBA796; order UBA796; family CAJQPC01; genus CAYFPX01. Next base: position 14,103 of record CAZMNK010000143.1, on the reverse strand, counting down.
CAGACGTGCTGCGGCCCGACCCGATTTCCGGGCACCGAGAATGGTGACACTTCGGCCGGACAGGTTCATCAACTCACCGCAGCTTCAATGTGCTCAGCGCCACGAGCGCCAGCAGGATGGAGATGATCCAGAACCGCACGATGATCTTGGGCTCAGACCAGCCCTTCTTCTCGTAGTGGTGGTGGATGGGAGCCATGGCGAAGACCCGCTTCCCGCGAAGCTTGAAGCTGCCCACCTGCAGAATGACGGAAAGTGCTTCCAGCACGAAGATGCCGCCGACAAGCACCAGCAACAGTTCCTGGCGGGTCAGCAGGGCCAGGGCCCCGATCCCGCCCCCCAGGCCAAGGGAACCCACATCCCCCATGAAGATCTGAGCCGGGTAGGCGTTGTACCAGAGGAAGCCCAGCCCAGCGCCGACCATGCTCATGCAGACCACCGCAAGCTCTGAAGCGCCCGTCACATGGGGAATGGCCAGGTACTCCGCAAAGACGACATGGCCCGCCAGGTAGGCGATCACCCCATAGGTCGCTGCCGAGGTCATCACCGGCCCGATGGCCAACCCGTCCAGTCCATCGGTGAGATTCACCGCATTCGAGGCAGCCACAAGAATGAACACCGCGATCAGCACATAGACCCAACCCAGATCCGGGGCCCCGGTCCAGAGCTGGGAGAAGTCCAGTGAGGCTCTCTTGAAGAACGGCAGGGTGATCGACGGAGCCTGCACGCCTGTGACGTAGCCCCACCCAAACACCCCGGCGCCAATGCCGACCTGTCCGACGATCTTCCAACGTCCGGCCAGGCCATCCGAGGACTGGCGGGACAGCTTCAGCCAATCATCCAGGAAGCCAATGCCGCCGTACCCGAGCAGAACGGTCACCAGCATCCACACCAGGGGGATGTCCAACCGGCACCAGAGCAGGCTGCTCGTCCCGATGGCAGCCAGCATCGGGAGACCGCCCATGGTGGGGGTCCCGACCTTGGTCTCCAGGTGTCCCTGGGGCCCGTCGTCCCGGATGATCTGGGCCACCTTGCGGTCCTTCATCCACCGAATGAACCAGGGGTAGGCGATGTAGCAAAGCCCCAGGGTCGTGATCAACGCCCACGCCATTCGGAACGAGGTGTACCGAAAGACGTTGAACAGGATCAGGTCATCGGCGAGTGGCACGAGCAGGTGGTAGAGCATCAGTCTTCCTTCCCATGAAGCGATTGCAGGACGCGTTCCATGCCGGCCCCACGAGAGCCCTTGAGCAGCACGACGTCCCCCTCGGCCAGACGTCCGGACAGTGCCTGGCCGAGGGCCTCGGCATCTTCGGCCACGACCACCTCACCGGCCCCAGGCCCGGGCTTGCCCATGGCCACGAAGGGTGCTGCAGCAGCCATCCGGGGTCCGGCGAGCCCCACCAGGTCCAGTCCCAGGGTCCCGGCCAGGGTGGCGATCTCTTCATGGGCCCTGGCCTCCGCCGAGCCCAGTTCCAACATGTCCCCGAGCAGCGCAATGCGCCTTCCTGGCAGGGACGCCAGGGTCTCCAGCGCCGCCCGGACGCTGTCAGGATTGGCGTTGTAGGCATCATTCAGGACGATGACCCCGCCGGGCAGACGCTCGACGCGCATGCGCATCCCAACCGGCTCCCATCCTTCCAGTCCAGCAGCTATGTCTTCGGGACCGGCCCCCAGGGCATGCCCGACCGCTGCCGCAGCCAGGGCGTCCAGGGCGATGTGCTCTCCAGGTGCAGCCAGCCGGGCCATGAAGGTTCCACGGGAGGTCCGAAGCTGCGCAAGGGTGGACAGGGTGGTCGGATCCACCCGCCAGGTGAGCAATGAAATGTCGCAGCCCGGAGACTTTCCGTAGCGAAGCACCCGAAGGTCGGGCACCTGGGGAAGCCGCATCTCGGCGACCAGGGGGTCATCGTGGTTGATCAGCAACAGGTCGCCGGGCCTGGCCCCGTCGAAGAGTTCCTGTTTGCACCGGGCAACCCCCTCCAGGGACCCGGCGCCCTCCAGGTGGGCGGCCCCGACGTTCGTGATGATCCGTATCGTCGGCCGGCAGATCTCCTGGAGTCGACGGATCTCCCCGGGTGCCGACATGCCGAGTTCAACCACCCAGGCCTCTGCATCCACAGGCGCCTCGAGAAGGGTCAACGGCAGACCGATATGGTTGTTCAGGTTGCCTGCCGTCTGGTGGACCCGAATGCGGGAGCCGAGTACCGCCCCGATCATGGCTCGGGTCGTGGTCTTTCCCGCAGACCCGGTGATGCCCACCACCGGTCCGCGAAAGCCCTTCCGCACGAAGGCGGCGCAGTCCTGGAGTGCTCGCTCGGTGTCCTGCACCTGGATGAAGCCCAGCTTCCAGCCGTCGGGCTTCTGCTCACCGATGGCCCCTGCACACCCGGCAGCAGCGGCGTGCGGAAGGTATTCGTGACCATCAAACCGAGGGCCTCTCAGGGCCAGGAACCAGGAACCGGGTTCCAGGCGACGGCTGTCGGTGCGAATAGGGCCGGCGGCCCCGCCCCCGGTCCAGGCCCCTCCTGTGGCGGTGGCGATCTCCTCCGGCCGCAAAATCACTGGCCCTCCATCCACGAACGGGCCACGGCCCGATCGTCAAAGGGCACTGTCTGGCCCCCGATCTCCTGGGTGGTCTCATGGCCTTTGCCTGCGATCAGGACCACATCGTCCGGGGAAGCCTCGGAAAGAGCCTGTTCGATGGCCCGGCGACGGTCCACCTCCAGGACAGCGTGGGGCCCCAGTCCGGACGCCAGTTCCGCAAGGATGGCCGCCGGATCCTCGTCTCGAGGGTTGTCCGAGGTGGCATAGACCCGGTCCGCCAGACGGGATGCGACCTGGGCCATCAGCGGACGCTTGCCTCGATCCCGATCGCCTCCGCAGCCGAAGACCACGGCCAGGCGTCCCACCGTGAACTCTCGCAGGGCCCCCAGGACAACTTCCAGGGCCTCCGGTGTGTGAGCGTAGTCCACCAGTACTGTGAGCCCTCGGCCATTGGGCACCGGTTCCAGGCGGCCCGGCACCACCGGAACCGAGTTCAGCCCGTCAACCACGGAGTCCAGCCCGATCCCGGCCGCCAGGCAACCGCCGACCGCGACCAGGGCATTGCTCGCATTGTGCCGCCCAGGCAAGGACAGGTGTACGTCGACCGAACCGGCCGGCGTGACCATGTGAGCCCGGGTGCCCGTCGCTGACCACTCTGGCCCCTCGAAGTGCAGGTCTCCTTCCGCCAGGCCACAGGTCCACGTGGTCACATCGCTGCGCATGTCGACCGCTGCCTGGATCACGGGGTCGACTGCGCCGAGAATCGCCGTCCCCCCAGGGGCCAGCAGGTCGGAGAACAGCCTGGCTTTTGCGGCGACATAGCCGGCCATGTCCCCGTGGTAGTCCAGATGGTCCCTGCCCAGGCTGGTGATCGCCGCAGCCAGGAAGCGGGTCTCATCCACCCGACGCGCTGCCAGCGCGATGCTGGAGACCTCGGCGGCCACCAATTGAGCCCCATCGTCGACCATGGACCGAAGCAGGCCCTGCCACTGAGGTGCCTCCGGCGTTGTGAAGCCAGTCGACAGTTCCCTACCCAGAACCCGGTGACCGGTCGTTCCCACGACCCCCACAGCCCGGCCTGCTGACCGGGCGATGGACTCGACCACCCAGCTGGCGGTGGTCTTGCCATTGGTCCCGGTGATGCCCAGCACAAAGGTCTCGTGGGACGGGTCTCCCTGCCAGGCAGCACTCAACTGCGCCAGGGCCAGTCGGGTATCGGATACCTGGATGCAGGTGACGCCCTCAGGAGCCTCCACCGGACGTTCCACCACGACACCCGCTGCCTGGGGCAGGCGGCCCACGTAGCGATGCCCATCGGTTCGCTGCCCGGCTATGGCCACGAAGAGGCCGCCGTCAGGCAGCGCGCGAGAGTCCTGTACAACGCCGGAGACGGACCGGTCCAGCGCACCCCGGACGGCGATCGGATCCACCCGCTCGAGCAGGTCGTGCAACAACATCAGTGTCGGAGAGGAAGGGGGGGGAGGAGAAGCGGAGCGCTTGAAGGAGGGGTTGGTCGAGAAACAGCGGAGGGAGGGCCTATCCCAGGTCTGGGGTTCGAGGCCTCCGGTCAGAAGCAGGCGCCCCTCTACCTGTTGGTTCCAGGAAAAGAGTAGGGATCGGTCCTGTCGGTCTTACCGGCAGAGGGCGCCTAGCGAGGGGGGTGCACCAGGTCAGCCACCGCGTCCGAGAAAAACAGACGGGGTGCTGGTCCGTGGAGACAGAGAGATCGAGTTCCGAACGGGCCACCTTCAGCGGGGTGCAGGCAGCGTGCAAGAGGCCGGCCAGGTTCAACAGCATGGGCGCAGACGGGCTGGTCAGATCACTGGAAGCGGGGCCAGTGAGTCGGAAGAGCATCGCCACCTCGGGGGATGAGGGGCGATTCGTCCTGCCGGGACGGGTGGACACCGTGCGGAACATCGAAGGAGGGACAAGGAGTCGGGGAGACCTCCTGGGGGTGGGATGGGTGACGATCACTGGAAATGGATCTCCACCCGGTCGCCACTGGTCACCAGGTGACCGGCGGCGGGGTTCTGTGAAATGGCAAAGCCGGATCCCACGAGGGCGATCTCCAGGCCGGCGCCATCGACGGCGGCCAGGACATCACGCATCGATGCGCCCTCGAAGTCCGGCAGGCGGTAGCGGCCCAGGTCGGCCCAGGTCAGGGCCGGCTCATCGAGCTCGGGAAAATCCAGTTCCTCGGGAGGGCTCTTTCGAGGCTCCTCCAGGATCTCCGGGGGGACATCCTGGGGCACGCCCAGTCGCACGAGTGTCCGTTCTCCGACCGTGGAGAAGGCAGGACCGGCCACGGTCCCGCCATAGCGCGACCCCTTCCTCGGCGTGTCGACGACCACGGCAATGGCGATGCGGGGCTCAGTCGCCGGCGCCAGGCCCACAAAGGAGGAGACCCGAGCAGTGGAACTGTAGCGGCCGTCCACGACCTTCCACGCGGTTCCGGTCTTGCCGGCCGCGGTGTACCCAGGGATCCGGGCACGGGTACCCGTTCCTCCGTCTTCCAGGACATCGGCCAGCATCGAGACGACCTGGCGAGCGGTCTTCGGCGACACCACTTGTTTGAGCGTGCTGGGCTCGTTGTCCACCAAGGTCTCGCCCCAGGCGTCAGTGACCTCGTCCACCACAAAGGGCTGCATCCGCATCCCATCGTTGCCCAACGTCGCCATCGCCCCGGCCAGCTGAACCGTGGTGGCCGTCATGCCCTGCCCGTAGGAGGTCGTCACCAGTTCGATGGGCTTGACCTTGGCGGGATCCCGCAAGAAGCCCGACCGCTCGTTGGGCAGCCCCGAGCCGGTCGGGTTCCCGAAGCCAAACGCCTTCAGGGCGCTCATGACATCCTCGGCCCCCAGCTCGAGAGCGAGCTTTGCGCTGCCGATGTTGGAGCTGAACTTGATGACCTCTCGCAACGAGATGACAGCGTGGGGATGGTCGTCTCGAATGGTCGCTCCACCGGTTCTCCAGCGACCCTTCTCGCAGTCGATGAGCGTCTCGGGCGTTGCAATCTCCCGCTCCACGGCCAGCGCAGCGACGAACGGCTTCATCACCGAACCCGGCTCATGGGCATCCCGTACGCTGCGGTCTTTGAGAGAGGCCGTCTCACGCCGGTAGCGGTCATTGGGATTCGTCGTCGGGCGACTGGCCACGGCGAGCAACTCGCCGGTCTGCACGTCCATCACCACGATGCTCGCCGACTCGGGGTCACTGGCGTCGAGGATGTCGTCGAGCGCTTCTTCCGCTGCTTGCTGGACATGGCGGTCCAGCGTCAATCGAACCGTTCCACCGGTGAGTGTGGGTCGGTAGGGGCTGGACAGGGCCCTCCCCTTGAGATCCCGCTGCTGGACGAAACGCCATGTCATCCCGTGCAGGAAGCGGTCGAGGTCACGCTCCAATCCCTCGAGCCCTCTTCCGCTTCTCCCGACGACACCCAGGACCTGGGCTGCGAGATTTCGCTCCGGGTAGAAGCGGGCAAACTCCTGCCGGGCGAAGAGCACCCGATCGGGGGCAAGGGCCAGGATGGCATCCACCTCCGCCGGGTTGACCTGGAGCGCCAGGGTCACGTCTCGACGACGATGCTGAGAGAGCTTCCGCTCCACCTGGTCGACCGACAACTCCAGCATCGAGGCCAGAGCCTGCGCCAGCGAAGAGACATCTCCCGGTGCCAGGAGCGACGGGTCCGCATGAAGCGAGGGCATCTCCACCGTGATGGCCAACGGACGGCCCTCTCGGTCCAGGATCGGCCCGCGTGGGGCCTCGACCTTGACTGCCCGCTGGAACTGGGCGCGGGCGCGGGTCACCAGGCGCTCGTCCGGGAAGAGGGTGACGGCGGAGGCCCGGAAGCTGAGCAGCGCAAACAGCGCGACCAGACCGACCATCAGCAGGGTGGCTCTCACCCGGGCTCGCTCCATGACGCGAAGCGGGTCCTCTGGCTTCAACGGCGTTGCTGGTAGCTGCAGCCAGTTCCGGGGAGACCGTCGAATCATGGACGGAGGCCGACTGATACCAGCACCTTCGGGGCAGTGGTCCAGCCTTCTGCCAGAGACTTCGCCTCCAGACCGGCGAGGTTTCTACGAGAGGCGATCTCCAATTCCAGCCGCTGGCTCTCGACCTGCGCAGACTGGAGTGTCCGAACCGCCAGGTCCAACTCGGCCGAAGTCGCCTTGGCGTCGACCCGACTCCACACGTAGAACATCAGCGAGGCCGCGAGGAACCCTGTGAACAGGGCATATCGGGCGACCCCTCGCAACGGAACTCCAAGCTCGAGTTCCTGTAGTCCTGTGGCTGCGCTGACTGCGCCCTGAGTCCAGGCCATCTTCTGCTCCTGCTGCTTCTGCTTCTGCTGCTGCTGCTGCTGCTTCAGTGGGGTACGGGACAGACCCGTCAGGGAGAGGTGCGCTCCAGAACGCGCATACGAGCCGATCGGGCCCGGGGATTGGTTTCCACGTCCGAGGCCTTCAATGCCCGGCGCCCGATCAAGCGGGCCCGGGGGGCTTCGGTGGGATGTCCAAAGGCATCGCGGGGGCTGTTTTCGCCCGCAAGACGGCGGAACTGACGCTTCACGCGACGGTCTTCCAGGCTGTGGAAGCTGATGATGGCTGCCCGGCCGCCAGGCACGAGGAGATCGACCAGGCTGTCCAGCAGCCTGTCCAGCTCCCCCAGTTCATCGTTGACGACGATGCGCAGTGCTTGAAAGGTCCTCGTGGCGGGGTGAATTCGACCACGCCGGCCCGGGACAACACGTTCCACCAACTCGGCGAGCTGGGTCGTGGTGGCCAGGGGTCGGGCAGCCAGGACGGCACGAGCGACTCGACGGGCATGGCGCTCTTCGCCAAAATCCCGGAGAACCTGGACCAGAGTGGCCTCATCCACCTCTTCCAACCACTCTGCGGCGGAGATCCCACAGGTGCGATCCATCCGGAGATCCAGAGGGCCCTTGAACCGGAATGAGAACCCTCGTTCGGGCGTGTCGAGCTGGTAGGAACTCACTCCAAGGTCTGCCACCAGCCCATTCACGGGTCCGAGTCCAGCCTGCTCCATGACCCTCTTCGCATCACCAAACGGCGCGTGAATCGCCACAAAACGATCACCGTGGGGCTCCAGGCGAACCCCGGCTGCAGCCAGGGCGTCCGGATCACGATCCAGCCCGACGACGCGGCCAGTGGGTCCACAGGCTTCGAGCAGCGCCTCGGAGTGTCCACCACCGCCTGTGGTGCAGTCCAGGTAGAGGCCTTCCGCTGTGGGCTGCAGCGCCTGCACGACCTCGTCACGCAAGACGGTCTCGTGCTTGAACCCGGTCATAATCTCAGCTTCCGGAGCCGAGGACCTCGGCACGCGCCTTGTCGCGATGGGCACGAGCATGGGTGCGACGATCCTTCCAGGCCTGCTTCTCGAAGACCTCGATCCACTCCAGCATGGAGATGACGACCACTTCTGACCCGATGTCGAATCCAGCGTCCTCCCGCAACTCCGCGGGAATTCGCAGCCGACCCTGCTTGTCCACGTGGCAGTCCGTGGCGCCAGCCAGGATCGCGTGGTGAAGAATCTGGACCTGTGGGTCGAAGGGGTCCATCCCCGCGATTGGAGACTCCACACGCTCCCGGAAGTACCCGGGCGGGTACAGCTTGAGGGACCCGTCGAAAGTGGTGAGGACCAGACCATGGATTCCAGCATCCCGAAGCTTGTGGCGAAGCCGCGCCGGAAGGGCAATCCGCCCTTTGTCATCCACGGTGGTCGTGACCTGGCAGCGCTCGCCGAGCATTCAACCTCTTTGGACCCTGAGGTTGAAGGCTCTCAGCACCGCCCAGCAGTTCCACCCGCGACCCGGCATCTCCACCTTACTCCACCCCACTCCACAGTCAACCCGATCTGACCACTTCTTACGCCTTTTGTGAAGCAGAATGAATTTCATCGTGATTTCATACCTATAGAGACTCGTCCGCCACCGCCGTCGCCTTTGGCCGTGTGCAGAGGGCTGCAATTCCCGGGGGGCGAACTCCCAGGCTCATTTGGGCCGGATCCCCTCAGATGGCCGATCCAGCCCGTGGGGAAAAGTGGAGTGTTTTGAGCCTGTCCGAAGGATTCCACCGTGCGCGCCGCGACGTGCTCATCCCCACGTCTACACCGGCCGCCATCGAGGCTCCCAGGGGATGCAGGTTAGGGTCCGTCTGCCTTCAAGAGACCGCCATGAAGCCCACCGAGGTCCGCCCGATCGCCAGGAACCGGAAAGCTCGTCACGTGTACGAGATCCTGGAGACCTACGAGGCGGGGCTGGTGTTGAAGGGCACCGAGGTGAAGTCCCTTCGCGCCGGAAAGGCGAGCCTGGGGGAGGCCTATGTCCGGGTGCGAAACGACGAGGCATGGCTGGAGAACTGCCACATCCCTCCCTATGACCACGGCGGTCACGAAAATCATGAACCGCTGGCCCCACGCAAGCTCCTGCTGGGGAAGCGGGAGATCCGAAAACTCGCCGCCGCCGTCCAGCAGAAGGGACTGACCATCGTGCCCCTCCAACTCTACTTCCGAGGGGCCTGGGTCAAGGTCGAGATCGCCGTCGCCCGGGGCAAGAAGCTGCACGATAAACGGGAGAGCCTGAAAAAAACCCAGGCCAAGCGCGAAATCGATCGGGCCCGCCGGTCGCGCTGACGGGATATTCGTGGTGCCATGAAGCGCATCCTTCCCGCACTGGGTCTTGTACTGGCCGGTCTCGGAGTCTGGCTGGTGGGTCAGGACCAGGCCGCCATCGCCATCTTCAGCGGAATGGGCGCCCTGATCGCCCTCAGCTTGGGACTGATGCTGCATCACCCCCTGCTGGGTGCGGCCTTCGCCGGGGCCTCAGGCACCGCCATCAGCCTGTACCTGACCGCCCAGCACCATGCCGCCCTTGCCGGGGCAGAGTCCTTCTGCAACATCAACGACACGCTGAATTGCGACCTGGTGAACACCTCGGCATGGTCGGAGGTGTTCGGACTGCCCACGGCCCTCTACGGCGCCGCCTTCTACCTGGCGCTGACCCTGATCAGCCTGAGGGGATGGCTGGACCGGAATGAGGGCACTTCGGTCCCCCAGGTCCTTCTGCTGGCATCGATTCCCGCCAACCTGGCCACGGTCGGGTTGGCTGCCGTCAGCCTGGAACTCGGTGCATTTTGCCTGTTCTGCGTGTCGCTCTACCTTGTGGCTGCTCTCCTCGCGGTGGCGGCGGTCCTGGCCGTCCGGCCGGGGAGCTTCCAACTCGCCGCGGCACTCAAGGCCAATGAACTGGGCCTCGCGGCAACCGTGGGAATCATCGCCCTCGCCCTGGGGGCCTGGGCCTGGTCGGGCCAGCAGAGCGACGCCGTTGCCGCCGTGGAAGGCCCCAACGCCACAATGGCGGACTGGGCCAAGCTTTTTGAACAGCCTGAGGGCACCGTCAATCCTTCGCCGACCTCCCCGACATGGGGCAAGCCCGATGCTCCCATCCTGATCGTGGAGTGGGCCGACTACGAGTGTCCCCACTGCGCTCGAACAGCCCAGGAACTCAAGAAGGTCCTGGCAAAGCACCCCCAGGCCCAACTCCAGCATCGGCACTACCCGCTCTCCAGCGAATGCAATCCCGCCATGGACGGGCTGATGCATACCAATTCCTGCACGGCGGCACGGGCGGCCATCTGTGCCCAGGAACAGGGCCGGTTCTGGGAGCTCAATGAGCAGATGTTCAAGAACCAGACCCACCTGGAGTACGACGACATCCTGTTCATGACGGAGCAGATCGGGCTGGATCAGGAGGCCTTCAAGTCCTGCCTGGACAGCGAAAAGACCGCCGCGAAGCTGGCTGAGGACATCGAGGATGCCAATACTTCCAGGCTCTACTCCACCCCGACGCTGTTCGTGAAGGGCCTGCACCCGGACGGCTGGATTCGAATCACCATGGGAACAGAGGCCCTGGACCTGTTGCTTGGCGCACACAGCCAGGGAACGCCACTGCCCCCGCGGCCAGTGGCCGAAGACCACTCCTCCCACAACCACTAGTCGATGGCCGCCTGGATCGAGTTGCGCCTGGTGGTGCCTCGCAGCCAAGTCGATGAGTTGGCTCAGATCGCAGTGGCTGGCGGGGCCTCCGGGGTTCAAGAAGCTCTCCCACCTGGCCAGTCCCCTCGCCTGCAACAGCCCTGGGATCTCGAGCCTCCGGAACCCACCGAGAATTGCACTCTCCTGACCTGGGTCTCTCCCCACCAGGCCGAACGGCTTCAGGCACTGCTGGGCGCTGTCGCTGGTGTTCCGATCTCGGCCATGCCAGCAGACGACACGGACTGGGAAGAGGGCTGGATGAGACACCACCGAGTGGTCGAAGTGGGTTCCCTTCGCATCGCCCCCCCCTGGCTGGCCAGAAAAGGTGACCTGGTGATTCCTCCCGGGCAGGCCTTTGGAACCGGCGATCACCCCACAACGCGAAGTTGCCTCGAAGCCCTCCAGGACCTGTCGCCCAGCGCGGGGTCCTGTCTGGACGTCGGCTGTGGCAGCGGGGTTCTGGCCCTGGCAGCCAATCGCATGGGCCTGGTCGCGCACGGCGTGGACATCGACCCTCTCTCGGTCAAGACCGCCCGGGAGAATGCAACGACCAATGCCCTGCCCGCCACCTTCTCCACCGAACCCCTGGAGCAGCTACCAGGGCCCTATGACCTGGTCATGGGGAACATGTATGCAGAGGTTCTGACGATGCTGGCACCCCAGCTTGTGCGACTGACCGGCAGGTGGCTCGTGCTGGCGGGCATCCTGTGGGACCGTCAGGACCCGGTGCGAGAGGCTCTGAGCCCCCTTGTGCCCTTCCAGGTCCGCCGAGAGGGCGACTGGGCCCACCTGCGACTGAGGCGACCGTGAGCAGGCGGTTCCGGTGCGGGCCTCTTCCCCTGTCGGGAGAACAGGTGACTCTCAGCCCCGAGGTCAGCCACCACCTGCTGCGGGTGGTCCAGGTCCCCCGGGGCCAGGACGTGGTGGTCTTTGACGGCACTGGACAGGAGGCCCTGGCACGACTGGTGGCCGTCGAGGACGGCCAGGCGATCGTGGAGCTCCTGGAAGCCCCCCATGACGCCCGTCCCCAACGAAGGGTGGTGCTGGTTGCCGGCCTGACCCGAAGGCCCGCCTGGGAGCACAGCCTCCGCATGGCGACAGAGCTGGGCGTCACGGAGGTCCGGGGGTTCGTGGCAGCCCGAAGCGTGGCCAAGGGGCTGCACCTGGAGCGCTGGGTTCGGGTGGTGGAGTCTGCCGCTGGTCAATGCGGTCGTGCGGATCTCCCCGAGGTGCTCGGCTACCCCGGCCTGGCTGAAGCGCTGGACGACCTGCCCGAGAATCGCTTCGTCTGCGTGCCCGGAGCCGGGACCGGGTCCTGGACTGACCGCAATGCAGCGGTACTCGTGGGTCCGGAGGGTGGGCTGGTCGACCAGGAGGTCCAACTGGCCGTGGACCGGAACTTCAAGCCGATGGGGCTCTCTCGGTGGACGCTGCGTTCAGACACCGCTGCAGCGGCGGCCCTGGCCCTGCTGAGCGCGGTCAGTCCCCCTGGATCGTCGCCGTCACAATGATCGTGTTCGCCCCAAAGACATCGTCTCGACTGGTGTCTGTGGCCGTGGCAACAAAAGTGAAAGGCTCATCGCTGGCCACCTCATCGCGGTCCCCGAAGTCGTCTCCCTGAAAGGCGGCGATCTTGTAGGTCACCACATCACGGCTGAACACCGGGTCGCCCTGGACCTGGGTGAAGTCCGAATCCCCGCGGCGACCATTGTTCTCCAGGTAGTAGATCTCGTGCAGCACGGCCTCGCGGGCCCGGACATGGGCCTGGGTGGAAGCCCAGGTGACCGAGAACAGGTGCACCATCGCGCTGAGGATGATCATCACCATGAAGGTGAGCAGCGTCGCCTCTACCGCGGCCTGGCCTCTTCGACCCGACCAGCGACTTCTAATGCTTGAACTTGCTGACATGTGCTGCCCACTTTGCATCCAACTGGAGGGCCCCCAAAGGCGTGGTCCCACTACTCCCCCATTCGCCGGTACCCGCCAGTCGGGCACGGTACTCCTCGATCATCGCCAGTTTTGTTTCCTCAAAGCCCAGCGTCAGGTAGACGCCCTGGTCCGGTGCCTCGTTTCCATTGACCACGGTGTCGCTGGCCGCCTGGCGAGTCGGCCCCACCGAACCACCATAGGGCTTGCCAACGGCAATGGCGTACATCGTGTCATCGTCGCCGGTGGAGGACCCTCCGAAGTAGCCTCCGTCGTTGCCGCTCGCGCTGTAGGCGATGTCCAGGTACTGGGAAGCCATGGTGCCTGCGGCCTGGGACATGACCCAGATGTCCGGATTGCGGTCGTCCTTGATGAACCAGGACGGCACCTCTCGAGGCACCGAAGGCTGGATTCCCCAGGGAATGCAGCTGCCTGTTGCCACGTGGGGGCACATCACCAACACGCGGTAGTTGAGGAACGTGTCCGAGACCTGCTGGTAGTTGCCGATCGAATCCACCGTGCGAGCGGAGATTGGACCTACCTTTTGGGCCTGGTAGATGCCCAACATGGAGGCGCTGTTGTCGTCCTGGAACATCTTGGTATCTGGATGACCGTCCAGACCACTGATGTTCGCCCCCATGGTCCTGATGCCCGCGTCCAGCGCTGGTTGAACCGAAGCGGTCCATGAACTGCTGTCCAGGAAGTCGTCCGCCGCCGAGTCGATCCAGGACTCGCAGCTGTCGATGAGTTCCTCCGCCTCGAAGTTGATCGGCTCGCAGAGACAGATCTCACCGGTCCACACGGGTTGGACCTCGGTGAGCAGCCGCCGGCACTCTTCGGCACGACGCAGAATCTCCTCGTTCTTCTTGACCATCACGTTGAGACGCTGGGCCTCCTTGTACGCCGCCGCATACGCCCCGAGGTCCGCCGCATTCTGCATCCGGATGCGATCGTTCACCAGGATGCCCATGTTCGTGGCCAGAGCCAGGAAGATGACCAGGCTGAAGGTCACCAGGGCGATCAAGACCGCGGCCTGCCCCTGTCGGGAGCGGCGCCAGAACCGTTGGCCTCGCGTCCTCATTGGCAGATCGCCCGGTTGTCCTGGTAGGTCGCCACCGACCCATTGGAACCCTCGGCATTCGCCTCGTAGTTGCACTCCGGCTGGCCCAGGGTGATCGACATGGTGACAGCCATGTCCCCCATGACCTCCTTGAATCCCGGCGTGTCGGGGGTCCAGGGCAGCTCAGCGGTGACCGTTCCCCCCGTGGGGTCCCCGGTCAACGTGGCATCAGAGGTGACATTCCCATGCAACAGCAGGTCCACGACGCCAGTGAGATTGGCGTCCACAGCGCCATCGCTGGCCGAGGTCTGCTGCGCCCGAGCACCCGCAAAGGTTGCGTAGTTCACGTAGTGGACGGCCCCGAAGTAGTAGCCGTACTCGACGACGGCAAAGAGCACCGCAAAGATGATCGGAATCATCAGTGCGAACTCGACCGTGGACTGACCTGAGCGGGTACGAGGCCGACTCACTGAAGCCTCCTTCGTCCCCACAATACAGCAAGAACCGGGCCACGAGCGGTT
>CAZMNK010000142.1:0-14602 GCA_964567625.1 uncultured Enterobacterales bacterium | reverse complement strand
TGACCTTGATGGAGGGAGCGACGATGTAGGTGGCCGTGACCATGAAGATGATCAGGACCACCAGGATGATGTCTACAAAGGGCGTGATGTTGATGTCAGTGATGGCGTCATCTGAGCTGCTGCCGAGGTTCGCCGCCATCAGGCACTCTCGGCTTGGACCGAGGCCACTGGCGGTGTCTCGGGAGTCAGCGTCCCGGATTCCGACTTGACCCGGGCCAGCACGAGGTGAGCCAGGCTCTCCAGGCGGGAGAAGGTGTTCTTGACACGGCGACTCAACCAGTTGAACAGGATGACGGCTGGAATGGCCACCATCAGCCCGATGGCTGTGGCGACCAGGGCCTCGGAGATGCCGGCCATGACCGCACTGGCCGCTTCGGCCTGGTGTTCCGCCAGCTCGTGGAAGGCCTTGATGATGCCAAGCACGGTTCCGAACAGGCCCACAAAAGGCGCGTTGGATCCCACAGTGCCCAGCACGATGAGACCGCGCTCCATCCGCATACGCTCGAAGATCAGGTGGCCGGTCATGGCCTCTTCTGTGGCCGCTTCGCCATGCTCGGCCGCTTCCATACCCGCCGCAAGTACCCGGGCTTCCAGACCGCGCAAACCGTCAAGTGCCTCCTGAAATGCCGCGGTGTCCCCGCTCTTCAGGAACTTCCCCAGGACGGCTTCCAGGCTGCCGGCCGGGGTGGTGTTTCGCCAGCTGTAGATCAGCCGCTCTAGCGTGACTGCGAGCACCAGGACACCCATGATGACGAGCAGCCAGAGCACCCAGCCAGCACCCATCAGGGAAAAGGTGAGCAGGCCCTGTTCAAGGTCGATGTTCATTGTCTGGTGTGCCGAGAGTCCACTCAAAATGTGGACGGTAACTATTACCTGTATCGGAGGAGGCCGCTGAGGGCAGGGAAGATACACTCCGACGGGCGACACCGAAAACGGTGATCCGGGTGAGACTCATCACCGTGGACCTGGCCAGGAGGGAATTCGCCCCCTTGAAGGTGGCAAATCGCCGGCGCAGGAAAAAAGTGGAATGAAGGGCCGTCGGCTGGCCGACGGCCCTTGCGATTGGAGGCGGCGACCGGAATCGAACCGGTGATGGAGGATTTGCAATCCTCTGCCTTACCACTTGGCCACGCCGCCAGGAGAGCCCGTTGGCTAATCGACAGCCGGACAGTGTCAAGGCCCGGGCGCCTCTGGGATGATGCGTTTTCTAGAGGGAGACCCCCGTGGTTCCGCTGACCCTGGTCATCATCGCCATGAACGAGGCCGATCGCATCGGGCGTACCATTCGGTCTGTCCCTTTTGCGAGCGAGATCCTGGTGTTGGACTCCGGATCCACCGATGACACCGTCCAGGTGGCCCGTGATCTGGGTGCACGGGTGGTGGAGACGGACTGGCCGGGCTTTGGTCCCCAGAAGAACCGTGCGCTGGCCCAGGCCACGCAACCCTGGGTTCTTTTCCTGGACGCGGATGAATGGCTCGATGAAGAGGCGGCCGACGCGGTTCAGGGCTGCGTGTCCGGAGATCGGCCGGGTGCTTTCCAACTCCGCCGGGTCAATCACTGGTGTGGTCGACAGCTTCGCGGTGGTGCATGGGGCCCGTCCTTGAAGCTGCGACTGGCCCGAGGGAAGAAGGCGAGCTGGACAGATGCCCAGGTCCACGAGGTGATGCGGGTCGCTGGGGCAGTCACCCCGCTGCCGGGACGGCTGATGCACGATCCTTTTCGTGGGCCGATGGAACACCTGCAGCAGATCGCGGAGTATGCGCGGCTGTTCGTGGTCGAGAGCCACCGCATTGGTCGAACCGCGAGCCTGCTTTCACTGCTGACCCGTCCATTTCTACACATCGTAAAGGCCCTGCTGCTGAGAGGGGGGATTCGCGATGGGGTGTTGGGGCTGCTCCTGGCATGGCTGGGAGCGGCTGAAGTGGCGCTGAAGTGGGGCATGCTCTGGCTCGACAACGGGAAGATGAAGTCGGGCACAGGCCTTGCTTCAGGACCGGACTGAATCGGTCCCGGACGTTCCATGCTTCGTCGCATCCTTACCTGGCTCCTGCTCGTCCTCGTGTTGTTCACCGGCGTGGGCGCCCTGTGGTTTGCCTACTGGTACCAGGGCGCCGTCGTGCTGGAGCCGGGCGAACACGTGTCGAAGGACGCGATCCTGAACATCATTTCCCAGGAGTCCCCGGTTCTCTACCGAGATGGAGAGGAGCGCCTGGGCGTCTTCTTTTCCCAGGAACACAGGGTCTATGTGCCCTACGAGGAGATTCCACAGGCCTGGATCGACGCCATCGTGGCGGCCGAGGACAAGAACTTCTGGACTCATTGGGGCCTGGACCTGGAGGGCATCGCCAGGGCGATGTGGCTCAACATCAAGGCAGGACGGGTGGTGGCGGGTGGTTCCACGCTGACCCAGCAGACAGCCAAGAACCTCTATTACCGACCGGATCGCAGCATGCGGTCCAAGTTGGAGGAAGCGGTCAATGCCCTGCGGTTGGAGGCCCATCACAGCAAGGAGGACATTCTTGAGTACTACGCCAACCAGTTCCACGTGTCGTCCAACGGCCGGGGTCTGGGGATTGGCGCTCGCTACTTCTTCGACAAGGAAGTCAGCGAGTTGACCACCCAGGAGTGCGCCTTCCTGGCGGGGCTGGTGAAGGCGCCATCCCGGTACAACCCCTTCATTGCTCGTTCGGAGGAGAGGCGTGGCGAGGCTCGCCAGAAGGCGGAGGACCGGACCCGCTACGTGCTCGCCCGTATGCAGGAGGAGGGCTCTCTCTCTCGGGCCGACTTCGAGGTCCTGTCCGAGCGCTCCCTGTCCTTTCGTCGTGGCCGGTTTCGCTACGAGTCAAACGTCATGCTCGACGCCGTCCGCCGCCGCCTGGAGCAGAGCCCCTTTCCCGAGCTCTTCGAGCAGGCGGGGATCGACAACCCCTCCACTGCGGGGATCCAGATCCGGACCACCCTCGACTCAGATGCCCAGCGGGCGGCAACCTATGGACTCTGGCATCACCTGACCGACGTGGGGCTGGCGTTGGAGGGGTCGGAGGGTACCGCTTCGGCCTTTGCTCAGTCGTCCAGGCCTTCCGACGCCCGGGGGAACCGGCCTCCCGAACCCCGTGAGTTCGTCAATGCGCGGGTCGTGGGGGTCGGCCCCTCTGGGGTGGAACTCGACGTGGCGGGCTACCCGGGCTGGTTGGATGCGGAGGCCATCGACCGGGTTGCGGGAATCCTTGCGCGTGCCGCCAAGGGCAACCGATGGGCGCGTCCCACCGATACTCACCGGGCCCAGATGTCAGCGGTTCTCGTTCCCGGCACGGTGGTCTGGGTCTCCATCCGGCCTGAACAGGGGAGCGGGGAAGGACTTCTCTGCGACCTGGAGTTGCGGCCGGAGTTGCAGGGCGCCGTGCTCCTGGTCGAGGACGGTGCGATTCGCGCCATGGTGGGGGGCAACGACAACCGGAATTTCAACCGGGCCCTGGATGCCCATCGCCAGCTGGGATCCACCTGGAAGACCCTGGTGTATGCCTCGGCCCTTCAGTTGGGATGGACACCCACGGACCTGCTGGACAATCGCCGTGCCGTTTTCCCCTTTGAAGGGACCTTCTACTACCCGCGGCCAGACCATCCCTCGGATGACCAGGTCTCGATGGCCTGGTCGGGAGTCCGTTCAGAGAACCTGGCCACGATCTGGTTGCTGTACCACCTCGCCGATCGCCTGACGCCAGAGCAGGTCCGGGAACTGGCGGAAGCGGTGGACCTCGCCCCCCGCCAGGACGAGCGACGGGAGGACTACATCCGGCGTATCCGGGATGGTCAGGGCATCATTGCGCTCCAGTCGCGGGTCGAGGCCGGGCTGCTCAACGGGGTCCGGCAGACCGTCGCCGACCAGGTGGCCGAAGGACGGTGGCCTCAGGATGCCCTCGAGGTTCGTTCCCTGCACTATGGGCTCGGCTTTGAAAAGGAGCGGAAGCAGGTCCTGGCCATGCCCGAGGGGGAGGAGCGGACCGAGCGACTGAGCGCCCTTGCGGCGAGCCTGACCTGGCTGGAGGCGTCCTTGTCGGGATGTCAGCAACGGCTGGACGGGGTGAGGGCCTCGGTGACCCCCACACCCCTGGCGGAGCCCAGCCGACTCCTTCGTTGGTTGTTCGGGGACAGCGAACCGGTGCCACCGGCAGCCCAGGAGGCGATGCCTCCGGTGGATCCTGCGCTCCTGAAGGGGCTGTGGTTTCGCCCATCCGGCGAGCGGCTCGAGGTGGCCTGTGGGGAACAGTTGAC
Source organism: uncultured Enterobacterales bacterium (assembly GCA_964567625.1). Classification (GTDB taxonomy): domain Bacteria; phylum Myxococcota_A; class UBA796; order UBA796; family CAJQPC01; genus CAYFPX01. Next base: position 10,329 of record CAZMNK010000142.1, on the reverse strand, counting down.
CTCGGACTGGGCCCCGCTGGATCCGGAAGCCCTGGCCAGGCTCCAGGTCCCGGGCTCTCCGATCCTCGATGACGACCCGTGGGTGGAAGGTCGGCTCCACGCCAGTACCCTCCGGATACTGAGAGAGGCCATCGACGGTCGCAAGGCCTGGTCCGCACGGATCGATCCGTGGGATCCGGAACTCCTGTACCTGCACCCGGACTTCCGGGTCATGCTGGCGCTGAGATTCCTGACCCTCCAGGCCCGGAGCCTGGGGGTCGAGGCGGACATTCCCCCGGTGCTCTCCATGCCGCTGGGCGCTGTGGATGTGCGGCTCGAGGAGGCTGTAAACCTGTACGAAGGCCTCTTGTCGGGGGTCAGCTGGCGCTTTCCCGGGGAGCGATACGAGGCGGGGGCGGTGCCCGGGCTGCGCGTCCGAAGGCCTGTGGAGGCTCCCAGCGAGAACACCCTGCTCATCCAGGAGATCCGGGATCGGGATGGCAATGTCCTCTACCGGGCTCGTTCCACGGCGAGCGAGGTCATGGATCCGGTGTCGTCAGCCCTGACCAGGGACATCTTGAAGAACGTGGTGCAGCACGGGACCGGGCGGCTTGCCCTGCAGGCGGCAAGAGGCTGGGGACTGGGGGGCAAGACCGGAACCACCAACGACTTTCGCAACGCAGCCTTTCTCGGCGAGGTCCCCCGGGTCCGTGAAGGGAAGGTGTCCGGCCACTTCGTGCTCGGGGTCTACGTGGGGTACGACGACAACCGCCGCATGACCCGAGGAACCACTCGACTGCACGGGGCCAGTGGGGCCCTGCCCGTCTGGACGAGCGTGGTGGCGGGGCTCCGTGCCGAGGGCCTGATGGGGGAGGGACCGCCGGATGAATCTCCGGTTCAGTCGGGCTTCAGCCGCGTGCCCGTGGCCCCAGGAACGGGTGCGCCGGTCGCGGAGGGAGTCGCGGAGGGGGAACACCCCACGCGATCGGTGCTCGTGCATGGAGACATGGAGAATCTGCACCGGCGATTTGCCCCCTTTGGTCACCGCCCCCAGATCGCGGACGATGACATCGAGCCGGTGCCCCTGCCCCTTCAGGAAGCATTGCCCCGGGACACGGCACAGCCGGAAGATCGGTCCGTGCCCGAGGTCGAGATGAACCCGTGGGGCATCCCTGTGTCCGAGGACAGGCCTTGACGCGGTCGGTGGGGTGCGACTACCCCGATCCTGGGAGGCCTCGTGTCTGACGTGCTGCTCACCCTGTTGGTGCTTACGGACCTGGTCCTGGCCACGGGGGTGTTCCTGCTGCTGGCACGTCCGGATATGGCGATCTCCCTGGTGATCCGGTCCAGCCGGGTGAGCGGTGGGTGGTTCGAGGAGCATCTCGGAGCAGAGGAACTGGGGCGTCTTCGCCGCTTTGCCCGCCTGGTGGGCTGGATGGGACTTGCGGTGCTCTTTGGCTGGTCCTTCGCCGTGGGGGCCTGGCTGACCGTGGTCAGGCTGCCTGGGGGTTGACCGGTTCCCTTTGGTTGCGTTATTTGGCGCTCCCTGGCTTTGTAGCTCAGTTGGTTAGAGCACACGGTTCATACCCGTGTTGTCGCAGGTTCGAGTCCCGCCAAAGCCACCACCCGAGGGGTGAACTCGGGCGACTTCTGTCGCCGGTTCACCCCTCGGGTGGAAGCCTCCCTTCAGACGAGGCTCTCTCTCGGAATCAGTTGGTTAGGAACCCGGTCTCCACACCGAGGTCTCCTTCATGAAGCGTCGCGCCTTCCTCTCCACGTCGCTGCTTGGCACTGCCGGAATCGCAGGCTGTGCGGGTTCCCAGCAAGGCCCCGCCGTCCACACCCGAAAGAAGGTGGTATGGCGGCTTGCCTCGAGTTTTCCACGGGGCCTGGACACGATCTACGGTGGCGCCGACGTGCTTGCCGAGCGCGTAGAGGCCATGAGCGGAGGAGACTTCACCATCCGGCCCTACCCGGCCGGGGAACTCGTCCCAGGACTGCAGGTGATGGATGCGGTGCAGCAGGGGACGGTCCAGATCGGGCAGACCTGCAGCTACTACTACACGGGCAAAAACCCGGCCCTGGCCTTTGATACCTGTGTGCCCTTTGGCTTGACTGCGAGACAGCAGACGGCCTGGCTGCTGGAATCCGGAGGGCTGGAACTCATGCGCAAGGCCTTTGCGGACTTCAACATCCTGAACTTTCCCGCTGGAAACACGGGGGCTCAGATGGGCGGCTGGTTCAAGCGGGAGATCGGTTCGGTCCAGGACCTGTCCGGCCTCAAGATGCGCATTCCCGGGTTGGGAGGCCAGGTCATGAGCAGGCTTGGCGCCACGGTGCAGGTGCTGGCCGGCGGCGACATCTACCCGGCGCTGGAGCGGGGCGCGATCGACGCCACCGAGTGGGTCGGTCCCTATGACGATGAGAAGCTCGGTTTCCACAAGGTGGCCAAGCTCTACTACTACCCGGGATGGTGGGAGCCAGGACCCTCGCTGTCCTACTACGTGCATGACGCGGCCTGGGGGCAATTGTCCGCGGACTTCCAGGCGATCTTCAAGGCCGCAGCCCAGGACTCCGCCACGGTCATGCAGGCACGCTACGACGCCCTGAATCCCGCTGCCCTGGAACGCATCCTGGCGGAAGGCGTGGACATGCGGCGTTTCAGCGATGACGTCATGCAGGCCGCAAGCAGCGCCTCGCATGCACTGCTGGAAGAACAGGCTGCAGCGGATCCCGAGTATCGGTCGATCTATGACCACTGGTCGAAGTTCCGAAAGGCCTCCAACCGCTGGATGAGCACGGCGGAACTGGCCTACACGACCCACGCCTGGTCGGGGTCCTGACCGACCCCATCGAGATCACTCGGCGAGGCTGATTCGCTCGCCGCTGCTGTTGAGCTGAAGGGTCGCGGCGTCATCGATGCCGTCGCCATCCAGGTCGACGTCCATGTCGATCAGCCCGGTCAATTCGGCGATCAGGCGTGCCCAGTCCGGCACGGCATCGGCCAGGTTCTGGAGGGCCTGTTCGGTGACGGCTGCGGTGAGTTGGACGTTCTGTACTCGCTCGTAGTCGTACTCTCCAAGGGGGATGTGTCCGCCCAGGACCACGTCTTCCAGCAACAACTGCAACCTCTCCCCGTCCAGAGAGACAGGCAGCGAGGCATAGTCCGCCTGGCTGGTGAAACCCCCGTCGGGTTCCAGGGTGCCACGGGTGGAGATGGTCAGGCCCTCCCCTTCGTCGATGACCGCCTCGAACTCATTGGTCCTCAGGTTCTCACGGACTCTGGCATTGCCGAGCAGCCAGTTTCCGTCCCAGGGGAGCGGGTCGGCACCGGGTGAGAAGTGGTCCATCACCAGGACCAGGTGGTCCTCGCCATCCAGCAGCAACTCTTCCAACAGGGTCACAGCGGAGTCATTTCCACCGAGCTGCTCGACATACATGTCCGGGCCCACGTCGTAGGCGAGCCCCTCCGGGTTTCCGGTGGTCCAGGAGGACCTGGCGTCGATCTCTCCATCGATGGCGATGTCGACGTCGATTCGGTACCAGGCGTCTGTTTTCAACTCTTCGGGCAGGCTGCATTCCAGCACGACACGGTCGTCTACCAGGAGGCAGTCCAGAAGGGTGACATGTCTGCCCTGATTCAGGGTGACCTCGTACTCGACCTGCTCCGGAAGTTCCTTGTTGAACATGATCCGGGGAACGACGTCGATGGGCACGGCAGCTGAACCGGTCGGCGGATGCACCGACACCACGTCGAGATTGTGATCAAGGGGGAGGGGAGTCTCGATGCAGGCGGTAATTCCAGAGCACCCGAAAAGAAGGGCCATCTGGGTCGAAACTCTTGTCACGTCACCCCCTGGAGGTGGCGGGCTTATACACCGACAATTCCGCTGTTTGGAAGGAATGCGGTCGGTCTTTACCGGATCAAGACGGTCACCAACTCAGGGAACACACAGATGAGCACCAGGCCCAACAACTGGATGCCGATGAACGGGATCGCCCCCTTGTAGATCGACATCGTCGACACTTCGGGTGGGCAGACCCCCCGCAGGTAGAAGAGGGCGAACCCGAAGGGCGGTGTCAGGAAACTCGTCTGCAGGTTCATGCCGATCATCACGCCGAACCAGACCATGTCGATGCCGAGAACGGTCGCTGCTGGCACGATGAGCGGCAGGATGATGAAGGCGATCTCAAAGAAGTCGATGAAGAAGCCCAGGATGAAGATCGCGAGATTGGCCACCACCAGCAACCCGATCTTGCCGCCGGGCAGGTTGGTCAGCAGGTCTTCGATCCAGATGTCCCCGTAGAGCCCACGAAAGACCAGGGCAAAGGCGGTTGAGCCGAGGAGCAGGAAGATGACCATGCTGGTCAGCCGTGTGGTCTCCTGCATGGTCTGCCGCAGGGCAACAAGGGTCAGTCGACCATTGATCAGGGCCAGGGAAGTGGCACCGACAGCACCCAGGGCTCCCGCCTCGGTGGGGGTCGCGATGCCCATGAAGATGCTTCCCAGGACCAGGAGGATGAGCACCAGCGGGGGCACCATCACCATGAGTACCTGGCGCAACAGAGCAGTGCCCTTGAGGTCCCGCTCGCTCTCGGGCAGGGCCGGGGCCCAATCGGGCTTGAGGGCCGCCACGATGACCACGTACAGCCCGTAGAGACAGGCCAGCATGACCCCCGGAATCAGTGCACCCATGAACAGGTCGCCGACGGAGAGCCCCATCTGGTCAGCCAGTACGACGAGCACGACGCTGGGAGGGATGATCTGGCCCAGGGTGCCGGAAGCGGCGATGACCCCAGTGGCGAGCCGATCGTCGTAGCCGTAGCGCAGCATCACCGGAAGGCTGATCGCCCCCATGGCCACCACACTCGCACCCACCACGCCGGTGGCCGCCGCGAGCAAGGCCCCCACGAAGACCACCGCCAGCGCCAACCCGCCTCGCATCGATCCGAAGAGCATGCCGATGGTGCGCAACAGGTCTTCGGCCAGTCGGGAACGTTCCAGCATGGTCCCCATGAAGATGAAAAAGGGCACCGCCAGGAGCGTGTAGTTGGCCATGATGCCGAACGTGCGCTCGGGCATCGCGTACATCAGGGCGAAGTCGAAGTACCCCAACTGCACGCCCAGGACGGCAAAGGCCAGGGCGGTGCCGCCCAGGGAGAAGGCGACCGGGTAGCCGGTGAAGATGAGTCCCAGGGCCACGACGAACATGACCGGACCGAGCCAGTCCACCATCAGATCGGCTCCTCCGTCGAAGGCTCATTCAGGGGCAGGTCCCCCCTCAGTCGGGCCAGGTTTCGGATGGCTTCGGCGATCCCCTGCAGCAGGACCAGGCCCCAGGAGATCAGGATGAGGGTCTTGATCGGGTAGCGGGGCAGTCCGCCCGGATCGGGTGAGATCTCCCAGACCGACCAGCTGTTTCGGACCGAGGGCCAGGACACCCAGAGACAGAAGGTGCAGAAGGGAATGAGGAAGACCACGGCACCGACCAGGTTGATGCGGGCCTTGCCCCTCGCCGTGAGCCTTCCATACAGCACATCGACGCGAACGTGGCGGTCCTGCATGAGCGTGTAGCTGGCCCCGAGCAGGAACAGGGCGCTGAACATGTACCACTGGGCTTCGATGTATGCGTTGGAACTCAGGTTCCAACTCCCGAAGCGACCCAGGTAGCGGACGACGGCGTTGTAGGCGCCGACCAGGATCATCGCCAGGGCAAGCCAGCTGACCGCGCGGCCGAGCCGGTCGCTCAATGCGTCCACGACGCTCACCAGTTGCAAGCCCAGCTTCACCGCGGCCTCCCCGAAGGCCGCTCAGGATAATCCGTGCCCTGGGGGCGGGCCCCGGGTTCGCTCCTGGAAGAGGGTTTTCCCCAGGGCGTTCACCACTTCAGCCGCTGTGGTTTGCCAGCATGATCGGGTTCCGGTCCCAGGCCAACTCAGCGGCGCTGTTGGCGTCGAGCCTCGCGCAGATCCCGCTTGACCTGAATCTGCATGGCCTCTGGAAGGTCCATCTCCAGCGCTTGTTCCAGCGCTCCGACGGCCCGGTTGTTGTCCCCCTGCTCAAGGGCGCAACTGCCGAGCCATGCCATCGCCGTGGCGGCCTCTGTCCCGCTCCCCCGGGTGGAGACCACCTCCAGGGAGGACAGGGCTGCATTGCAGTCGTAGAGCTGCTGCAGGGTCACCCCGGCACGCAGGCTGTGGACTTCGACCTGGTGTTCTGAACTCGGGTAGCTGGCCAGCCAGCGGTCGATCTCCGTGAGGGCCTGCACAGCAGGTCTGCGTTGGGCAACCAGGCGCAGGCGTTCCACACGGGCCTCTTCCCCGTAGGATGAACCCCCATGGGTCTCCAGGAAGCGATCGAGGGCAGAGATGACCTGGGCTTCGCCGGTGCGAATCTGCTTCTGGATGATCGCCCACTGGTCTCCGGCCATGTCCGAGGCACTGGGGAGCGTTGGGAGGGACTCCATGGATGCCTCGGCGGGCAGCCTGGAAATCGCAGATGTTTCTGCCTCAGGTTCCTGGCCGAGACCACTCTCTGTCGTCAGTGTTGGAACCCTCTCTGCGGGGGCCCTCTGATCGGGTGAGACCGGTGAAGAGTCACGTGCGGGGAGACGGGTCTGTGTCTCGGAGAGGCGTGGCGGGAGCACTTTGGTTCTCGTGCCGTTCTGGGCCAATGGGTTGGTGCCGGGATCGGCAGATTCCTGCCAATGCTGGCCAGCGGTCAGGAAGAAGGTGGTGTGCCTGGTCGCGACTTCGACCTTGCCCCGGTCCACCTCGACCTTGACCAGGCCCTGCAGACGCTCCACCTGGAACCGGGTTCCCTTCACCTGGACCCGGATGTCACCGGCCACCACCAGGAGGCTTCGGAGTGCCGGATCTGCCGTCGGGTCGACCTCGAACCAGGCGGTGCCTTGCGCGAGTTCCACCTGCGTTCCCATGTGGCGGGTATGGGTCACAAGAACCTGTGCGGTGCCTTCCGCGGTGATGGCACTGTTGAGGACCACCTGCTCACCGTCGGCCCACTGGACAGGAACCCCCTCGTCGACTGGAGGTGAAACAGGCGTCTCCACGCCGATCAAGACCGCCAGGGCGATTCCGGCACCGGCCAGGGCTGCTCTTCGCGCCCAGGCCAGGGACGGACGAGAGGAACGCCGTCCTGATCGGATCTCGACCAACAGGCGGTTGACCTCGATGTCCGACGGAACCGTGGCATCTGCGCAGGCGGTGAACATCGCGGCGGAGACTGGGCTGGTCAGGCCTCGCACCTCGTCGTCGGTCGGTTCCGTGGCCTGTTCGGCGTGTTCCTGCCAACCGGCAGGACCGGGATCGACCAGGCGTGCCACCTCGTCATCGGTGGGAGACAGGGCCTCCCGCATCCAGCGCCACCAGGTCGTCATGCGCTGATCACCTTGCCCAGGGGGCGGGAGCCCAGGCCCTGGGAGGGGTTCTCGCCGGCCGCCGAGAGGGCCTTGGCAAAGGCCCGCCGTGCGTGGTGCAGGCGGCTGTAGACCGTGCCCACCGGCACGCCGATCATCTCGGAGACATCGGGTGCACTTCGACCTTCGAGGTCGGACAGGACCAGGACTTCCCGTTGGAGTGAATTGAGGCGTTGGAGCGCGACCTGGACCAGGATGCGCCGACGCATCCGGTCCACGTTCTCGTCGGCGCCCGGGGTGGGGGAAACCGGCTCTGGTACGTCGTCGATTCCGATGAAGCGGCGCAAGGCGGCCTTTCGCCTGGCGTTGGCCACCACGTTTCGTGTGATGCCATAGAGCCAGGTGGTCAGGGCCGACTCGCCTCGGAAGGTGCTCAAGCGACGTAGTGCCACCAGGAAGACCTCGTGCGCGGTGTCCTCGCAGTCGAGCCTTGGGCCGCCCAGTCGAATGACCCATGCCAGGACCTGGGAGGCATGCTCGCGGTAGAACCGGTCCAGGGCCTGGGGCTCACCCGCCCTCAGTGCCTCGAGCAGGTCCTCTTGATCGCTGTGCCTGGAATTCATGCCACCTCGTTCACTGGACAGGAGATTCTCCCTCACTGGTGTGTGCCCTCGCTCCAATTTCCTTCAAGGATGCTCTCCATGAGCCTTCAATTGAGCGGGGAAACGGGGGCGGCCCAAGCCTGGGGATTGGCCCGGAGTCACAATCCGTGCTGCAAAGCGGGTGATTTGCTGGTATCGTGATCCACGAGTCCCGCTTCCACCGGAGTCCTGATGCACCAAGTCCTGGGTGGGTTGTCTGTATGCGGAGCCGCAGCCCTTCTCGTAGGGTGTGGACCGGCCACTATGCCCGCACAGTGGTTCATCAATCACGCCCCCGAGAATATGGTGATGTTCGAGGGCAGCGGGCTGGCGGATGGGACCTCCCTGGTCTGTCTTGACGTGGAAGAGCCGGAGGCAGTCCTTCCGAGCGATGGTGCGTGGCACGTCGCCGGTCTTGCGCTGTCCGACACCGCCAACTCCACAGCGATGGCGGGCAACCTGGTCGCGTGTACCGAGACGCCGATGCGCATCCTGGAAGTTCGGGATGATGGTGGAATGATCTGGACCCTGGGGTATTCCTGGACAACCGAGGATGGCTGGGACCGCACCCCGGCAACGGGCGTTCAGCCCGGCGACCAGGTCGAGATGATCGTCCGGGATGACCCGGACAGCAATTCAGCAGGATTTGTCCTGTCCGAGAACGATCAGCTCCTCTATGCGATGGAGTCTGGCCGTGGCGGACAGGGTTTGGATGAGAGCGATCTGGACCTGATGACAGTGACGGAAGGGGATTACGTCACGACAGTCACCGGGCCCTGTGGCGAAGAGCGCTCCTATGTGTCCCTGGATTTCACGGCGGATGGCGACCGTGAACGTCTTGGCCCCGATGGCGACGCTGTCTTGAATGTGGACGGAGAGTTCTTCACCGTCTGCAATATCACCAGCTACACGGTGACCGAGCCAGCCGAGACTTGTGGTGAAGATGGTGAGATGAGTTGGATGGTCTTCCGTTAGACCGAAGCAAACCTGGCGAACCGAGGCCGCGTCCCACTGGCACTGGGATGCGGCCTCGCTGCTTCGAGGCCCCTGCGTCCAGCTGTCACGCCATGGCGTGTATCGGCCGCCCTCGACAGGGTCGGGACATCAGGGGCCGGTGCCACCTGGTTGCTCTTCGGCCTCGTTTTCGCCCGCCTCGTCCTGGTCCTGGTCCTGGTCCTGGTCCTGGTCAGCTGGCGGGTCCTCCTGGTCGGGCGTCCAGACCCCCCTGTCTGCCGCCTCCTGGCGTTCCTTCTTCTTGGCCTTTTCTTCCTTGTTGCTGCGCCAGTTCCCCCGAAGCCGCTGTTCTTCCCGGCGGGTCTCGCCGCCAAACCGGTAATTGAGCTTCACGGACTGGATGAGCCAGGCCCCCTGCTGGGAAGACACGCCGAACCCGGCCCGGATCGTCAGGCGTCGCCAGGCGGCCTGGTAGGCGATGCTGGCCACAAAGGCGTCCTGAAGTGGCAGGGTGCCCTGGGACTGGACGTCCAGGGCTTCATTCATGTTGAGAATCGGAGGCAGATCGATGTCGGAATCCACGGAAGCCCAGACCATCGCCTGGGCCTGGGCGATGACGGAATCCCGGCGATTGAAGCGGTAGTCTGTGGCGAACCGGACGGAGACAAACTGACCGGACACATCGACGTACAGGTCGTCGTGCAGGGCCTGCAGGCTGTATTCGGCCAGTTCTTCGCCGGTATAGGGACTCAGAAGAGGCGATAGGCCACGGAGATCGGGAACACCAATCGCCCGTCCGAGGGAGTAGTTGCCACCGAGGTGAATGGACCAGGGCTCCAGGATCTGGAGGGAGGCCAGGGCACCACCGGAGAGCAGGTAGGCCTTGAAGCCCTTGAGTGGCAGGTAGAAGGCCGTGGCGTTCACTGCCAGGTCGAATCCGCCGATGCGCACGGGGTTGACCTTGATCCAGCCGTTGAAGAGGCGGAGTCCGTCGAGCACGGGAACGGTGCCGACCTGGACGCGAGGCAGGGCTCCGGCGACCAGTCCGGTGGGTCCGAATTCCACCTCGCCCCACTCGAGCACGTACGCGGTGTAGTCGGTGCTGCTGCGGGAGTTGGGGGGCAGGCGAGCACGCTTTGGTTTCAGCCAGCGGACTTGCCTTCCACTGAGCCCCTCCAGGGTCTCGTATTCCCCTTCGGCGATGGCATTGGCGGTGGAGCTGGCCTGCTGGAACTCGCTGGGATCGATGACCAGGGGATTGGCGAGAGGGGTTGCCTGTTCGGGCTCTGTCTCGGCCTTGGGCTCTGTCTCGGCCTTGGGCTCTGTCTCGGCCTTGGGCTCTGTCTCGGCCTCGGGCGGAGGCACCTCCCCAGGTGATT
>CAZMNK010000141.1:0-14697 GCA_964567625.1 uncultured Enterobacterales bacterium | reverse complement strand
GGGATGTTGAAGATCTGGTCGCAGAAGAACAACTGCTTGACGCCCCAGTCGTGGACGAACAGCTCCATCTCGTCGACCACGTCCCGGGCTGGACGCCGACGCACGGCGTTGCCCAGCAGGAAGGTGTCGCTGCAGTGGGTGCAGTGGAGTGCGCAGCCGCGCTTGGACTGGAGACCGATGCTGACGAAACTGCTCTTGGCATAGGGCTCGAAGGGCACCAGGTCCTTGCGGGGGTGCTTCAGGGCCTTGAAGTTCAGGCTGGGGGGCTGTCCGGTGTACTTCAGCTCGGTCCCTTCTGCGCGGTACCAGAGTCCGGCCACTCGCTCTGGATTGTCCAGGTTCTCAAGGAGCTCGGGAAAGCGGGTCTCCCCTTCCCCCCACAGGCCGAAGTCGACCTCGGGGAGCTTCTCCATGAAGACGTCGCTGTAGAGGGAAAACCCAGTGCCTCCGATGACGATCCTGGCCTTGGGCGCTGACTGACGGATGGCCTGGACGGTCTTCTGTTGTGGCTCGAAGTCATCGTTGTGGACACCGGGCGTGGCCACCTTGATGTTCCGCAGGCTGATGCCGACCACGTCCGGCCGGTACTCCTGGACCTTTCGTGCCACTGCAGCGTAGGGGTCCGCCTCTTCACGCACCAGGTTGGCGTCAAAGATCTCGACCTCGTGGCCCTCGGGCAGGTGGGCCGCCAGGTAGCTCAGGCCGATGGGCCAGACGAGCTCCATGTCGAGGGCCGTGAAGGCCTGGACCAGCAGAATGCGCACTCTTGCCCCAATTGCCGAGTTTGCAACCTAACCTGAGAATCGGGCATCCGCGATGTGCGTTGCAGGCCCTATTCTCGGCCTCTTTGAGGCTCTCCCTGGGGGAATTCCAGGAGTTCCCACACCACGAAGAGGCGGGGAGGACGATCGACCACAGGCTCCAGTGCCACGCCGATGGACTGGTGGGTGCATTCCTCGCACAACAGGTTTCTCAGGTGGCCGGGAGACAGGGTGACGATGTCCAGGGCCTCCTGCCATGTCGCCGCGGCAGCGAGGTCTTCGCGGTGCCGGGCCCGCGGGTGAAAGGCCTCTGCAGCCCTCGCCGCGACGCCATCGGTCACCCCTTCGATGGTGTGGCTGACTGTTCCTCGGGCAGCCATCCAGGCTGCGTGTTCCCGTGCCAGGGGTTCGAAGGTCTCGAACCGGACCAGGGGAGCCAGCCCGGCGTTCGACCGGAGGTCATTGACCGCCTCGTGCAGGGCCGTGGTGGCTGCCATCGGGTCCACCCTGTCCATGCTGGCCCGGGGAAGAAGCCCGAGTTCTTCAGGCTCGGTTTCGACGAAATGGGTCCACCACAGGACCACCTGGGTCTCGCGTTCTCCTCGGGCCACGACCTCCAATCGCCAGATCCCCGGCTCGTGAAAGGCGTCGATCCAGCGGGTTCGCAAAACACTCAAGGGGTAGGACTGGACCAGGCCGTGTGGTGGTGCCACAAAGAGCACAGGGTCGGGAACCCGTGCCAGGGCCTCGGTGCTCTGTGAATCAAGCACCTCCAGACGGACGGGCAGCAGTTCATCGAGCTCCAGGTCCCTGGGAATGGGATCGATCAACGCCGGCCTCAGGGCGATGGCCGCGATCCAGAGGGTGGTTTCATCTCCGTAGGTCCGCCGGGAAAGCGCCACGTCGATGGGTTGGGTTGTCCGGCCTGCCACGTTTTGGAGCTGTGCCAGGAGGGCGTCGGGCCAGGCCCCCCCGTTCAACTGTCGCGCGAAGCGCGCATGGCCTGGATACCCGGCCAGGGACACCGCACTGGCAATCGCCTGTGGGGTCAGGCGTGACCCCCGATCCGAGGCGGCCGCGGTGAGTTGCGAGGCCGCATGGGCCAGTCCCTGGTCCCAGGTTGCGCCGGGCATCTGGTCGAGCAGCCAGGTGGCCTCGGCTGAAGCGGCGACGGGGTCGGGCCGAAAACGGACCTCGGCGCGACGCTCTGCCGCAACCGGGGGAGGCTTGCAGGCGGAGAGGGCCAGGGCCGCGAGGACCAGCAGGTGGCTATTGCTGGGCAAGGTTCACCAACAGGGTCACACCCCCCGGCCCGAGTGAGGCGGCCACACCGACCCACTCCAGTGCGGGGTCCACCAGGTCATGCCGGTGATCCACGGACCAGTAGAGCAGGTCCATGCACTCGGGCACCGTGGCTGCAGTGCAGGTCATTTCGGCCAGGTGTCCATTGAAACCAAGTCGTTTCAATCGGGTCTGTGCATCGGGCAACGGTGTGTTTTCTGCCTGAGCCTCCAGGGCACGAGCCGCCGCCTTGTTCAGCATGGGGTCCCGCTCCAGGGGGTCGGCCTCAAAGGTCGCCCGGTATTCGTCCAGAACTTCCAGGGCCTGCTCTATTGCGGCCCTCGAGTTGTTTGGAGGTGGGAGCACTCCAGGGTAGGGCGCATCGGCCGGGGTGAGGCCATCCACATAGATCGGAAGGACCCAGCGAGTGCCCTGGGCGCTAAACTCCACCAGCCACTCCCCGGCCTCGTTCAGAACAGGTGCAGGGCCGTGTTTCTGCCCACTTGGGGCCACGGTGCGCAGGGTCAGCGGGCTCTCCCCATGGGTCTCTAGGTGCAGCACCTGGCCCAGATCCTGTTCCCTTCGGAAGGACTTCAGTTCCACGGGGGGGGTTGAGGCCAGCCACACCCAGGCGTCGCCCTGGGCTCCCCGTGCCCGTGCGACGCCAAGGGCGAGACACTCCAGGGAAGGTGGCGGAACCGGGAGTTCTCCGCTGGCGACCATCTGGATGACGACCTCGTCCACCGGGTAGGGCCACCCGGCCCGATAGGCAGCCCAGCGAGCCTGGGCCAGGTCGGTGGATTCGCCCGACGTTGCGCCCAGGGCGAGGTGTGCAGCGGCACCTGAGAGCGCTTCGTCCCAGGGGCGATCCTGGACGACTCGCGCCACGGCCTCGTCCGGGGGTGCCCCCCGGGACCAGGCGTAGATCGGCGCCTCCATCGCGGGAAGGATGGGTACGGCAGGTCCGAGAGCACCCGCATCCTTGGGCGGGCACGCAAGCAGTGTCAGCAACCACACAGATTGCCTCCATAATGCAGCGGGGCCACGCACAACCCCTGGAGGAGCCGTGTTCTGGCAGCGCTGGCTCTACAAGGAGGCGCTGGAGCTCCTGGACAGGGAAGGCCTGAGTGAGCGCGGACTGGCGATCCATCGGGATCTGGCGACTCTCAACCGCCGGATGGGGTGGACTCGGAGACACCTGCAATTCGTGGAGGAGTGGTGGGTGGCCCTGGGATCGCCGAGTCCCTTTCGGGTCCTGGACGTGGGAGCGGGCATCGGGGACCTCCTTGAAGCCATGTGTGCCTGGGCCGAAGACCGCGGGGTGGAGCTGGAAGCCACGGGGATCGATCTCCAGCCCGCCTATGTCTCCTACGCCCGTCAGCGCCTGGAGGGACGGGCCCGGATCCTCCAGGGGGATGCCCGAGAACTGACGGGGGAATGGGACCTGGCCACCTGCACCCTGACCCTTCATCACATTCCTCGTGAACAGCGCAGTCAGGTCATCTCAAGCCTGGGTATGGCCTGCAAGGCAACGTATATGTTTGACCTTGAACGCACCCTTCACGCCTGGCTTTTCAGTCCTCTTCTCCTCCGGGTGCTGGGCATGGGGAGAGACACGGTGGCCGACGGACAACTGTCCATTCGTCGCGCCTGCACTGCCGAGGAATTCGCCACTCTCGTCGCTCCGCTGCCGGGCCGGATGGGCAGGGTATTTCCATCGGCGATGGCCACTTGGCCGGAAATTTAAATCAAACAAAAAGGTTTGAAAAAACGTAATTCCATTCCATGCCAATGAACTTGATCGACACGAAAGTTTTGTGGCCTGGGGCATCCAGGGCGAAGGAGATGAAACATCAACGATGTGAATGATGGGTCTTCCAGTGGGCCCTTCATGTCCGGTCCGGTCACCCGGTAGGATTCGGATGCAGGGAGTTCTGGGTCATCGGGAGCCACAGCAGAGGGAAAAGAAAGAAGGAAAGGAATGACAGGTACTGGCGCACCAGCGGAACAGAACACTGCAGCAGCGGCTCGGCTGGAGTCCGATTGGACCTGGCTTGCAGGGTTTAGCGCGGTTGCTGTCATGGGGATCGCCTCTTTCACGCCCTGGTTGGGAGGAACGCCCGGGTTTGGGATGACCCAGGGGCTGCTCACCATTGGAGCCAGCCTCCTGGCGATGCTCTGTTGGCTGAATGGACGTCTTCGATGGGCGGGATTGTTTGGACTCGCGGGCGCCGGTGTTTCGGGCCAGGTGGCTCTGGCTGGCGGAGAATGGGGAACCATGCTCGCCGCGGGTGGGGGGCTGGTTTCGGTTCTCCTCAGCCTGTTGTCGAGAAGCGATCACCCGGAAGGGGAGCTCAAACGCTGGGTGAACCGGCTGCTGAATCCCGGAGATGACGACAGCAAGGCCGTCGACTCCTTCATCATCACCTTGATCGCGGTCAATGTCCTCAGCGTGATGATGGAGACTGAGCCCCAGATCGCCAGTGACTATGCCACTGCCTTCCTGGTGAACGAGACCTTCTCCACCTGGGTCTTCTCTGTCGAGTACATCCTGAGGATCTGGGTCGCACCCCTGGACCCGCGGTTTGAAGGCGGGTTGAAGGGACGTGCCCGCTACGCGATCACCGGCATGGCGATGGTCGACCTGGTGGCGATCCTGCCCTTCTTCCTGCAGTTCATTCAGCTGGACCTGCGCATTGCCCGTGCCATTCGACTGATGCGGCTGCTCCGCATTCTCAAGATGGGACGCTATGCCCACGCGGTGCACACCCTGGCGAATGTGGTGGGTCGGAAGAAGGAAGAGCTTGCGATCACCACCTTTGTCTCTGTGATGTTGCTGATTCTATGTGCCAGCGTGATGTACTTCACCGAGCACAGCGCCCAGCCCGAAGCCTTTCGGAGCATCCCCTCCACCATGTGGTGGGCAGTCGTGACCCTGACCAGCGTGGGCTATGGCGATGTGTCCCCGATCACGGGGTTGGGGCAGGTGGTGGGGGCGATTGTCTGCATGATCGGCGTCCTGCTGGTCAGTCTGCCGACGGGAATTCTGGCCTCCGGGTTCCTGGAAGAGATGCGGGAGCAGCGAAGGGGCCGGGATTCCGAAGTGTTCGGCTTCTGTCCCCACTGTGGCGAGCAACTCCTGCCTGGGGAAGACCTGGGCTGAAGGGGCGCTGCGGCGGGTGTCCAGGAATCGTCAGACCCCTACGGGTCCTGTAGACATGCCGGCCTGAGTTGGGCGAGACTCCCGCTCGGCACCGCAGCGATACCCCATGTGGCCCTTCCTCCTGCTGTTGCCCAGCCTCTTCGCCCAGGAAATCATTGTTGACGACCAGGACGGTTCTCCCGGTTTCACCACGACCGGTGATGACTGGACCACCTGGGCCACCAACGGCTACGGCTACGATGGGGGAGACAGCGAATACCATTACCTGTCCCACACCCTGGGGGGCAGTGATCGGCGAGGGACGGCCACCTGGACTCCGGAACTTCCCCAGGTGGGCACCTATGTCATCGAGGCCTGGTTCCGGCTCACGGAAAACCGCACCAGGGACGCCGATCACGTCGTGACCGACGGGCATGGTGGAACCCACAACATTGTGATCGATCAGTACGGAGAGGGCCCCAGTGGATGGGTCAGCCTGGGGGAGTACTGGTGCAGGTCAGGAAGCGGCGGCTGTACGGTGATCCTGGACGGAACTGACGACGACCAGAGCGATGAAGCCAACGCCATGCGCTTCACCTTGCTCGAACCGGGAGACTCCACCGAGGAGCCGGAACCCGAACCCGGGGATGAGGTGGAGGACTGCGATGACTTTCCGGGGCTGGGGACTCACAGCCAGACCGCGTACGCCTCTGCAGTGGACGGGGTGGACTGGGTGGAGATGGAACAGGCCATCGGGGGACCGGATGGCAAGGAAGCCAGTACCCCCAACGTCGATGCGGGAGAGTTCCTGCTTGCTTCGGGTTGGGAGCTCTGTGACCCGGTGGGCGAGGAGACCCTGGACAGCGTCACCCTGGAGGCCCTGGCCCGCACCCAGTACGACAGCGGTCCCTATGAACTGCGCCTGCAACTGGATGGAGAAGACGCTGCAGCAACCGTCTTCAGTGGGACCAGCCTGGATTGGTACGGTGTCGATCTGACCGGGGACAGGAGTGCCTGGACCTGGGCCGCAGCCAAGGGCACCCGCGGACGCATCACCCTCCATGACCAGCCCGGGGGCAACCGGGACTCCGATGCCTGGGTGGATGCCTGGCGGCTGACCGTGGGCTTTACCACCACGGCCGACGAGGAGGGGAGAGGCACGGACACCGAACCGGACACGGGCGACACCTCGAGCGAGGACGAGGACCCGGTCGACTCGGTTCTTCCCGACACGGGAGATACCGGAGAGGAGGGCAGGCCGCCGGACCCGGTCCACGAGGAGGAGACGAAGACCGCGAGCGAGTGCGGCTGTGGCCAGTTCTCAGGGGGAACCCCGGGCCTGGCCTGGCTCCTTGGGCTGGTGGTACTGGTCCGTCGGCGCCCTAGGGCCTGTAGCTGACTGAAAAGAGATTCTGCCCGGTGCTGAAATCCCTGGAAGTCCAGGTGACCTTGTCTGTGGAGGTGAGGATGGCTCCCCCACCTCCGACCACCACGAAGGTGCCGTTCCCATGGGTGACACCATTGAGAGAATCGCTTGTTCCAGAGGTGCTCTCTGTCCAGGTGATCCCATCCGGAGAGGTGCGAATGGCTCCAGGATTGCCAACCGCCAGGAAGCTCCCGTCTCCAAAGGTCACTCCCCTGCCGTAGTCCGAGTCTCTCGCTGTCCAGGTGACAGCATCCGCTGATGTGATGGTTTCGTTGATACCCACCAGGGCCCAGGTGTTGTTTCCGTAGGCAGCACCATAAATAGTACTGGAGGTTCCGGACGTTCGGGAAGTCCAGGTGGAACCATCCGTCGAGGTGTAGATCGACCCGTTCCCCACCACCACCCAGGTGCTGTTTGCATGGGCGATTCCCCAGTGGTTGTTCCCCAGGGAATTGGAAGTCCAGGAGATCCCATCCGTCGAGGTGAGAACAGTCCCTGGACCATCATTCGCCACGGCCTTGAAAGTGCTGTCTCCATAGGTGACCCCCACGAGAGTCTCGGAAGACCCGGAAGTCCTGTGTTCCCACGAGATCCCATCCGTCGAGGTGAGAATGGTTCCCGAGCCACCCACCGCGACGAAGGTGCTGTCTCCATGGGTAACGCTGTAGAGATAATCGGTGGTTCCGGAGGACCGCTCTGTCCAGTTGGCCCCATCCGGTGAGGTGAGAATGATCCCAGTGGAGCCCACTGCCACGAATGACAGCGTGGCGACGGTGTAGGTCACCTGGTCCGTGCAGCTGGCGCCGACCTCGTCGGTCACGGTCATGGTGATGACGTGGTGGCCGACGCTCAGATCGCTGTAGGGGAAGGACACGTACCCCGAACTGTCGGGTGTGCTTTCCCCGAGAAGCCCGTCCGGGTCACTCTCCCAGCTGACGGTCAGCCAGTCGGCTGAAACGTCCTCGTCGGTGACGGTGGCTTCAAAGGTGACGGTCTCGCCCTTTCCGCCGACGCTGTCGGCTGTCGGCGCGATGATCTGGCACTCGGGAGCGTTGTTGGGTGGACTGACCTCGATCGCCACGGCATCTGACCCGGTCTTGCCTGTGGTGTCTTCGACCATGAGCACGATGGTGTGCTCACCCACGTCCAGAAATCCGGTACCGAGGACCTCTCCGTCGGCGTTGGGCGTGGCCTCGACATCGAGCACGCCATCCAGGTCACTCTCCCACCATGCGACCAGGTCTTCGGCGTTGTCCTCACCATCCGAGACCTGGCCCGAAAAGGTGATCTCCTGGTCGCTGTCGTAGACCTCGTCCTCCACGGGCGTGGAGACGACGGCCTCTGGGGCCTGGGTGGGGAGGACCGTGACCTGGACCACGTCGCTTGCGGCGGTGTTTTCGGGGTCGCGGACCTCCAGGATGACTTTGCTGTCCTCGGCGCCAAAGGTGATGACACAGCTGGTGGTGGCATCTCCTTCGGGCGGTGCTGCCGCGCAGACCTCTTCCTCGTCCAGGTACCAGATCGCCACCAGGTCCTCGGCCGGGTGGTCGGGGTCTGTCACCGAGCCGCGGAAGCCCTCGGTGTATCCCTCGTAGACCTCTGCCCCGTCTTCATGAGAGGTGATTTCCGCCTGGGGTTCGGCGTTGAAGGCGGTGACACCATTGTCCTGGCAAGCGCACAGGACGAGCGGGAAGAAGGCAACTGGCAGGCGGGACATGGCCCCTCGCGGAAGAGAACAGGGGGAGAGGGGGCGATGATAGTCCAAGGACTTGGATGCCGTCACCGTGGTTGTAGATGGCAGGCTCCCAGGCTGGCGCGGGCACTGTTGGGATACCCTGGACTCATGGGGTCACCGTCTGCCATCCGTCACTTCCCGACCGAGACCCGGGGCGAGGGCCTTCTTTGAGCTTCCTGGTCTGGATGGGGTGGACCCTCCTGGGGGGATGCGATTCATCCCCGCCACCCCCGGGGTCGTCTCAGACAGAGGGGCAGTGTGGCGATGAGATCGTCCAGTCCGGCGAGGAATGTGACGACGGTGAGGAGTCCAGCGAATGCAACCCGGACTGCACCCTCTCCGAGTGTGGCGATGGCGTCCTCAATGTCAGCGCTGGAGAGCAGTGCGACGATGATTCGCCGTCCCATCTCTGCTGGGGATGTCAGTACACACCGCTCACCGAACCCACCGACTGGTCGGCCATCAGCAGCGAACTCCACGACATAGAGGATCTGCTGCCTCCGCTTCCCGAGTCCCTTCTGGACTGGACCTGGAACGACCCGGCGGACTATCGCCTGGACCTGCTCGGGCCGGGGACAATCCAGGAAGGCTGGACACCGGATGAGACGGTCTGTTCTCTCGAGCCGCTCTGGGATGGGCAGCGGGTGATTGCCGGTCCCCAGATCGAGGGGGAAGATCCCCACTGCCGCGTTCGATTGAAGGCATCGACGGCTGTGCCGGAGATCATCAATCGCTACCCCACCGGCAGCAAGAACGTGCCCATTACCGGGGAGCCCGGCTGGATCATGTGGCGCTTCCCGCTCCCGGAAGACCACGAGGCAGTTCGCTTCAGCTACTGGTACAGCTGGTCGCGGTACTTCGGAAGTCACCCCGAGAACTGTCACCCCGACGACCAGGACGAAGAAGGAAACTGCGCCAAGCTGTACCTGGACGAAGACGAACACTGGGAGGAAGTGGTTCCACCGGGCGTCTTCCTGCTCTGGACCGTCCCCGGAGACTCCGAGGGCTGGGCCATTACGGGGCCACACACTCCTGCTGATGAGATCACCTGGTCCGCCGACGTCGAGGCGGTGATCCCGATCCCCGAGTACATGCGCCGGGCCCCTGAGCTGGTGGTGACCGCCCTGGTCTACCACCAGTACCCGGGCGGCTGCATGGACGACTACTGCGTCCCCGCCGACGCCACCTATGTGAGCGGCGCCTTCAACGCGGCCCAGCTCTGGACCCGCAAGGGTTTTGTACCGGATCGGACACCCCCGGAAGAGCACCCACGGCTTTTTGGCGAGGACGATGTCTGGTACCCCAACGTCCTGGCGATCGAGTCCCTTCCCTGCCAGGGGGAGCCCGACTACCCCGAGGGCGCAGACTGGGGGAGTGTCACCAATGTTCGCAACACCTGGGAGAAGAACTCACTGGGGGGCGCCAGTTGTCTGGACACGCTTCCCGAGAGCCTTGCGGACTATGCCTCCGCGAACCGCTATCTCTCCGGAGAGGCGTACACGGACTGGGATGGCGATGACTTGCTGATCTCCCTGCACCTGGTCCGTCGGATGCGGGCCTGCCACCAGCGTGATTCCGGGGACTGCCTCTATGGGCAGGAGGAGATCGAGGCCCTGGCCCAGGCCGTGATCGAGGTGGAGATGGCCCGGCTGCCCGACGAGAGTTGGGGAACTTTCGAGGACATCCCCTTCGATCTCTACACAGCCCCTCCGGTTCGTCGCTGGTCTCTGCTCCAGGACGTCTTCTGGGACGAACTCAGTGCGGAGGACCACGCCGCCATCAACGAGGCGATCGACCCGCTGATCGATGGACTCATCGAGGCCTACGAGGTGCCCCACTGGTCGCTCTACAACGGCAACAACTGGACGCCGGTCATCGCCGATGGGGCCATGTTCTGGGCCATCACCCACTACCACGAGGACCCCCGGGCCGCCGAGGTCGCGGCACTGGCCATGGAGGTCATGTGGCTCCACCGGGAGTTCTACCTGGAGGACGGGGCCTACATGGAGGGGCTGATGATGTACACCTCCGTGTCCTTCCTCAACCTGTTGGAACTCAATGCGCTGGTGATGCCTGCCTTTGGAGCCCCCCTGGAGTCTGTTCGCTGGGACCGCCTCAAGCTCACGGCGGACTGGATGCTGGACTTCATCGCGCCGGATGGACAGACCGTCGATTTTGGCGACTCCTGGGCCAAGCGGGGCTGGGGGGACTTCTCGGCCCTCTACATGCACCTGTCCGATGAGATCGTGGCGGGCGAAGTGGGCACGGCTGACCCCTGTTTCGTACGTCGCTACTTCCAGAACAAGTACTACGACTGGGGCCTGAGGGATCCCTGGAGCGTGAACCCCGTCCTGGCCCAGGACTGGTTTGCCCTCGCCGAGGCCTGCCCCGCCGAGTCACTGGTGGGAGACGTGGAGGTCAGCATCTACCCCTTCGGTGGCTGGGGAGGCATTCGGACCTGGCAGGTGGGCGCCACACCCATGGGACAGGAGGCCACGGATGTTGAGCTCAGGTATGCCCAGGCCGACCAGACCTTTGTGGCGGTGAGCGCTGTCCCCAGCGAATTCGAACACACAGAGCTGGACTTTGGCACCCTGGTCTGGACGGCCTACGGCAGCCGCCTCCTCTGGGACTCGGGCTACGGCAGTATCGGTGATGTCTATTCCACCACGCCGGACTACCCACCGGACAACAACCCGACGGGACACAACACCCTGGTCATCCCTGAAGCCCTGCTGGACGGAGACCCTTCCACGAACACCAGCCAGGTAGACGATGTGGCGGGCACCATCGAGGCCGTCACGGACCTGGGCCTGTCGGGGCTTCATCTCGATGGGGCGCTTCCCTATGGACAGAATGACCCGGACCTGGGGTGGCTGGAGCAGTTCGACCGCTGGCTCCTGCACCTGGACGGGGGGCAATTCCTGGTCATCGACAGCTTCCTGCTTCGTGAGGAGCGGGGAGAGGCCATGGTGGAAGAGCGGTGGCACTTCGAGACCGACGATCCGGCACCCACCACCTGCGACACCTACATCGGTCACCCCGACATCACCCTGCCGAACCTCCAGCAACTGGAGATCGAGCCCCTCTGCACCCTGCTGGCCAAGGAGGAGGCCCAGGGCCACGCCCGGATTGTGGCCTTCTCCCTGGAGCCCGGTGGGTTCGTGGAAGACCCCCTGGTGACCTTTACCAACCGCTTGAACGTGGTGGATGACTTCCTGGTCTACCGCTATGAGCCCAACGCGCCCGTCTCTATGGATCTTCGCCTCTTTGCCTTGATCAGCGCACCCCTGGACGAGTCGCTGCCAGAGGTTCTCTACAGCGAGGTCACCGGGGACTGTTCAGGGGATCTGTGCATCTCCATCGCCCTGGACGATGCCTCCTGGCTCCTGAATTTTGTCCTGGAGGGGGGGCGCTACATGCTCGAGAGGGTCGAGTAACTGGACACGAGGCCTTCCTCTCGGCTCATCGGCATCAATCCTCCCCGGGACCGGTTCCTTCGAGCTGCCGTGCCCTCTCGTGTACCTCCTTCCACACAGCATCCGGGTTCTGGCCTTCCCTGATCTTCCGGATGACGAACAGGTACTGGTCCGGTGTGTGGTTCTCTTCATCCCGAACAGGCACAAAGTCAGGTGCATATCTGCTGGACAGGCGCGTCTCGGTTCCTGGGGACCAGTCGTCGATGATCCGGCGGTCGACATACCCGGGGATGTCTGAGCCGGGCAAGAGGGTGAAACTCGGTATGTCGGGTTCCTCCTGGATCAGGGACTTCCAGGGAACGCACCTGTCGTGTCCTGGCGAGCCGGTTGTTCCGGGTCGGGCCATGTTCCCAATCTTCCTGGTGACCAGGCCGCATCGGTCGATGACAAAGGCCTCTGAGTAGTAGCCGATGGCACCGATTGCTCCGAGGACCACCGAGTCGGCAGGTTCGGCATAGGCCTTGAGTGCACGCCCGGTGATGCCTCGCATCTTCTCGTTGAGCTTCTGGAATTCCCACATCTCGTACTCAGAGTGGTACTCGGTGAAGTTGAGTCGGAAATGGAACTTCTCCCTGAACGATTCGGGCACCGGGTGGATGTCCCAAGCGGGGAGGATGCCGGCGGTGATGACGGCAAGAGCCGCGGCAGTCGTCACCTGGCGCCGGGGTCCCGGTCGTCTGCCCAGGTCACTCAGCATCCACCCGAAGAGGACTGCATTGAATGCCAGTCCAGGGATGAGGAAGCGGCCCATGGTCATGAAGTCCCCGCCGACCAGGATCGAATAGCCGACCATGCCAGATGCCATGGCTGCGGTCGGGAGGCCGACAGCCAACCGGTTCCGGCGGAGCGCGTAGACCAGTGCGGGCAGGTTCAGCAGCAGCGGCAGGAAGGTCAGGTGCTGGACAAGGACATAATCGAGACCGCGCTCGAGAAAGGCCGCGCTGATTTCGGTCTTTACATAGACGGTATTGGAGAACAGGTCCTGGTAGTAGGCGTAACGCCAGGACCAGTAGATCGCGTACCCGGTGAGCACCGTGCCCAGGTAGAGGAGGATGGGCCGGAAGTCTCTTTTCGAACGGAGCAACAGCGAGGCCGCAGCCAGGGCCGCCAACAGGATCGCCCAGTAGATCCCCTCCACCCGGATGAGGGCCATGGCCAGCCCAAAGAAGCCCGCGGCAGTGGGTTCAGGGCCCTGCCTCCTGAGGAACAGGGCCTCGAAGGTCAGGAACATCAGGAGAGCGTACGGGGTGGTCTCCAGTCCTCCTGTCGACCACGCTGCGAACGGTGGGGAACACGAGAGAAGCAACGTCGCGGTGAACGAGACGGGCAAGGACATCTCGAGCTGGCGCCGGAGGGTGAAGAACACCCTCCCGATCAGGACCGAGCCGCAGGCAAAGGAAAACAACAGCGGCCAGAAGGTCAGGTCCGCACCCATGAGCTCCAGCAGAGCGTTCAGCGCGACCCACAGGAAATTGCTGTACCCCTCGACCGGGACATGCTCACCCAGGTTGTAGCGAGGGCCGTGACCATTGGCCCAGTTGACCGCGTACCGGAAAGAGATGAACGCATCATCCGAGACAAACCAGAACCGGTTCACCAGGAAGGCATAGGGCAACCACAGAACAAAGAGGCCCAGCTTCTCCTTTGCTGTGGAAGGAGTGGATGACTTCTGGTCCATAGATCCGTCGAACGAGACGGGCTAGTCCCAGGACGGCTCGATCAGGCCCAGGACCCCCCCTCGCACCACGTAGATCATGCCATCGGACGGGTTGTAGTCCACCGAGCCCGTGTAGCCGCTGGTCCCGGGGCTGGTGAAGGCGATCTCGGGATCGGAGACCGCCCCGGTCTCGAGGTTCCAGGCCAGGTCGATGGTCATGTCCGTGCAGTAGAAGCAGGGGCCTCCGTCTTCTTCGCTGTCGACACCATAGAGCACCCCGCAGGCCAGGAAGGTGTCGGTGAAGTCGTTCTTGACTGCGGAAGCCGCCGTCCACGTCTCGAGAACTTCCAGCGTCGAGGGATCCAGTCTGCTCACCACCAGCTTTCCGTCCGCGGCGGCCGTGGAGTAGGTGACGTACAGGCTCTCGCCATCCACGGACAGGTCGATGTCGGTCAGGCCGCCCCAGCTGTACCGGTAGGTGTTGTCGAAGCCCGCGTCCGGAAGGTCCGCTCGCACCAGCTCGGTCTCGCTGGCCAGGTCCAGTGCCACCAGGGTCGCGGCGTCCTCCTCGTTGTAGTAGAGCACCCCGTTGAGCACCGTGTGACCCGTCCCGACCCAGTCATCATCCACGTCAATGCTGCGGGAGATACTGCCGCTCGTCAGGTCCGACTGGGAGGCGTACTCGATGATCTGGTCACCTTCGTAGTCCATCATGGTCCAGACCGTGCTCGATTCTCCCGGGCCGGCATCGCTCATCCAGGCACCGACACCGTAGCTGCCCCCACCGGAGACGGTGGCGACCTCGGTGGGTGCGCCGAGTGAGCCCAGGCTGTCACTGCAGTTGATTTCACCATCGCAGTCCGGGTCCTCGGTGGTCAGGGTGGATTCGGGGTCCGTGTCGTCGCAGTCGTCACCCTCGTGGTCCTTGCTGTCATGGCCGTCGCGGTCCGCGTCGTAGTCGCTCGCCTCATCACAGTCCGAGTCCACCCCGTCGTACCAGGTCTCCGTGGCTCCTGGGTAGATGGTCTCATCGGTGTCATCGCAGTCGTCCTCGTTCAGCGAACCATCACAGTCCTCGTCGTCGGCGACTGCGCCAAGGGAAGCATCCGTGTCATCGCAGTCCTCCTCTTCGGGCACGCCATCCCCATCGAAGTCGATCACTGTGTCCGTGTCCGTGTCCGTGTCCGTGTCCGTGTCCGTGTCCGTGTCCGTGTCC
>CAZMNK010000140.1:0-14704 GCA_964567625.1 uncultured Enterobacterales bacterium | reverse complement strand
AGATGCTGACGGGTCGGCGTCTCTTCAAGGCACGGAATCGGGAAGAGACCCTGGCGCGGGTCCGCCGGGCCGAGGTGCCCTCAGCGCGGGGCTACCGGCCGGAGATCAGCGAGGACCTGGAGGACCTTCTCCTCAAAGGGCTCGCTCGCCGGCCTGAGGACCGCTTCCGGAGTGCCCAGGAAATGCTTGATGGCCTCAGCAACCTGATGGTGCGCGAGGGACATCGGGTCAGCAACAGCGACCTGTCGAGCTTCATGAAACAGGTGCTGGAAGCCGCCAAGGACGCCCAGCGAAATGCCGATGGCACCCCGCGCACCGTCAAGCCAAGTCGGAACCTGCCTCCCTCGGCCGTCGTTGTACTGGCTGTGGAGGCCTCTCCTCCGCCGAGGAGTATCGCTGCGCCCCGTGCCACTCTGGCCACCCTGACCCAGGAATGGGAGGGAATCATCGCCGAGTCCGGGGGGGAGATCTGGGAACGGGGTGAGGGCTCAGTGCTGGTCATCTGGATCGCCAGAGGAGGCCTCAAGGAAGCACTGAAACGGGCCATCAAGACCGCGGAGACCCTGCAGGCCGTGACCACCCGTGGCGGTTTCCGGCTCTCGGCCGGTGTCGCCCCCGGGGTCGCCCGACTCTCCCCGGATACACGCCGCCCTGCCGAGGGGTGGGACCTGGCTGGCCCCTTTTACCTGGCCCGTTGGATGATGAATCTCTCGGCCCATCGGGGTCGGATCCTGCTCACTGACGTTGCTGCCCGACAGGTGGACCGCAGCGCTTCCCTGTTGGGTCGAATTCCGATCCAGGGAAATCGGTCCATCAACGTGCACGAGTTGTCCCGAGGCAGCTGACTACTTAAGGGATACCCCCATCACTGCGAGTTCGGTGGCACTCCGGGCACTGAAGAGGAGGGTGTCAGCGCTGCTGGCAATGACATCGACGTCCAGCACGGGCTGGGTGAGACCGGTCTCCATGGCCACCTCGGTGAAGACACCGGAAACAGGTGAGCCATAGACCAACCAGGCATCGCCAGAGGAATCCACCGCAGCGATGTAGACGGCCTGGTCTCGAAGACTGACCTGGACAGTACGCATGGAGGCGACGGTGGAGATGGTGGTCTCGACGCCACTGCGGTTGACATCCAGACTGGTCCCGCTGGTGGCACCAAAGGCCCACTCGCCATCTGTGTAGGAGTGGTCCAGGTCGTACCAGTTGGCGGAACCGGTTTCGATCGCGGCGAGGCCGTTGGACTCACTGTTGTACCGGTAGCCGTAGTAGGTGCCGTCATCCGGGTCTGAGACGAGAACCTTGTCGGCGCCGAGTCGGGGTGAACAGGCCGTCCCCCCGCCCTCGTCGGTGTAGGCGTAGGTGCCTTCCCCGTTGAACAGATCCGACATGCTTCCAAACAGGTAGAGCACGAATTCGTCGGCCCCTGTGCAGCTGACGATTCCCACGGTCTCCCCGTCGTAGACCGCGTTGAGATCATCCGGATTGGGGATTCCCCCAACCACGGAGTACGAGCCGTAGGTACCGGTGCTGAGATCCGTGCCCAGGGCGAGGACATAGCGGACCGGGAGGTCGTTGAGGACCGCCGCTTCCATGACCATGTCGCCGTCCGCGACCAGGTCGTAGCCATCCGCAAGCTGGTACCCGGGAAGGGACCAACCGCTCAGGTCGGTCCAGGGGGTCCAGGGCTGGGTCTCGTCGAAGAACCACCAGATGGCACCGGGGTCTCCCGAGGCGGTGGAGTCCGCCAGTATCCCCAGGATCAGCCCGTCGTTGGACTCTGCCAGGCGGGGCCCCCGCAGCCCGCTCGAGGCCACGGACAGGCTGACGAAGGGGGCAGTGTCGCTGTGACCATCGCAGTCCCTGTCGATGCCATCCCCGAGTACCTCGTAGGCGTCCGGATTGAGGGTTGGATTGTCATCCGTGCAGTCATCGCCACCATGTTCCTGGGATTCAAATCCGTCGCCATCCTGGTCGTAGTCATTGTTGCCGCCGCAGTCCGAATCCACGCCGTCGTACCAGACATCAAAGGCGTCCGGGTTGACGGTGGGGTCCGTGTCATCGCAGTCCGAACGGTGATCGAAACCGTCCTCATCCTGGTCCAGGTCATTGCCATCGCAGTCCTGGTCGATGCCGTCGTACCAGTGCTCGGAGGCGGTGGGGTAGACCGTGTTGTCTTCGTCGTCGCAGTCCTCCCCGAGCGGCGAACCATCCAGGTCCTGGTCGTCATCGTTGCCATCGCAGTCCTGGTCGATGCCGTCGTACCAGATCTCCTCTGAGGAGGGGGAGAGCCCGGCGTCCAGATCATCACAATCCGTGCCTATGCCATGGCCATCCTGGTCCTGGTCGTCGTCATAGCCGTCGCAGTCCTGGTCGATCCCGTCGTACCAGATCTCCTCGGCTCCAGGATGAACCCTGGGCTCCTCGTCGTTGCAGTCCTGTTGGACTCCATGGCCATCCAGGTCCTGGTCCTGATCGTTGCCGTCGCAGTCCTGGTCGATGCCGTCGTACCAGATCTCCAAGGCCTCAGGGGACAGGTTGGGATCCTGATCGTTGCAGTCTTCCCCGGCACAGACGCCGTCGAGATCGCGATCGACGCACTCGTTCGTGGTGTCAGCTGGGCCGCAGGCCGCAAGCAGAAACACCAGGGGGATCCAGCCACCGGTGCAGGACACGTGGGACTCCTCGGTGCACTCTGAGGGTAGCTCCAGTCTCCTCCATCCTCAACGGCTGGTCGTCAGTAAGCGGTCAGGAACCCGTTGGATCGGATACGGAAATCCCAGTCGGGAGCATGCGCCGTTGGCCTTTGTACACCTCCACGTTCACTCCCAGTATTCCCTCCTTGACGGGGCAATCCCCATCAAGGCCCTGGCACCTGCCGCGGCTGCGCTCGGACAGCGTGCTGTTGCACTCACCGACCACTGCAACCTCTACGGGGCAGTCAGCTTCCACAAGTCCTGCAAGGACGCCGGGGTCCATCCGATCATCGGTGCAGGCCTGTGGGTCCAGCCCGAGGGCGTGGCGTATGCGGACCCTCGGCGGGGGTCAGGTGGCTATCACCTCGTCTGCCTTGTCGAGGACCAACAGGGCTACCAGAACCTGTGTCGACTGGTGACAGACGCCATCTTCGATGGCATGTACTACAAGCCGCGAGTGGACCTGGACCAGCTCCAGGAGCGGCGTGAGGGACTCTTCTTTCTGACCAGTGGGCTTCGAGGCCCGGTCCGGTCCGCCGTGCTGGATGGCCGGGAGGAGGTCGCCCGAGAGCGGGTTCAGGAACTCGCGGAACGGCTGGGACCGGACCGGCTCTACCTTGAGCTCCAGGACACGGGGCTGGCTCAGGAAGCTCCCCTCAACCAGGCCACCCGAGAACTCGGAAAGGCGCTCGGCCTGCCAACGGTGGTGACGAACAATGTGCACTACCTGAGTGCCGCCGACGCTCCGAGCCTCGAACTGCTCCAGTGCATCGGGCTGGGGACCAGCATGAACCACGGCGACCGGGTGCGCCCGGTCACCGACCAGCTCTACTTGAAGAGTGAAGAGGAGATGAGGGAGGTCTTTCCCGACGACCTGGAGGCCCTGGAACGAACACAGGAACTGGCTGATCGGTGCAACTTCCACTTCACCTACGGGACCTACTTTTTCCCGGCGAGCAAGCCCCCTGACCCGGCGGAAGGGGCCGACACCGATGACAACTGGGCCTTCTTCTGTCGGGCCTTTCCACCGCCCCGGGATTTTGGGGTTGACCTCATCGAGGAAGGATCACCCATCCCACCCCGCCCCGAGGGAGCTGGGAACCTCAACGGGTACTTCGAGTGGTACTGCCGGTGTGGTCTCGAACGCCGCCTTGAGAGGCTGGAAGCCCCCGATCGCGCGGCCTATGACGAACGCCTGGAGGAGGAATTCCAGATCATCGAGTCGATGGGCTTTGCAGCCTACTTCCTCATCGTCGCTGAGTTCATCAACTGGGCCAAGGACCGGGAGATTCCCGTCGGGCCTGGTCGCGGTTCAGCCGCGGGCTCCCTTGCCGCGTGGGCGATGCGCATCACAGACATCGATCCGTTGCGCTTTGACCTTCTCTTCGAACGGTTCTTGAACCCGGAACGGGTGTCGATGCCCGACGTCGACGTCGACTTCTGCCAGGACCGTCGGGAGGAGGTCATCGAACACACCCGGCAGAAGTATGGCCGGGACTATGTCGCCCAGATCATCACCTACGGGAAGCTGCAGGCCAAGGCAGCCGTCCGGGATGTGGCGCGGGTCTGTGGGCTCAATTTCAATGAATCGGACCGCATCGCGAAGCTCATTCCCGATGAGCTGGGAATCACCCTGGACCGGGCGCTCCAGGAAGAGGGCCTGCTCAACCTCGTGGAGTCCGACCCCAGGGTCCGCCGCATCCTGGGACTGGCCCGCAGCGTCGAGGGAATGACCCGCCAGACCGGCGTTCACGCGGCGGGCGTGGTCATCGCCGATCGGCCCCTCGTGGAACTCTGTCCCCTCTACAGGGATGGCCCAGAGGGTGGACCAGTCGTCCAGTTCGACATGAAGTCTGCCGAGGAAATCGGCCTCATCAAGTTCGACTTCCTGGGGCTCAAGACCCTGGATCAGATCCGCGATGCCGTGAACATGATCGCCCGGAACACCGGGGAACAGCTCGACATGAGCACCATTCCCGAGGACGATCCGAAGACCTTCAAACTCCTGCAGGCAGGCGATGGCCTGGGGGTTTTCCAGGTCGAATCCACAGGAATGCGGGAGTTGCTCCAGAAGCTCCGCCCCAGCAACCTGGAGGACCTGGTGGCCCTGGTGGCCCTCTACCGGCCGGGTCCCTTGAACTCGGGCATGGTCGATGACTTCATCGACCGAAAACATGGGCGACAGGCCGTCAGCTACGCCTTGCCCCAGCTCGAGCCGATTCTGAAAAACACCTACGGGGTGGTGGTCTACCAGGAACAGGTGATGCAGATCGCCCAGGTCCTCGCCAATTACTCCCTGGGAGAGGCGGACCTTCTCCGACGGGCCATGGGGAAGAAGAAGGCCGAGGAGATGGAGAAGCAGAAGGCCCGCTTTCTCCAGGGGGCCAGCCAGAACGGGGTCGATAGCACCAAGGCCGAGGCCATCTTTGACCTGTTGGCGCAGTTCGCGGCCTATGGCTTCAACAAGAGCCACTCGGCGGCCTATGGGCTGATCGGGTACCAGACCGCCTGGCTCAAGGCCAACCATCGCGCCGAGTACATGGCCGCCTTGATGACCATCGAGTCGAACAACACCGACAAGGTGTTCATCTACCTGGCGGACTGTCGCCGTGCTGGACTGGCGATCCTCCCTCCCAACACCAATTCTTCCATGACGGGTTTCGATGTGCCTCCGGACACCCGCAAGGCCATCCGGTTTGGGTTGGCTGCAGTAAAGAACGTGGGCAGTAGCGCGGTGACTGCCCTGCTGGAGGCGAGAGAAGAGGCCGGTGGGTGCTTCGAGGACCTGATGGACTGCCTGGAGCGCCTGGACTACGGACGGATCAACAAAAAGGTGCTTGAGAACCTGATCAAGTGTGGGGCCTTCGACTGGACCGGGCACCCACGCGCGGCCCTTTCCGACAACCTTGAAGGCATGCTCTCCGTGGCCCAGTCCAATCAGCGGAGCAAGGCGGCCGGCCAGGTCAACCTCTTCGGCGGCATGGCCGGGGGAGCCAGCGTCACCGGGTACCGGGTACCCGCTGTCGCCGAGTGGCCAATGGCCCGAAAACTGGGCTTCGAGAGAGAGGCCCTGGGCTTCTTCCTGAGCGGACACCCCATCTCCGCCTGGAGGGCCGAGGTGGATCGATATGCGACCTGTCGGATCGAGGGGCTCCAACGCCTGGATTCCGGCCAGGAGGTCGCGGTGGCGGGAATGCCCAGCACCATCCGAGTGGTCCGAACTCGCCGTGGAGACCGGATGGCTTTTGTCACCATGGAAGATGACACTTCTTCCCTGGAGTGTGTCTTCTTTGCGGATCCCTGGTCTACGAGTCGGCGGGACCTGGAATCCGATGAACCGCTGTTGGTCCGAGGCAAATTGGAGAAGTCGAAAGAGGACTGCAAGATGCTTGTGGACTCGGTGGAGTTGATGAGTGCCGTCCGGGAGCGAGGAACCCGGGAGATTCACATCGCCTTGCAGCACGACGATCTCGACTCCCAGTCCATTCGAGCACTCCAGGACCTCCTGGGAGGGCTGCGTGGAGCCTGTGCGACCAGTCTCCACGTCACCGTGCCGGAGCGCAGCGAGGTCATCCTGCGGCTCCCTGGCAATTATTCCGCGGCCCCGGACGAGCGGTTGGTCGATGGATTGGCCACCATCTTTCGCCGCAATGACTTGGTCCGATTCCAGTGAGTTCGCTGCTGCTTGCCCTGCTGGCTGCGGGGGATGCGGGCCCGCTGCATGATCCCTTTGCGGGCGGACACGTCGACTGGACCCGGGGGGTGTTGGTCGCCCAGTCCTCCAGTTCCCGGGGTGCCGGCCTCATGACCTCTCGTCGAACCCTGGAACAGGAGGCCTGGCTTCGCCTGGAAGGGCATATGGTCCAGCAAGCGGGGGAGATTCGAGTCAGCTCTGACCTGCAGGCCCGGGACCTCCTGGAGGCCCAGGACTCCCTCGCGCGTCGACTCCAGGAGGGTCTGCAGAATTGGCGTGTGACCACCACGCGCTATCGCCGATCGGGCCAGGTTGAGTTGGAGGCAGAGTTGGACCTGGGCGAGTGGCTTCGTCCGGCTCTGATGGCCTGGGGGAGCCAGGACTCCGTGGGGTCACCGGGGCATGGCACCACTGGGCTGGTGGTTGACGCGAGAGGTCACAACACGGTGCCGTCCCTGGTCCCCCGGTTGCTCTCGCCCACGGGGGATGTCCTGTTCGGACCCGAAAACCTTGGGGCGGAATACCTGGAGGAAAGGGCAACGGTGACCTGGGTGACGGACCCGGCGGACCCCGAAGCCTCGTTGAAAGGGGGAAGCGCTCCGCTGGTCCTGGCAGTGCAGCGAGTGGAAAATGGATCGGAACTGGTGCTCGGGCCCACGGACTCGAAGATGTTGTGGGCGGCGGGCCTGCCGTGGAACAGAGGGGGAATCGTCGTGGTGGTGGACCCATGATTCGTCGCAGGAGAACCAGCACTGCCTGTGGACCCGGGCCTGGCCCACGCCTGACCAGGCCTCCTCCCAGACCCGACCTTGACCCGACCGCCAGGAGGCGATGGATCGCCATGTGGGTCTTGGTCGTCGTGGCCGGTCTTACCCTGCTGAAAAGCGTCTTTGCTGTCCTGTTTGCATCGGTGGCATTGGCCTGGCTTTTTGACCCCCTCATCGACAGCCTGGAAAGACGAGGCAGGAGGCGGGAGACCAGCATCCTGTTCTTGTTCCTTGGGGGCAGCCTTGGGTCGCTGGCCATGTTCCTGGTGCTCGGGCAGGCTGTCGCCGGTGAGTTTCACCAGTTGGCTGAGCGGTTGGTGAACTACACGGACGTGCTGAGGGGGAACCTCGTCCACCTTGAGGGGTGGTTGAACGACCAGTTGGGAGTGAAAAACGCTTTCAATGTGGAGGCCGGGTTCCAGGCCCTGCGTGAACAGCTCGTGGGAACGATGGAACAGGGAGCCGAGTCCGCCGAACCCGGCATCGAGGAGGCGGTCAAGTCGGCTGTGCCGACCCTGGGCCGGCTGGCGGGACAAGGGCTGAAGGGACTGTTTGCCGGAGGCCTGGGAATCGCCCTCACCTTGCTCAACCTGCTGTTGATCCCGGTGTTCACCTTTTACCTCCTTCGAGACTGGGACCGGGCGGTGGCGGGGGTAGACACCCTGGTGCCCAGTCGCCAGAGGGCCCTTGTCCGTCGATTGGCCGCGGAGATCGATTCCCGACTGCAGGCCTTTGTCCGTGGACAGCTCACCGTCTGCCTGGCACTGGGGATTCTCTACTCCCTTGGCCTTCTGTTGGTGGGCGTCGACCTGGCCGTCATGGTCGGGATGCTCTCCGGGTTGCTCTTCATCGTTCCCTACCTGGGTACGGCTGTTGGCATTGCTGCCGCCGGGACCCTCTCCGTGCTGGCCTATGGGCTGGACTGGCACCTGCTGGCGGTCTTTGGGGTTTTCGGTGTCGTCCAGATGGTGGAAGGAATGGTTCTCACCCCGACGATCGTGGGTGACAAGGTCGGCCTGCATCCACTGGTAGTGATGATTGCGCTCCTGGTCGGCGGGAACCTCTTCGGGATCGCCGGCATGCTCCTGGCCATCCCAGCAACAGCCGCCGCACAGGTGCTCCTGTTGGAATGGGTTCGAGCCTACCGGGCCTCTGAGGCCTTTGGCGATGCCTGAAGGGCTCCCCTGGGAGTGGTGGGGAGAAGGCGTGCCCTATGCGCGGGCGCTGAGCCGTCAGCGCAGGCGCCGGGAAGAGGTGATTTCCGGGGAATCCACCGAGTGCCTGGCGCTGCTTGAACACACCTCGGTCATCACGGTCGGGCGAAGGCCCGCTCCTGGCACCCCGTCGGCCCAGGTATTGGCAGCGGCTGGCATTGATCACTGCCAGACAGAACGCGGTGGCCTGGCCACCTGGCACGGTCCCGGACAGCTGGTCGGCTACCTGATTCTTGATGTACGAGGCCGAGGCATTGGGGTCAAAGGTCTGGTCGCTGGCGTTGAATCGGGCCTCATGGACTGGCTGTCGAGCCACGGTCTGTGCCCCACGCGTCGATGCGGGTTCCCAGGGGTCTGGATCGAAAGCCAAAAGATCGCGGCCCTCGGGTTTCATTTCCGGCGAGGGGTTTCGATGCATGGATTTGCTCTCAACCTCAACCCGTCCCTGGAGGGATTCAAACGAATCAACCCCTGTGGGCTTGCGGGAGTTGAGATGACCTCGATGGCGACTCTCCTTGGGACCGCCCCCACCCCACGGCTCGCCGCCGCCTCCGTTGCCCGTTCCATTCAGGCGGCACTGGGGCTCCTTGACGGTGGGATCAGTGGCGTTAAGGTCGGGCAGCGTTTGAGAACGCCTGCTGGCGCGTAGCTCAGCGGGAGAGCACCGTCCTGACACGGCGGGGGTCGGCGGTTCAAATCCGCCCGCGCCAACCATCCTACCGGGGTTTCGGGGCCACCCGGAGCCCCGTTTCAACGTTGACCAGGGCTTGTGGCAGAGGTAGAACGCCTCGTCGGGGGACTGGCCCATCCCGCGAGCCGAATTAGTTCCGACCTTCCATTGACTGAAGAGGGAGAAGCAACCGCTTGCGCAGACGCCGTCGACACCCAAATGAAATGCCCTCCCGAAAGGACGAGCCCCGCGTCAACCACCGCATTCGAGTTCCTCGTGTTCTCGTGATCGATGAAGAGGGGAACAAACTAGGGGAGTTCCTCACGCCAGACGCCATGGCGCTTGCCCGCGAACGGGGTCTGGACCTCGTCGAGGTGGCTCCCGATGCCCGTCCTCCGGTCTGTCGAATCGTCGACTACGGCCGGATGAAGTACGAAAAAAAGAAAAAGGATGCGTCCGCCAAGCGCAACCAGAGCCAGGTTCAACTCAAGGAGATCAAGCTGCGTCCCAAGACGGACGATCATGATTTCAACGTCAAGCTGAACCACACGCGCCGCTTCCTGGCGGATGGCAACAAGGTCAAGGTGGTGGTCCGCTTCCGAGGACGGGAGCACGCCCACAAGAACATCGGCGTACAGCGCTGCCACGAGCTTCACAAGGCCCTGGGTGAACTGGCAGTGATCGAACTCCAGCCGCGCATGGACGGCGCCATGATGGTGATGATCCTGGCGCCGAACAAGCGCTTCCTGGATGCCCAGGCCAAGGCTCCCAAGACGGATGCCGGCGCCGATGCAGCCGAGGCTCCTGGTACCGGTCCAAAGCAGGCGCCAGTTGCCGAGCCGGTGGAGGCCGCCAGCACGGAATCCGAGGAAGCCGCCAAGGGCGCCTGAAGCGGTTCCGTCCTGGAGCAGGATCCAGGCGAAATCCGGGAAGAAGAGACGGGGGTGCCGTGCGCTGCCAGCACGGGCTTGTTATGTCTCGGGGCCCTCTGCAACCCCTCTTTGCGTCGAGCAGCACATGCCGAAGATGAAGACCAAGCGATCGGCCGCGAAGCGGTTCAATCTCACCGGCACCGGCAAGGTCAAGTTCAACAAGGCCAAGCGTCGCCACATCCTCACCAAGAAGTCGGTGAAGTGGAAGCGCCAGGCCCGGAACAAGGGCATCCTGGCCAAGGGTGATTCCAACCTGGTCAAGCTGCTGATCCCCTACAAGTAGTCCCACCCCCTACCGACCCACCGTTACCGCCCTTCAGAGGCAGGGAAGCGGTCCAAAGGAGTCGACATGGCACGCGTCAAGGGCGCCCAGAATCGCAAGGCTCGAAAGAAGAAGCTCTTTGCGAAGTCCAAGGGTTTCTTCCAGGCCCGCAACAATCGTCTTCGGATGGCCAACCAGGCCGTGATGAAGGCGGAGTCCTACCGCTTTGTCGGGCGAAAGCTCAAGAAGCGCCAGTTCCGGCGGCTCTGGATTATCCGGATCAACGCAGCGCTTGGCCCACACGAGATGAAGTACAGCCGGTTCATCCATGGTCTGAACCAGGCGGGCATCGAGCTCAACCGCAAGGCCCTGGCCGAGTTGGCCCTGCATGAACCGAACGCTTTTGCCGCAGTGGTCGACCAGGCCAAGGCAGCACTGGCCTCTTGAGGACGCAGTGAGCGTCTTTCTCCTGGCGGTGAGCATCCTGGGCTGCGACCAGGACGACTTTGACTACGACCAGGTCAATGCCACCGATGACGTGGTGTCGATCGAGGTGGGAGGCGAACTGCTTCCAGACGTCTTCACCGACCTGCACAGCAGCACGGG
Source organism: uncultured Enterobacterales bacterium (assembly GCA_964567625.1). Taxonomy (GTDB): domain Bacteria; phylum Myxococcota_A; class UBA796; order UBA796; family CAJQPC01; genus CAYFPX01. The sequence goes on along the minus strand of CAZMNK010000140.1, from coordinate 3,863 downwards.
CCAGGTCGTCATTGGAGAGGTCAGCATCGATCCCGGTGGGGGTCCCGCGGGGACCGAACACCAGGTCTTTGTGAGCATGTTTGACGACTACGTCAGCCTGGTGGACCACGCATCTGTGGAAACCAGTTCGGAAGGCCGTGGCGCCCGGTCCTTTGACATGGACCCGGATTCTGCCGAAGAAGGCCTGTTCCAGTTGGTCATCGTCTCGGTGGCTGACGAAGGTGAAGCCAGGATGGACAGCTTCACCATTCAGCTGTGGGAAGTCATCGAGGATGATGATTTGCTCGGCTTCATTCCTGGCCTGTAGAGAGGTTCCAGTGCCGATCAACCAGACGAGCAATCGCACCATGACCAAGGCTGACCTCGTGGAGCGGATTCACGACAAGGTTGGATTTTCCAAGAAGGAAGCCAACGAGCTCGTCGAATGCGTGCTCGAGATCCTGAAATCCGCGCTTGAGAACGGTGAAAAGGTCAAAGTCTCCGGGTTCGGCAACTTCGTCATCCGGCAGAAGGATGCTCGCAAGGGACGGAATCCTCAGACGGAGAGTCCGATCACCATCCCGGCTCGTCGGGTGTTGACCTTCAAGCCTTCCCAGGTGCTCAAGGCAGCACTCAACGGAGAGACGGCCTGATGGAAGGGGAGGCAGGCCTTCCCGGGAAACTCTACTTCCGGATCGGAGAGGTCGCAGAACTGGTCGGTGTAGAACCCCACGTCCTGCGGTACTGGGAGACCGAGTTCCGCATGCGGCCCCACCGGAGCAGCAGCGGTCACCGGCTCTACCGAAAGAAGGACATCCAACGTTTTCTCCGCATCCGGAAACTCCTGCACACCGAGGGTTTCACCATCGCAGGCGCCAGAAAGGCGCTCACGGACGGGGAGGGGACCAAGGCTTCCGCAGCAACTCCTGGCGTGGACATGGAGAAACTTCAGGATGCCGCCGAGCGCGTAGAGTCGCTGCAGCACCAACTCCTGGCGCTCCGAATGGATGTCCTGGCCGGGCCATTTACCAAGCGCCAGGACCCGGAAGACTGAACCCGACTGCTCTGGACTGGCGGCCAATGTGAAGTAGGCCGCCAGACAAGCTGGCGACCTCTCCATGGTCGGGGCGACTGGATTCGAACCAGCGACCCCCAGACCCCCAGTCTGGTGCGCTACCAGGCTGCGCTACGCCCCGTCGACCGTCCGGGCGAGTAACGGGGAGCCTCAGGGGGGTCAAGGCAGGCCCGAAAGGGTGCCTTGATGGTCTCCACCGGAAGCCGGCTGGAGCATCCTGGTCTCAGGGGTGAAAATCCGGGGCCTATGTTTACCGCTTTCCTTTCGAGCTGGTTCACCGCCTGTGGATTGGGGGTCAATCCCTGCCAGGCACCCGCGCCAAGCGGACATGACCCGGTCATCCGCGACGGCCATTTTAATCTCACTGGGCTGGCATCGTTGGACGTTGGGCTCCTGGTTCACCTGCTCGACCTGGCCACCGACCCGGAGGAGGGGCGCCTCTATGGAAGTGGCACAGGGGGTCTCTGGGCCTTTGATATGGAAGGGGAAGGGGGCCTTGTTTACCGGGGTGGCTTCCGGGAGGACATTGCTGACACCTACAGCCGGGTGGCTGTGCTTCAGGATGGACTGGTCGCCGTGCTTGACCGCTCCACCATCGCCATCACGGCCCCCGATAGAGACAATCGCTTCAACGGGGTTCGCATCCTGGATGTCCGGGACCCGGAGGCGATCACCCAGGTCGGTATGGTGTCGCTCTCGGATGTTTCGTACCTGGATGCTGTAGAGGACACCCTCTTCGTGTTGAGGCACCAGGGGCTGTTGGAGGTTTATGAACTTTCCAACCCCGCAGTTCCGGTGTTGGTCGCCACAATGACCGGCCTTGGGAACCCACGATCCATGACCCGCCCCGACGAAGAGGGGTGGGTCTTTGTGGCCGATGGCGAGCTTGGGTTGGTCCCGGTGGATCTCTCCGATCCGTTTGCCCCTGTCCTCCAAGAACCGGTACCAACAGCGGGGAGTCCCGTGGACATCGAAAGGACGGCGAACCAGGTCTTTGTGGCCCTGGGTTCTGACGGGTTGGAAAGTTTTCAATACGCCGGGTCTGAGCTCCAGTCACTGGGCGTGCAGGATTCTGGGGGGACCGCGACCCAAGTGGCGGCCCGCGATGGCCTTGTCTGGGTGGCCAACCTGGATGGGGTTTCCGTGTTCAGACAGGTCTCTGGCGCACTCCCAGCGCTTCACGGCTTTGAGGCCACCGACCTGTTTTCCCTCTGCGTGGAGCCCATCCCTCATCGTCAGGGTGCTGCCTATGCTTGTGCCTGGTCCGATCTTCTTCTCTTCCAGGCAGACCGCCAGGCACGGGCCCCTCAAGCCGTCCTGGCCACAACGGAGCTCCATCTGGCCCGTGGAACCCTTGCGGCAGAGATGTCGCTGACGAACCGCGGAACCGGAGACCTACGGGTGACCGAGGTCTCCAGCTGGTCGAGAGGGGTTGAGGGCATCCTTCCCAGCGGCCCGATTGAATCCGGAGAGGTGGGTGCGGTGACATTGGAGTTCCCTGATGGGTTCCGGCGAGGGCTGGAGATCTGTGTGGCGAGCACGGATCCCGGGGCCGGTGTGCAGACATTCACTGTCACGACGGGAAAAGAACTGGGTGGAAATGCCATCGGGGTAGCTGCCCCCGAGTTTTCCCTGCCAGATGTGGAGAGGAAGTGGCACAGCCTCTCGGACTACCGAGGAAAACCGGTCCTGTTGGTCTGGTTCGCCACCTGGTGACCGATCTGTCCGCCCGAGGTCTCGGACATCCAACACGCCATCTGGGAAGCCTACGAGGGAGAGGTCATTGTGCTCGCTGTCGGGGCCGATGATTCCCTGGCGGATCTGACGTCCTTCCGGGACGAGTTGGGGCTGACCCTGCCTGTACTTTTCGACGAGGATGGCAGCGTCCAGGCTTCCTACGAGCTCGACCCCGCCAACGCCGAAACGGTCTACCCCCAGGACTACCTGTTGGATGCCGAAGGGACCATCGTCTACCTAGCCAACACCTACGAACCGGAGCAGATCCGAACCCTGTTGGACGAGATGCTCAGTCCTTGAGTGCTTCAAGGGCTTCCAGCGCTGCCTGTCGGACGCCGGGTTCCAGGTCATTCATGCGGGCTTTCAACGCGGCCACGCTCTGCTTGGCGCCAAGGTCTTCCAGGGCCCTGCAGGCCTCTGCACGAACCGCAGGAGAGGGGTCATCGAGCGCGATCTCGACGACGGGAATGGCCTTCTTGTCACCTGAAAAGCCCAGCAGTTGGACCGAGTAGAAACGCATCAAGGTGGTCCGCTCGGTCTGCTCGTAGCATTCCTTGAGGTCCGGAATGGCCTCTCCACGGTCAAACAGAACCGCGTCGTAGGCAGCATCCCGCTCGTCCGCGTCTCCATCCTCGATTCTTTTGAACAGGTGTTGGTACCGCGTTCGCATCCGATTGAGCCCGCCTGGCGCGGAGCATAACGTCGCAGGATGCAGGTGCCCGGCATCGACTTCAATACCGCGATAACGGCCCAGAGAATGCGCATACTTGTCTCGAATGACGACGGGATCTTCGCCGCCGGGCTGGCACCGCTTGTCGGGGCGCTTGAGGCGCTCGGAGAGGTCTGGGTGGTCGCCCCTCTGGACGAACAATCCGCCTCCTCCCATGCCCTGACGATGCACAGCCCCCTTCGGATGCGGAAACACCGGGAACGCTGGTACTCCGTGTCCGGGACGCCTGCGGACAGCGTCTACATGGCCATCCACCACATCCTGGGTGGGCCTCCTGACCTGGTGGTCTCCGGAATCAACCGGGGTGGCAACCTGGGCGAGGACGTGCACTACAGCGGCACG
>CAZMNK010000139.1:12362-14880 GCA_964567625.1 uncultured Enterobacterales bacterium | reverse complement strand
CACTGGTCCTCGGCGTGATCGCGCTCCTCGCTCGATTGTAAAGTGGGTCGGGGCGCGGAATGTGGCATGTTAAGAGCGCATCTGGAGTGACTCATGCCGTTCCGTTGTCTCGTCAACTTGGGTCTTGTCATGACCCTGATCCTTGGCCTGGCGATGTCCACGGCCTCAGCCTACCCCGCGGGTGCGACCATCTCTCACGGCACCAATCCGGTGGTCTCCGCGGCCGGTCGTGTATCGGTGGATGCCGCCGCTACAGACCTGTTCGTTGTGCCCGCAGGACAAACGCTCATCGTCACCGATGTGACCGCCTCGGCCAGCACCACCGACAGCACCTGTGCGATCCTGCTTCGGTTCACGCTGCAGCGCTCGGATGGAACGATCGTCGGCGAGTACAACCTGGGTCTGGACACGGCGGGCTACACCTGGCTCCTTCCCGACGACGTTGATGTCAACTATGTCAGTGGGTTGACCGTGCCAGCCGAAGAGACGCTCCAGGTGTTGGCCGCATCGCAGGTCGTCAAGGCCAGTTGTTCGACGATCGAGGTCTCGTACACGATTTCCGGGTACTACGCGCAGCCGTAGCGCTTGCCTGGCGGAGGGGGGCTGAGGCAGGCTCCGGGTTGGAGCATGCGGTGCGGGACAGCTGGCTGGCTTACCTGTCCGACGTCGGGGTCGCCTGGAGCCGCTCGATGTACCAGCGTGGCAGGGCGAACTCCTCCGCAGAGGAAACCAGCAGGCTCAAATACTCGCTTCGCGGCCAGACGGGGCCAGCCTGGCGGTGACGAGCGGTCACCCGATACACCCATGCGGCGACCTCGCCGCCGTCGAGCAGCTGGATCAAGCGCGGCTGCTCCTCGCGGCGATAGCGGTGTGGGTGGCCTTCCTTGGCGTCGAAGCCATCCAAGGTCTCCTGGTTCACGTGAAACACCACACCAGCCACCTTCGCCCCCGGCGTTGGCTCGACGTTTGCTGCACCGCCTGCCCTGGCCTTGGAGTGGTAGTTCCAAACCAACTCATATCCGACCAGGAGTCCGGGCTGGGGCGTGCCCAGACAAGGCGTGGCGTGGCCAGCAGCCGCAAACCAACGACGCAGATCCTCGGTGTGCATGTTGGAGCCATAGGCGAAGACCCCCTGAAAACGCGGAGAGGACACGGCGGATCTTGCTCGCTTCTCTTCGCTCAAGTAGCCTCCGTCGACCCGCCAGCCGGCGATGCCACCGGCCTCCAAACCGTCCCTTGCCTGCCAGCTTGGAGCCAGAGCATAGGAAAATCAAAGCCCTCTTGCCAGGCTTACCCACCACTCTGAGAAACTGGACCACAATCTCTCTACGGCACGGGATTCCTCAGCGGGCTGAGCACCGGCCCAGCACAACCATTACCTCCTACCTCTCTCCCGCTGATAGTGGACAGGACGATAGGGAACCCCCTGACTCGAGAGGTCCATCATGTGGCTCTGGCTGCTCAGTTGTAGCTTTTTTCCCAGCAAGTCCGACGGTTCCTTCTTTATCAACGTGAGCTACGAGGACTGGACTCCCACAAGCGCGGAAGATGACGCGATAGCGGCCGCTGTTTCCCGCTGGGAGCGCGTGATCATCACCGATATCGAGAGCGAATACGTGGAAATCGATCAGGACGCCATCGATGCCGAGGGTGAGACTCCGTGCTTCGCCGAGGACCGAGAGGTCGATGACATCCTCGTCTTCATCTCCATCAATGACAACCAGGCCACGTCCTTCGTGAGTCGTATCTGCACCCTTCGGCAGGCCCCCCCCTACGCGCCCTCCAGCTCGGGAATCTGGCTCGGCAGTTCCGCTCTCGAAGGCGGCGACGACTTTGACCGACTGGAAGACTCTGTGGTCCACGAGCTCGGTCATGCGCTCGGACTTCGGGCCTCTGCGTGGAACCTGGATATCGACGATGACGGTGTCTTGGAGCGCAATTTGCTGCCGGGCATGAGCGACTGTGGCAATACCCAGCTCTACTACGCGGGACCTGTGGCAAATGCGGTCTACCAGGACCTGGGTGGAAGCGGTCAGATCCCAATGGAAGATGAAGGGGACCCGGGGACGGCCTGTGAGCACTGGGACTCCGGCACGCTCGAGGGGGAGGTGATGACTGGCTTCGGCTCTTCGGATCCAAAGGCGCTCAGCGCAATCACCGTCGCGGCCGTCGAGGAGCTTGGCTATGAAGTCGATGCTTCAGCGGCGGAGGCCTACGAGCTGCCCTAGACCCCCGAGCAACCCGATTCGCTGGCGAAGGAGGACTGGGGTAGCCTCGGGGCTGGAGTTGGCCATGCGTCCTCCCCTTTCTGCGGCCCTGTTGTCCCTGCTCTCTGTCGGCCTGTTGGCCTGTGGGGGAGAGGACGTACTGGAATGTGGTGAAGGCACCCATGAAGAGGAGGAGGCCTGCGTGGCCGACACCGATGCGGACACGGACACGGACGCCGACACCGATGCGGACACCGACACAGACACAGACACAGACACAGACACAGACACCCGCTGGGTGACGGACCTGG
>CAZMNK010000139.1:0-12262 GCA_964567625.1 uncultured Enterobacterales bacterium | reverse complement strand
GACACAGACACAGACACAGACACAGACACAGACACCCGCTGGGTGACGGACCTGGAGGCCGCCATCGAGAGCGAGATGGCGGACGGGAACATTCCGGGGATTGGCGCAGCGGTTCTACGCGGTGGCAAGGTCGTCTGGGCCGAGGGCTTTGGCTGGGCGGACCACGAGGCCGGCCGGGAGGTCACCCCCGACACCCCCTTCTTCCTGGCCTCCATCTCCAAGACCGTGATCGCCGTGGCACTCATGCAGACCCGAGACGAGGGCCTGGTGGACCTCTCTGACCCCGTCAACGACCACCTGCCCTTCAACGTGGACAACCCCCAGGTCGACAACGAGGAGATCGGCCTCGTCCACCTGGCCACCCACACCTCGGGCATCAAGGACAACTGGGACGTCATGGACCCCCTCTATGTCTTCGGCAGAGACTCCCCGATCTCCCTTGGCTCGTTCATGGAGGGGTACCTGGTGGCTGGAGGGGCCTACTACGATGCGGACAAGAACTTCCGGGGGACCGAACCGGGCGAGAAGTTCCGCTACAGCAATGTCGCTGCCTCGCTGGCCGCCTACAGCATCGAGACCCGAAGGGGCGAGGGGTTTGACGACTACTGCGACCGGGCGATCTTCGCCGTGCTCGGCATGGACAACACCCACTGGCACCTGGCGGACTTCGAGGAAGACGTGATCGCAGTCCCCTATGGCCTTCGCGGCGGGGAGTGGCAGGCGATCGAGCACTTCAGCTACCCCGACTACCCCGATGGGCAGCTCCGCTCCTCGGTCAACGACCTGAGCCGGTTCCTGGCCACCATCGCCAGCGGAGGGACCCTGGATGGGGTGACCCTGCTGGACTCGGACAGTGTCGACGAGATGCTCATCGAGCAGCTTCCGGGCATCAAGAGCGGCCAGGGCATCTTCTGGGCGACCTACGAGATGGGGGGCCGGACTCTGACCGGACACGACGGCGGAGACCCGGGAGTCACGACGGAGATGGGCTTTGACACGGACACCGGCAACGGCTTCGTCCTGCTCATGAACTACGAGTGGACTTCGACCAGCAGCCGGGCCTTCAAGGCCATGGAAGAGGCGCTGATGGACGCTGCCGAGACGACTCCTCCTGGCTGAGGGACCCCAGGGGCGAGACCGAAGACGGCGAGCGGACGTTCGAGCCACCGAAGGCGTCACCTCACAGGGTTCCTCATGACGGAAGCGCCACGGCCCCCGGACGAGGAAGTCCATGGCCGGCGACCAGGGATGGGCTATCCACCGCCTTCGAGGGTATTTGTTGAAGTCCAGGGAAGACGGGGGCGCCACCAGGCGGCCTTCCGAAAGGAGCCCTGCTCCAAAACCCACCCTTCCCTGCTGGGGACGACATCCATGTACACCAGACTCCGCGGTGTCTCTCAGCGGTTCCACAGGCGCTAACAGTCCATCTGTGTTATCCGGGCGTCGCCTTCTTGCCTTTGCCGCATCGGGCGGTCGAGACAGCAGGGCACACCGAATACAAGAAGGGTAACGAAAATGGCTGAAGGAACAATCAAGCGTCTGACGGATCGTGGATTTGGGTTCATCGAGACCGGTGATAGCAAGGACATGTTCTTCCACATGTCCAACCTCGAGGGTGTCCAGTGGGACGATCTTCGCGAAGGCCAGAAGGTCACCTTTGATGTCGGTGACGGCCCCAAGGGACCCCGTGCCGAGCGAGTCCGCCCCGCGTAGAGTGGCGCCCTTCTCAAGGGCTTTAAAGAGGGGAGGCGCATTGTCGCCTCCTCTTCTTGTTTTTGGGAATCTGCACGTCCCGGGATGAGCCCTGAGGGCCTGGTTCGAGCGCCGTCCTGCTGTCCGGGCAGCCAGGAGGGTTTCATGGTGTTGGGGTCGTCCCCGGGAAAATGATTCTCTGCAGGACGGGGACAGCCGCATCGGGGGCTTGCTCCAATCCCGGGTTTCGTTTGAAAGTCCAGCGTCTTGTCGAGAGCCTCCCCAATGAGACTGAGGTCAGCCTCAAAAGGGTCGAGAGTCGAGGTCCTGCCAGGGTTTCCCCCCAGGAAAAGGTAAATCCTTCCTCCGCCAGTTCACGGTACGCTGTCGAGCCCGTAGGAGCGAAGTTCCCCCCCTCACTCGAGCTCCCAACAGGAAACCCGAGGTCACCGATTCAGCGTCAGCCCCCCGAAGTGCCTCTGGTTCCGATGACATGAGCACGTCGATTCAAGACATCGCCAGGTGGCTGCTGGAGGCCGGATCGCGTCGGGCCACCCTTCTGGACCTGACCCACGAACTGGTTCAGAAAATCAACTCCGCAGGAATCCCGCTGTCTCGTCTCAACCTGGGCGTGTTCGCCCTCCACCCGGAGATGGCCGGGTACGCCGTCTACTGGGAAGACGGAATGACCACACCCCTGGAGACCCCCGTCCGGCACGAGGACACGCTCCTGCCGATCTACCTGGACAGCCCCATCCGGTGGATGGTGGAATCCGGAGCCCCAGCGCACTTCGACCTGGAGGATCCTGAACAGTGCCGAAAATTCTCGGTTCTGGATGAATTTCGCGGCAAAGGACACACAGACTATCGAGGCTTTCCCATCGGGTACGGCCCAGATGGGATTGCCGTCCTGACCCTCTGCACCAAGCGGCCCGGAGGCTTCCATGCAAGCGAAGTCGACGGGCTGTCCACGTTGTTTCCCGTCCTGCGTCTGCTGATAGAGATCGTCGAGACCCGACGCCTCGCCAGGACCGTGGTACGCACCTACCTGGGCCGCAACACGGCCGACCTGGTCTTGAGCGGCAAGATCCTGCGCGGCCAGGGCGAGATGATTCAAGCGGCGCTCTGGGTGTGCGATCTCAGGGGATTCACCGCCATGACCGAAACCCTCGGTTCCATGGCGATGATCGAGGTGATGAACCTGTACTTCGACTGCATGGCCCGGGCCGTGTGGGAGGAAGGTGGCGAGATCCTCAAGTTCATGGGGGATGCCATGTTGGTCGTCTTTCGAATCACGGAACAGGTGTCCGCTGGCGAAGCAGCCCGGCGCGGGGTCCGTGCCGCGACTGACGCGCAACAACGCCTCGCAGACCTGTCCAGCCGACGAGCCGCAGAGGGTCTTGGGCCCCTGGAGGCCAGCTTCGCCATCCATCTCGGCCGTGTCGTCTACGGGAACATCGGCGCAAAGACACGACTGGACTTCACCGTCATGGGAGGTTCCGTGAACCTCGTCTCACGGCTCCAGAGTCTCTGCGGTGAACTGGGAGAATCACTGCTGGTCTCATCCCAGGTTGCCGAACACCTCGATGGACCACTGGAATCCATGGGCGAACACCAGTTGAAGGGTGTCAAGCAGTCGGTAGAGGTCTTTCGGACTGCTTGACGGGACTCACCTCGAAAGAGGCAAGCCAACAACACCGCCAACCGACCCTGACCAGGGAGCGAGGGGTTCGAACGAGGCCTGTTCCGTGTAGAAGGCGAACGCTCGTCACCGAGGACCACCGCTTCTCGGTGCCTATGGTGCCGAATCTATCGGCTTTCCGGTGATCACGTCCTTCACGGGGTCAGCCTGACGATGCTGGCCTGGGGGTCGAGGTCCGGGCAGCGACCAGTCGCTCACTCGCAGCTGGTGTCGTCGCACACGAATGATGCGTCGTCTCCGACTTCGTAGGACAAACCGCCGTAGTGGGTCCGGATCACGCCGTCGTTTCCGTCGCTGTCGGCGTAGTCACAGGTGTCCGAGGTCCAGTCGCCGCTCACGTACAGGAATATGTCGTGGTCGTCGTAGTGGGTGCTCGTGTTGTCGTACACGCCTGCGTCCGTGCTGGTTGAGCCCTCACAGAACACGTCGCCATAGGTCCAGATGCCCGGGCCGTAGTAAGCAGCCGTGTTGTCCGTCACCGTCGTCTCGGTCAGGTTCAGCCATGTGGAGTTGTAAACAGCGATGCCGCCACCGTAGCCGTCCGTCGAATTGTTCGAGACCTCGCTGGTGACCAGGTCGGTCGTGCCGCTGCTGACGTACATTCCGCCGCCGTAAGCGGAGGCGGCCTCCGCCGTGTTCCCCGTAATCGCGGCGTCGGTCCAGGTCGTGTTCGAAGAGGCCAGGTAGACGCCACCGCCCCACCCGAACGTGGCCGTGTTGTCGGTCACAGTGACCCGGTCCATCTCGCCTGTGCCCACGTAGCCGGAGAGACCACCGCCATAGTTCTCGGCCAGGTTGTCCTGGAGCACCACGTCCTCGAGCTTCGCCACCTTCGTGTACAGGTAGAGCCCTCCGCCGGAACTCTCGCTGTTGCAGTCCTCGATGACCAGGTCGCTGCCCTTGAATTCGGCCACGTAGTAGAAGTACGCACAGCCGCCGCCGCCGGTCGTCTCCCCGCCGGTCAGGGTCAGCCCCTCCACTGTCAGGTAGCTTCCCGGGTAGCTGTCGTAGAAGTACATGACCCGGTCGGTGTCCCCGCCGTCCAGCACGACCTCGTCGCTGCCCGTGCCGGTGATGGTCTGGTACGTGTAGCTGCCGCCGAACAGGGTCAGGTTCACGTAGTAGGTGCCCGGACAGATGCGCAGGTCCGTGTAGTACTCGGTGGTGAGCGCCGCGGGACTGTCGGCAGTGCCTGCGGCGAACGCAGCGGTCCAGTCGGTCCACACGTCGCTGCTTGTCTCGCGCAGGGAGACCAGGCCGTCCTCGTCGGCCTCGGTCCAGCTGGCGGCCGTGTCGCAGTCGTTCGCCTGGCCGTCGCAGAGGGCCATGGCACCTGGGTGGACGTCGTCCGAGGCGTCGTCGCAGTCGGTGGCGTCACTGCCGTAGCCCGTCGGGGCATTGCAACTGTCGATCGTCTCGCCGGCGTCTCCAAACCCGTCGCCATCTTCGTCTGCATACCAGGTGCTCTCGCCGCCAATCGTGGCGTCGCCGTCATCGCAGTCCAGGGTGTTGTCGGTGTAGGAGGCGGGGACCTCGCAGGCCGTGGTGCTGCTGTCCGGATCGCCCAGGCCGTCGCCGTCGGTGTCGGCGTACCAGGTGCTGGCGTCTTCGGCGTCGTCCTCGTCGATTGCATGGTCGCAGTCGTTGTCCACCGTGTCGCAGAGCTCCACCGCGGCCGGCGAGATGCTGGCATCGCCGTCGTCGCAGTCGGTGCCCCAGGCGACCGTGTTCGAAGGGGCATCGCAGGCCGTCGTCGCGTCGGTGAGCAGGCCGTAGCCGTCCCCGTCGCCGTCCCCGTACCAGGTGGGGGCGTCGGTGCTGTCCTCGTCCACGGTGCCGTCGCAGTCGGTGTCCACGCCGTCGCAGGTCTCTGCGGCCCCCGGGTAGGTGCCAGCGTGGGTGTCGTCGCAGTCCGTGTCGTTGCTGGTGTGGGACGGCGGCACCTCGCACGCCGTGGTGCTGGTGTCCGGGTCCCCGTAGCCGTCCCCGTCAGCGTCCTGGTGCCAGACGAGGTCCGGGTTCACCGCCTCGTCGCCGTCATCGCAGTCGGAGGCGTTGGTCACGGTGTTGGCCGGCTGGTCGCAGGCCCGGGTCAGGGCGTCCGGGTCGCCGTAGCCATCACCGTCGCCGTCGGTGTACCAGTTGCTCGCGTCGGTGGCCTCCTCGTCGACGGTGCCGTCGCAGTCCTGGTCGCTGTCATCGCAGTCCTCGGTGGCGCCAGGGTGGATAGCGTCGTCGCCATCGTCGCAGTCCCCGCCCACATCCGTGTGGCCCTCGCTGGCATTGCAGGCAAGCTCGGCGTTGCCCAGGTCGTCGTCGCCCCAACCATCGCCGTCGCTGTCGACGAACCAGTAGACGCTGTCGGTGGCCTGCTCGTCTACCGCGCCGTCGCAGTCCTGGTCAGCACCGTCGCAGAGCTCAGGGGCGCCCGGGTACGTCGCGGCGTCGTTGTCGTCACAGTCACCGGTCTCCGCGGTGTGGCCCTCCAGCGGGTCGCAGTTCTCCAGGGACTCGTCGCCGCCGACACCGTCGCCGTCCACGTCGCGGTACCAGACCGGGACAGCCTCGTCGATTTCCCCATCCTGGTCGTTGTCCAGGCCGTCGCAGAGCTCGGGGGCGCCGGGAAAAACAGTCGGGTCGGCGTCGTCCCAGTCGTCACCGTTGTCGACCTCGCCGGGCTCCGCCTCGCAGGCAAGGCTCGTCTCGGTCGGGTCTCCGTAGCCGTCCTGGTCCTCGTCGGCGTACCAGGTCACCCATTCGTCCTCGTCGGTGGCGCCATCGCAGTCGGTGTCCAGGCCGTCGCAGCTGTCGTAGGCGCCTGGATAGATGTTCGCGTCGGCGTCATCGCAGTCCGTGCTGTCCAGGGTCCAGTCGCCGACCTCGGGCTCCTCGCACTGGCTCACAGCGCCAGCGGTGCTGCCAAACCCGTCACCGTCGGCGTCGGGGTACCAGCGCTGCTCCTCGCAGGCGGTGACAAAGCCACCCGTGTCGTCCGGGAGACTGTCCCCGATGGTGCGGCAGGCGGGAAGAAGAAGGAGGGCAGCGAGAAGGGTTGAGGGGCGGGCCATCAATGGCTCCTGTGCCGAATGTTTCAATCAGTTTGGAGCGGGTTCTTCTCCGCGAAGACAGCGCCTGGAGGCCCTCCCTCGCGTGGTCCGAGTCGCCACCAGCGTGAGGCCGACAAGGGCGCCCTTCAGTACAAGGGCACGAAACCGTCCCAGCCCCAGAAGGAGTTGGAGCGCACGTAGCCCACAGGCATGTCCTCGGGCGCATCGGCGTAGACCAGGTAGTCGTAGCCGTCTTCCTCTTCGGTCAGGACTGTGAAGTCGCCGTCGACCTCGAAGTTCCAGGCGTAGTTCGTCTCACTGCCAACCAGGGCATCGTCATCCTCGGACCAGAAGGCGACGTAGCCAGAGAAGACATAGGGCTCCCAGTCGGTTTCCCAGTCGACGCCCCAGTTGTTCTCGACATCAGCCTGGAACTCTTCGGTGGTGGGTCCGAACCCGAATCCGAATGCCATGGACTCGATCGCATCGGTGGGGGTGTTGGCGCCCCAGATCTCCGGATCGAAGTTGTCACAGTCGGTGGAGAGGTACTGCAAGGAGAGGTCCCAACCGATCCAGAGATGGTCACCCTGGGACAGGTCATCGTATCCATTGGCAATTGGTGAGCCGTACCATGCACAGGTGTAACGATCGTCGTAGGCATCGAAGTAGCCCTCTTCGGCGAACATCAACTCGAAGTACGGGGGGTACTCCTCGCCATCGTAGTAGTGCGACACGATCTCGTCTTCGTCGACACCGCCGTCGAAGCTGACGAACACGATGTAGGTGTCAAAGAAGTCGGTGTCGGTGTCCGAGTCCGAGTCCGTGTCGGTGTCCGAGTCCGTGTCGGTGTCGGCGTCGGCCCAACCGGTGTCATCGCCTGTCGTGCCGCTACCGCCACAGGCAGGCAAGAAGGCGGCGAGAATGCTGAGACTGAGGAGGGATCGAGTCATGGGAACTCCTGGAGAATGGCGAGACCCGGTCTACCTATTGCATCGAGAGAAGTCTGGCCTGATCCCGGGTGCTGTCGGGGCCTGTGGAACCCCTGCGGGTCAGCTCGGACCGCTGACGGAGGGAGACTGGAGCAGGCTCGGGATTGACGCTGGGGCTGGACCCCTGGTTCTCAGTCGCAGGCGTCAGACCCGTCGTAGTTGATCACGATGGTGTCGCCGCCGGTCGGGGGCGTGCCGGTGATCACCACCGAGTTCCGCGGGGCGTCGAAGGTCCAGTCCGTTCGGACCGTGTTGTTCACCTTCACCACGAGGGTGCTCTCGATCGGAGTACCGCTCAGTTGGAAGGTGTCGCGCGTAACCGAAGCGTTGGCCAGCAGTGACATGTTGGCCGGGGTGGCCCAGTCCGAACAGATGCTCAGGAACACACCGCCGCTGCCCTGGACGGCCTGCCAGTAGCCGTCGCCCTCGTCGGCCGAAGAGCAGCCCCCCGGGTAGTCCCCGGCGATGGCCGAGAACTTGACCATCGACGAGTCACCCTTCTTGGCGTTGATCGACGCCACCAGGTCGGCCCAGTCGCGGCCGGTCTCGTAGATCGACTGCTCTGGCTCGTCGGACACGCTGATCACGTGCAGGATCGCATCGGGTCGCAGAAAGCCGAAGTTGCACTCCCCGGGGTCGGTGGCCTGGACCGCGGCGTCCGCGATGCTCAGCAACGCTTCGGTCCAGTCCGCGAACAGCCCGGCCCAGAAGACGGCGTCTTCGAAGATCGTCTGGTAGTTCGGGGTGGTGGCGGTCATGATCCCGCCGGAGTTGCACCCGTTGTCGTCGCTGGACACCATGATCTGCCAGTCGCTGGCGTAGCTGTCCAGGTACTGAATGAACGTGCTGGCCTGTCCGGCCAGGGCCAGCTTGTCCGAGCTCATCGAGCAGCTCTGGTCCACGGAGAACACGATGTCGGACTTCTGGGCGTCGGCCAGGGTCCACGCGTCCTCCATGGCTTCCCCATCGCTGGTGGTGCCCATCCACGAGCCCGTCAGGTCGCCCACCGGGTCATCCGAGGTGATCAACAACTCGGCCGTGAATGCACCGGTCTCCGGCGACAGGAAGCTGCCATCGATCCAGGTGCTATCGCCAGGACCCAGGGTGAAGGGCAGTTCGAGGGCGACCGGCAGTTCGAACGCAACCCCGTCCAGGCTGATCCCGTCGACCGTGATGTCGCTGGCACCGTCATTGCTAAGGGTGACGCCGTTGTCCCTGGTGCACAGCAGGGCGCTGGTCCCGAAGTCCAGGGGGTTGGGATCCAGGTTCAGGGAGCCTTCGAGGCCGCCCCCCAGAAGCTGGACGGTGATCAGGCCGTCGATGGGGTCCGACGACGTGACCAGCACGTTGGCGCTGATGTCACTGGTGGTGGACGGCGCAAAGATCACGGGGACCTCGATCTCGTCGCCCGGCTGCAAGCCGATCGGGGTGCGGTCCTCGACCAGGGTGAAGTCCCCGTAGAAGTCCCCGCGGATCTCCAGGGACTCGATCTCCACCGGCTGGGCACCGATGCTGCGGATGGTGAAGACCTGGCTTTCAGCCCCGCCGTTGGCCCGTACCTGGCCGAAGTCCAGCGTGCTGGGGCTGACCTCGATCCGCGGGCCCGCGGCGCCCTGGGTGTCGGGCACGTTGGTGAAGCTGTTGTCGATGCAACCGGCGAGCGAAAACAGTGTCAGGACCACGAGAGCTTCCTTCAGGCGCAGCGAGAGCAAGCTCGCCCACGCGAGGGGTCGGTGCCGACGGGGGCAACCTTACACTCTCGAGCCCTCCAGGCAAGATTCGTCAGGGTCCATGGCCACCAGCGCGACCGGCAGAAAGAAGCTCAGAGAGCCAGGTGGGTCCTTCTGGGTTCCCAACCCATTCGGACTTCTTGTGCCCCCTGTTCCCCGCCTGGTTCACCGCCGGACTCCCGGGCACCGACGCCGTCGGTGGCTGCTACCGTCCAATTCTCCCCCGTGTCCCCTCCATTCCAACGGCTGCCAAGATGGTGATGGGCGCCCCCTGGCTGCTTGGTCTCGGACTCCTGTTCTCCTGTGGTTCGAGTGGGTCCACGACGACCACCGAGGACAGTTCTCCACCGGAAGACACTTCCCAGAGGCTCGACAGCGATGTGGGACTGGACAGCGGGGACACTGGTGAAGTGCCCCCTGTGGACGGCGACGCCGATGGCTTCGACGAGATGGAGGACTGCCACGACTGCGATGACACCAACGCTGCCATTCACCCGGGCGCCACCGAGGTCTGCGACGACATCGACATCGACTGCAATGACGACCTGGACGATGACGACATCGGCATCGACTACACCGACAGCGATGGCGATGGCTTTGGCGACGAAGACGACCTTGGCGCCCACTCCTGTGACCAGCCCGCCAGCACCTCAGCGAACGACTACAACTGAAACTACTTTGTTTCAGACGTGAACATGCGGGCCACTGAGGTCTGCGACGACATCGACATCAACAGAGACGGCTTCAAGGACATCCTGCTCGGGGCCCACGGCAACGACGACGGTGGAACGGACGCGGGCAAGGGCTACCTGTTGCTGAGTGGCCTCTGAGTCTCGCCGGCACCGTGTTCCCTATGGGGTCTTCGCGCGAACGGGCGCGCCCGACCGAACCTGCCAGGAACGCGGCAGGAGTCCTGCCCGACGACGGGCGGGCCTCGGGGTCATACAGAAGGTGGAACGTTGATCAGGTAGAAGTATCGACGAATTTGTTGGCGTTCATGGGCCTTCCGGGTTTCCACAGCCTCGTTGTAGAGATCCTTCCACAGATCCAGGCAGCCCTCTGCCTCAAAGTCTGCTTTGAGTTCGTCGTAGATCGAGACGGTTCGCTCCCAGAGCATCCGGGCCTCTCGGGTGAATTCTCTGACCTGCCATGTCAGACCCTGGGCATGGATCGAACGGGCCACCTCGGTGCGGTCGGCCTCGAGGGTCGCCGGCGGTTGCTCGGGTTCTCGTTTCTGGCTCCAGAAGATGCCCACCCGACCCCCAGGGCGGACCAACTGGAAGATTTCTCTGACCACCTGTTCCAGAGAAGTGACGAAATAGAGGGTGTCCACTGAGATTGCAACATCGAATAATCCAGGTTTTAGCTCGATATTGTTGAGATCTCCCACCAAGAAGGCCAGGCGTTCTGATTTGTGGTCGGTGCGCGCACGTGCTTCGGCGATTGCGGGCCGCGCAAAGTCCATCCCCGTTACATGAACATCGTATCTGTCGGACAGGTACTCCGAAATCAACCCGGTCGCGCACCCCAGATCCACCACCCGCTCCCCGGGCGCGAGCGCCAGCTGTGCACACAGGTGTTCCAGCTGGACGCCATCCACCATGTTCAGTTGTTGAAGACCGGTTCCATTGATTCGCCGGGAGGCTTCTGCATGCGCTTTGCTCTCGAACAGGCGAACCAGGCCCGCCTCGAAGCCCACGCGAAAATGCTCATTGTGGAGCTTGGAGGCGATCGTCTCACCTGGTAAACCCAACGACAGACCATCAGCCTGCGAGAGCAGCAGGTCCTGCTGCTGCAGGCCCATCACCGCTTCATCCAACGCCACCGCCTCCTCTCCGAACATCTTGTTGGCGATCTCCTGGAGCCGCTGAGGCGCTGTGGGCGGACGGGCGCAGCGCTGCTGGACATTCCAGCACACCATCAGAAGTTGTCTCTCAGCATGAGACCAGGCCATTTTCTTCTCTTGGTTCGCCCAACTCCGGGAGAGCAGATGTCGTGTGCTTCGCAGTAGTCTGCACATGCAGTCACGTTGTCGAGACTGACGGGATGACGACTCCAGATAGCGCGATCGGAACGCCCGCCAGGAGGGCAATCGTGGCAGCCACACCGGGATTTGGGAGCCAAACGCACAACACGAGATGCAGACTCAGAGCGATGGCAGCAGAGGCCGCCGCTCCCCTCGGATCCAGCGGTCCGGATCGGTAGAGCCCAGCGAGGATGGGTCCAGCCGAGGCGACCACCAGACCATAGACCCCCACCTGGCCGAAGATGAGCACCAGCTTCGGAGGAGAGAGCGCGAGGACCAGCGTTCCGAGGCCGAGGACGACCAGCGTGACCCTCGATGCCCACAGCGACTTCTTCCCCGGGAAGAGGTCGTTGCCAACGCTGGCACTGATGGCGACCAACAGCCCATCCAGGGTGGACATCGCCGCAGCGAGGATCGCAACGCTCACCACCGCAGCCACGGGTTCCCACGGAAACGCCACCGCCAGATACTGCGCCATGACCTGGTCTTGAGGGACGCCAGGCCCGAGGGTTTGCCTGGCATATGCGCCGGCGAGCAGGACCGTGGAGTACAGTCCGAAGGCGGCGAGCCCGATAATCAAGGTCTTACGGACGTCGGTTGGTCTCTCTACATACAGGGCCTTGGCCAGCAGGTGCGGCTGGGTGGTGAGCGCCAGGCCCATGGCGAAGGGCACCAGCCAGACCTCCCACCAGGTCGAGAAAAGGATGGAATCCGGCGCGATCCATCCCGTGGACGAGAGATCCACAGCGACAGCCGGCAGCACCGAGACCCCGCTCGAGGCGATCACCAGGGCGATGACCAACATCACCGAGCCCTGCATCGCATTGGTCCAGGCATGGGCCGTTGCCCCACCGAGGGCCGTGTAGCTGAAGACAAAGGCGACGATCCCCACCACGGCCCAGGTGTAGGGGACCCCGAGGGCGACCTGCATCACGTATGCCGCCCCGACGGTCACGAGGACGAGATAGGCGAGATTGAGGAAGTTCAACACCGCAAATACGCGACGCAACCCCATGCTCTGATATCGCTCACCCAGCCAGTGTGGGATCGTCAGCGCACCGAGCTCCTGCCCCGAG
>CAZMNK010000138.1:0-14881 GCA_964567625.1 uncultured Enterobacterales bacterium | reverse complement strand
AACGTATCCGTCATCGGACTGGGCTACGTTGGTCTCCCGCTGGCCGTGCTGTTCACAGAGGCCGGTTTCAAAGTTACGGGGATTGATGTCGATCGCGCGCGGGTCGAATCGATCAACGCAGGGGAGTCATACGTCCAGGATGTGACCCAGGTAAAGCTTGCCCTGGCCATTGCCGAGTCGGGTCCCGGCAGACTGGTTGCGACCAGCGATTACGATGCATTGAAGGAGGCAGACGCAGTTGTCATTTGCGTCCACACCCCCCTTAGCAAGACCAAAGACCCGGACGTCTCCTACATCCTGTCCGCCGTACACGAGATCGCCAAACGGATCACCCCGGGAACGCTGATTGTGCTCGAGAGCACGACATATCCGGGAACGACCCTAGAGCTGGTATTGCCACCGCTGGAACGTGCCCGTGATCAATCGTTGGCCGTGGGCAAAGACTTCTTTTTGGCATTTTCGCCGGAGCGGGTTGACCCGGGACAGTCCGACTGGACGTTGTCGAACACTCCCAAGGTAATTGGCGGGGTGACCCCGGAATGCACCGTGATTGCCAGGAGTCTGTACTCATGCGTCGTGGACCAGGTGGTGCCGGTGCACGCTCTGACGACCGTGGAGGTCCGCGGCGGGTTCGAACCGGGTGAAAGCGGTCCAGAGGAACCGGGCGGTGGTCCGGGTCGCCAGGGCACTGTCGTCGACGAGCACGATGAGCTGGAAGGCCGCCAGGCCGGAACCCTCGGCAGCTGCGGCCTCGACCACGCGCTCGGGCAACGCGGTGTCCTGGGCATAGGCGCTCGCTTGCAGGACCAGGCAGCCTCCGCAGAAGACCACGGGTTTTTCGACCCCTTGGGGCAGGGCTCCCTGGAAGGACCGGGCCAACTCCCGTACCGGCTCGCCCACGCCGAGCAGGACTCCCTTGCTGCCCTCGTTCACTGCCGGACCGGTGTAGTCCAGGGTGTCCATGGACAGGTTGGAGAACACGTAGAGATCGGTCTGGGGCCGGAAGCGGGCCAGGACGGCTTCCAGGGTTGCGGGGAAGTCGCTCAGGTCCACAGGAGCGCTGGTCACCAGCAGGAACTTGGTCAGGCTCAACTGGCCTTCTCCCAGCACACGGAAAGCGGTGACCATCGCCTCCCTGGGGTAGCGCTCCCGGGTGACTACTGCGCCCAGCGAGTGGTAGCCGGTCTCCGCATAGGTCCACAGGCTGGCAACCGAGGGCATGACCACCGGGAAGAGGGGTGAGAGCAACTTCTGAAGGTAGTCCCCCAGGTAGGCGTCCTCCTGGCGGGGCTTGCCCACCACGGTTGCCGGAAACAGGGGCCGCCGACGTCGACAGAGGGCCTTGACCTGGAAGACGGGGTAGTCGTGCTCCAGGCTGTAGTAGCCGTAGTGGTCACCAAAGGGGCCTTCCGGGCGGCGAATCCGGGCCGGGATTTCACCGACCAGGGCAAATTCGGCGGATGCGACAAGGGGGTGTGGACCCACGGGGTTGTCGCACCTGGGGAGCTTGCCCCCGGCCAGCAGGCTGGCAAGCAGAAGCTCGGGCACGTTCTCCGGCAAGGGAGCGATCGCGCTCAGGATCAGTGCCGGTGGCCCGCCGACGAAGACCGTCGCCGGAAGGGCTTCACCCCGGGCCTCGGCCATGGCGTGGTGGTTGCCGCCGCCGCGATGGATCTGGATGTGCATGCCGGTGGTGCGGTCGTCGTAGCGCTGAAGCCGGTACATCCCCAGGTTGTGGCCACCGTGCTCCGGGTGCTCGGTGTACACCAGGGGAAGGGTGATGAAGGCGCCGCCGTCGTCCTTCCAGCAGTGCAGCATGGGCAGCCTGTCGAGGCCTGGCGGATCCTCGATGACCTCGGTCACGGGCCCCTTTGCGCGGTGCTTGAACCCCAGCCCAAGCCCCTGGGAGACCAGGTCCCGGTTCTTCCACAGCGAGCCCAGTCCGGGAAGATCTGGACCCGTGGCCAGGTCCACAGCCCTGCGCACGAAATCCAGGGGCCGGTGCCCAAAGGCCATCTCTACCCGTGCTCGGGACCCGAACAGGTTCGTGACCAGGGGGAAGTCAGCGCCCACTGGGTTGGAAAAGAGCAGTGCAGGGCCCCCGGCAGCGATGACCCGTCGGTGGATCTCTGGAATCTCCAGGACCGGGTCGCAAGGGGCCTCGATCTCCACCAACTCACCGTGGGTTCGAAGGTCGGTCACGAAGCTCTGGAGGTCCGGGTGCGACATGGCCGCCGTCTAACCCCGACTGGGACAACTCTGTCTCGGGTCGGGGTGTGTGTACCCCGGTTTTGTGCCGATTTCCGCCGTTCCTGGGCGATCCAGCGCTGGCATGGTCCGTGCAACCTGTCAGGGCAATACCTTCCCTGGGGTCCTCGTGACCAGCTTGTTGACCATCTGGGTGCTTGGCACAGTCCAGGCCAGTGGGATCTGCCAGGAGCGGGTCTGTTCTCTGGCAGAGGATGTGGCGGCGGTTCTCGAAGTCGCGCCATCGGTGCAGGACGAGGCGCAGCCTTTCGAGACCCCGGTGGGATTGCCGCCGGGCACCCTGAGCCTGGAGGACCTGGAGCGTGCCCTGGAAGCGTTGGCCCAGGACGGGGGCACGATCAACGACTTCTTCGCCCTGCTCGCAGATGGGCAGGAGCGGGTTCTTTCAGGCGAGATGCTGCGGGACGCCCTGGAAGAGCACAGTGCCGACCTGTCCTTTCTGCCGATGGCGCAGTTGCTTCGCATCGAAAGCGATGGCGCCGAGCTCAAGGTGCTGTTCGACTTTGGGGGGAAGCACTCCATGGATGTCGCGTTGCCCACCGGCAGCATCACGGTGGTGGCCTCCACCGACCAGGACGATCCCTACAATGTCGACTCCACCCAGCTGGACACGGTGGAAACCGGCGGCCACACCCTGGTGCTCCAGGAGACCCTGACCATGGGCCTCTCAGAAGACGGGCTGACCTCTATCGATGGGGTGGGGGCCCGGAAGTTCTTTGTCTTCTCGGTGCGGGGTCATTCCGAGCACATCCCAGGCAAGACGGCGACCTCGAAAGGGGACGTCATGGTGCGTGTCGACAGCGAGGGCCAGCCCCTGGTCGAGGATGGCCACTACCTGCCCGAGGTACATGACGACTGGATTCTCCTGAAGGTCGCGGGCCGCTCTATCGAAGTGGGCCTGGCACCCTTGAAGTCCGGAGGAGGCCCGGAGGAGTGACCGGGCCGCTCACCACTCCGAGCTGAGCAGGAAGTAGGTCCGTCCCGCCAGGCCGTCGGCGTAGGGGGCTCCCACGACCAGGTCAGGCAGACCGTCCTGGTCCAGGTCGCCGACCGCGATCTCCCGGCCCACGCCAGCGTCTGCGTTGCGGCCCTCCCAGGCCAGCAACGAGGCGTCCTCGACATTCATCTCTCCGGTCAGGAGGGCGCCGCCGAAGAGCCAGATCTCTCCCTGGTCATTGGTTCCGCCCTGGATCTCCACGGCGAACAGGTCATCTGCACCATCCCCGTCGGCATCGCCTGCCGACCGCAACTGGTGGCCCAGGTACCCCAGATCCTCGGTGCCAAGAACCAGGGCATTGGCTTCACTGGAGGCGTCCAGGCCCAGGGTTCCAAGGGCCCCGGCATCGTTGTAGATGTAGACACTTCCCGGCCAGGACCAGGCGCCGGTTTCGTCGCCATAGGCCGACACCGCCAGGTCCCAGGTACCGTCTCCGTCAAAGTCCCCGCTGGCTCCGGTCAGCCCGAAGTACTGCCCAAAGAGTTGTCCTTCCAGGCTGGCGGTCGCCACGTCGACCAGGTCGATGACCCAACTCCCGGTGGCATCGCCTGCCCACATGACCTGGCCGGAGTCGGTGTCCGGACCATTCCAGCCCGCCTGGAAGACCGCGACGTCGGCCCCTCCTGAGCCGTCCATGTCGTCCAGCACCCGCACCCGGTCAAAGGTGTCCTGGTCCGCGGGCGTCCAGGTCCAGAAGCTCTCGGAGACCAGCGTGCTGGTGCCGATCAGACGTGCCCCGCCGGGCACTGCAAGGACGTGGGCCTCGCCGCTGGTGAAGGTGTCGGCACCACCGATGAACAGCACCACGATCTCCAGGGCACCATCGCCATCCAGGTCGCCCAGCTCGATGATGTTTCCATAGGCCCCGCCATCGCTGGGGGCGTCCATGGGGTCGGCCAGGACGGCGTCTGCGTCGGTCTGATCCAGGGTCGAGGGCCAGCTCGAGGCGGGCCCGTAGAACACGTCAAGCTCCCAGTCGGTGTCGATGCCCAGGCTTTCGAGGTGGACCTCGCTGTTGGCGATGGCCAGGTCGTTGAAACCATCGCCGTCCAGGTCTCCACAACGCACGTTGTAGCCGAAGAAGGCCAGTGGCTGGCCGGTGATGAGGATGTCGGCGTCGGTCAGGCCCAGACCGCTGCCCCACCCGCTCACGCCGGACCCGAAGAAGATCGCCACCTGGCCGCTGTAGTCGCCGCCCGCCAGGGGAGCGGTCAGCACGGCGTCGTCGATGCCGTCGCTGTCCAGGTCACAGACTTCCACCGCCCACCCGGCGTAGCTGGCGGTTGTTCCCTCCAGGTAGGGGTTGGTGTCTGGCAACGTGGTGAGGCCTCGATCCTTGCCATCGCAGTCCCCGTCGATGCCGTCGCCATACCAGTCCATGGCCCCGGGGTAGACGTCGGCATCGCCGTCGTCGCAGTCGGTGTCGTCTCCGCTGTGTCCCGAGGGCTCCGAGCAGTCGGTGGTGGTGCTGTCGGGGTCTCCGTAGCCATCGCCGTCCACGTCGGCGTACCAGGTCGACACCCCCTTGGAATCGGGACCGTCGATGTGGCCGTCGCAGTCGTTGTCGATGTCGTCGCAGATCTCGGTGGCATCGGGGTTCACCTCGGCGTCGGCGTCATCACAGTCCTCGCCGCTGGTGAGCAAGTCCTCGTTGGGAGCCTCGCAGGCATTGATCTCCCCGTCCTTGTCGCCGTAGCCGTCCTCGTCTGCATCCGGGTACCAGGAATAGCTGCCTTCCAGGCTGTCATCGTCGTCGTCGATCAGTTCATCGCAATCGTCGTCGATGGCGTTGCAGATCTCGGTGGCATTGGGATGCACGGCGGCGTTGTTGTCGTCACAGTCTCCGGGCCATTGAGTGGTTTTCGCCGGCTGGGTACAGGCCAGAGTGACCGTGGCAGCCACGCCAAAGCCGTCCTCGTCGATGTCTGCGTACCAGAGCGATGCATTCACCACGTCGTCATCGTCGTCGTCGACCAGGCCGTCGCAGTCGTCGTCCTGGCCATTGCAGACTTCGAAAGCTTCCGGATGTCGGGAACTGTCCTCGTCGTCGCAGTCCCCGTCGGCGATGCTCCACCCGTCCCCGTCCCCGTCCCCGTCCGTGTCGGTGTCGGCGTCCGTGTCGGCGTCCGTGTCGGCGTCCGTGTCGGCGTCTGCATCCGTTTCTGTGGAGTACGTACCGCTGTCTGCGGTGCTCGTGTCCTTGTCGTCACAGCCGGACAGCAGGGTCAGCAGGGTCAGCAGGGAGAGCATGGAAGCCCGCGCGGTACCGCACTCATCTTAGTCCTGTGTCGGGCCGTTGTTGGGAGGCTCGGCACTTTCGTCGCGACTCCCTGTTTCCTGGTTCAGCACTCCCACCGTCTTCTTGTACAGGAAGCGTGCCATCTGGGGGTTGTCGCCAATGCACACCACTCCGAGCTTGCCGAACTCGCTGAGTGCCCCCATCAGGTGGAAGACCACTCCTCTCTGGCTGGCCTCGTGGAAGTGAAGCCGGTGGTAGACGGCGATGTCGATCAGGTCGTCTGGCGTGATGCCGACGTAGTGGTCGCTCTGGAGCGTGTCGGAGGAGTAGTAGTACTTGGGGTGTCCTGCCGGCGTCATGAACAGGCCGGTAGAGGGATCGAAGCTCCCATCGGTCAGGAACTTCAGGGTCAGGAAGGGGTGGGTCGTACCACCCTTGCGCAGGTTGACCTCGATGGCGAAGTGGTTCCAGCCGCCATCCTTGGTGGGCACGGAGACGAAGTCCGTGGCAAAGCGGCCGATGACACCGCGGCTGGCCAGGACCCGGGCGACCCGCATGCCGGCTTCCTGGATCTCTTCGCGGTAGGTGTCGATGGCGGGAAAGGTGCACCCCAGGAAGACCTGGCCGCTGGGTCCGCCGAGCACCTGGTCGTGGGTGGAGATGACCTGGGACTCGCCGACGGGATTGACCCGGGTCTGGCAGGAAGGAGACTCCTTGTGCTCCCCCTCCACAAAGCACTCCACGATGCCGCCCATCTGTTCGTACTTGGACTCGAAGCTCTCCCAGGTCTCTCCCTGGGCCTCGAACTTCAGGTTCACCAGGTTCTCCCGGACCCAGTTCTTCAGAGCCCCGCCTTCCGGTGCATCGGTGAACCAGAAGAGCGAGTTGCCTTCTCCGGAAAAGCCCTCGTTGAGCTTGACCACAGCGCGGCGAAGCTCCGGGTGCCTGCGCTTGAGGGAGACCAGTGCCTCGGTGATGTCGTTGGCGTCCTTCAGTCGCTCGAACCCATCGGGCAGCAGCACCCCGGCTTCCTTGAAGATCTCTCGGCACCCGCTCTTGCTGCCCAGGTCACTCAGTGCCGGATCCGTGGCGTAGAGAGGCACATTGAATTGCACCGCCAGGCTGCGCTCCAGGGAACTGCTGTTGAAGCAGACCATGTGGCAGTTCTCGCCGGTGCGCACGGCGTCCTGGATTCGCTGGATGAGACGCGGGCGGTCCAGAATCTTTCGGGACAAGGGCACGGGGGAGGCGTCGTAGCAAGCCAAAAGGGTCAGCCGCTTGCGGGCGTGAGACCCGGGCACGCCCGAGAGCAGGTGCAGGTAGTAGTCGATGATGGGGTCGGCGATCGGCTGGCTGGTCACGAAGATCAGCCGGGTCCGGGGGCGCCGGAGCAGCATCAGGTTGTAGAGGAGCCTTTCCTCGTAGTGGTGTACGCCGGAAATCTTGGCCAGCTCGCGAGCGTCCAGGGACAGGCTTGGCACCACGATGACGGTGTGCGGTCGCCGTGGGTCGGCCGTGACCTCTCGAAAAAGACCCACCAGGCGGCTCTGGAGCGCGGCAAAGGCGACCAGCTCTTCCTGGGACCCCTCGACAACCGGGTGATGCATGGGAGAACGATAGCAGAGGGGCGGGCCCCTGACTAGCTGGCTCCAGTCCCGAACAACACTGCTGGAACGGTGCGTGCGAGGAGCTTCAGGTCGAGGAACAGGCTCCAGTTGTCGATGTACTGGAGGTCCAGCTTCATCCAGGTCTCGAAGTCGACGTTGTTGCGGCCCTCGACCTGCCAGATGCAGGTGATGCCCGGTTTCATGGACAGGCGCCGCATCTGCCAGCGCTTGTACTCTTCCACCTCGGAGGGGATCGGTGGCCGGGGACCTACCAGGCTCATCTCACCGGTCAGGACGTTCCAGAATTGAGGCAGCTCGTCGAGAGAGGTTTTTCGAATGAACTGCCCTACCCGGGTGATTCGAGGGTCATTCTTTATCTTGAAGACCGGTCCATCCATCTCGTTGTCGGCCAGCAGTTGCTGTTTCAAGGACTCTGCATTGGCCACCATGGAGCGGAATTTCCACATGGTGAAGGTCTTGCCGTAGAGCCCTGAGCGCTCCTGGCCGTAGAACACCGGGCCGGCGGAGTCCTCGAGCTTGATGGCGGCCGTGATCAACAGCAGGACGGGGCTCAACAGGAGCAGGGCCAGCCCGCTCAGCAGGACGTCCATGGTCCGCTTGAGGACCATCGCCTCGCCGTTGGTCGGTGTGGTGCTGAAGCTCAGCACGCTCCAGCCCTCGAAGTCCGTCAGCTCTGCCTGTGCCACCCGCAGGCCCAGGAAGTTGGCGTCCATCGAGAATTCAACCCCCACCTCTTCACAGGAGTCGGCGATCCAGTGGAGGGTCCGGGTGTCCCAGGTCCGGCCCGTGAGCAGGACCTGGTTGACGGTATGAATCTCGAGGATCTGAGGAAGCTCGTGAACCCGTCCCCAGACCGGGATCATGTGGCCTGCCACGTCTCCGGGATCCGTTTCGTCCTCTTCGGGCTGGACGACCCCCAGGATCCGGATGCCCCACTCGGAGTGGCGCTCCAGGGTCTCGACCAGGGGCAGGACTTCCCGGGGCCGGCCGATGACCACGATGTCATGGGTCGCCAGGCCTTGTCGGTGGAGTTTGCGCCACACGCCGATCATGCCTCGGCGGGCCAGGAAGAGGGTCAGGATGGAGGTCAGTGCGTACCCGACCAGCATCGTGCGACTGACATCCCCGGCCAGTTGGAGGAGGAACAGCACCGACAACAGGCCCAGAGTGGCCATACCCACCGCTCGGATGATGCGGAGGAAAAGGAGGTCTGTGCGGGTGTGGCGGTGGTCCTCATAGGTTTTGTAGCGGTGCAGACAGAAGAGCCAGATCGGCACCACGACGACCAGCAGTTCCAGGTGGAGGGTCTCCGCGAGGGGCCGCAGGATGGGTTCCGGACTCGGGATCAGGTCCAGGGTCCAGTAGCGGCGTATCAGGATGCGGGCCCGCATCACGAAGAGGTAGGTCGTCACCAACACCAGGGCGTCCAGGACCCGGGTGAAGAACTTCAGCGCTGCAACCTGGGTGCGCTGCATATGACCTCGACAATCCGGGTTCGGAACAGGACCTGGGGATCCTAACAAGCGAGCAACTCCAACCCTGTGGAGTCTCATCCTCGGTGTGGTGAGAACACTTCTCCTTCACGGGTCTGGTTAGAGAGGGGCGATGGCGCCTCCCGAAACACGCCCTGTCCAGGTCGGACCCCACCGAATCGGAGGGGGTGGTCCCCTGGTGCTGATTGCCGGACCCTGTGTGATCGAGAGCCGTTCGTTGACCCTGGAGGTCGCCGAGACGCTGCGGGATCTCTGCGCTGAGGTGGGGCTCCCCCTGATCTTCAAGTCCAGCTTTGACAAGGCCAATCGCACCCAGATGGACAGCTTTCGGGGTCCGGGGCTGGAGGCGGGGCTGGAAGTGCTCAGCGAGGTGCGGGAGAAGTTGTCCCTGTCGGTGACCACCGACGTCCACGCGCCGAACCAGGCTGCAGCGGTGGCCCAGGTCGCCGACCTGTTGCAGATTCCGGCCTTCCTGAGTCGGCAGACCGACCTGTTGGTGGCTTGTGGGGAGACCGGCCGGCCCGTGAATCTCAAGAAGGGTCAGTTCATGGCGCCGTGGGATGTGGTCCCGGCCGTGGAGAAGCTGACCAGGCACGGATCTGGCGGTGTGGTGGTGACGGAGCGTGGCACGAGTTTTGGCTATGACTCCCTGGTGGTCGACATGCGAGCCCCGGGGATCATTCGACGCCAAGGGGTGCCGGTGGTCCTGGATGCCACCCATCCAGTCAGGCGCCCGGTGGATGTGCCCGATCAGAGAGAGGATGCCCCGGCCCTTGCCCGAGCGGGGGTGGCAGCGGGCGTGGATGCCGTCTTTCTCGAGGTGCACCCAAACCCGGAACAGGCCCTCTCTGATGGGCAGAACATGTTGGTCCTGGGAGAGCTGAAGCCGTTGCTGCAGACCCTGGTGGCGCTACACGGCATTGTTCAAGGAGCACGACAATGAACCCGGCCGATGAAGCCTTGCTCGAGCGCATTGAGGGCCTCCAGGAACTCCTGGAGGAGGAGCCCGACGCACTGACCCACTTCATGCTTGCCACCGAACTTCTCAAGGCGGGCCGCGGTCAGGAGGCCGGAGAGCACTACGCGGCCGTGCTGGATCTCGACCCCCACTACACGGCCGCTTATCGGGGTCTGGGCCGTCAACTGCTGGAGCAGGGTGACACTGCCGGGGCCATCGAGGTCTTCGAGCGGGGCCTGGCTGTGGCCGAAGAGACCGGAGACCTTCAGACCGCCAAGGAGATGGAGGTATTCATGAGGAGGGCGCTGTCGTGATCACAGGGATGTTCGTGTGGATTGCAGCTTGTGCGAGCCCCGAGGGGGTCTGGTTGTTCACGCTGGGTGTAGACCCGGATGTCCCAGAGGACTGTGCCAGCACCGTGAGCCACAACTTCATCGACGCCGCCGAACCAGGCGAGATCGCCTCGGACGATGACTCCTGGACGAGCAGGGAGACCACGACCCTGTCGGACCAGGCCTTTTTTGGCCTGGTCACCGAGACCGACACCGGCGCGTTGCTGGTGGTGGACGGCGAGACCTACCCGGGCGTTGCCACCGGGGCTGGCTCCTGGACCTTTTCCTGGACCGGAAGCCTGGCCGAGGAGAACGAAGAACTTGGCGCGGGCTATGGCTGGACAGTTTCCGAAGTGAGCACGGAACTGCTGTCCTATGAGCTGGCCTTTGGCGGCGACAGGGCTTCGGGGATGTGGGGGAGCTACACCGATCACGAGATCAGCTACGCCGAGAGCGACACCTGGTCCGAAGAGGTCGCCGCCACCATCGGCACCACCGGGCAAATTCCTGCAGGCAGCTACCTGGTCAAGGACGATGGCGCAGGTGGCAGCTACGCCGCCAGCAATGACTGGAGCCTGGCGGATTGTTCCTCGAACCCCTGCACCCTCGCCGTGACCACGTCATGTTCTCTGGTGGTCGCGATCGACGCCGAGCGCACGGACCTGGACCCCGCCGCCTACGAAGGGGTGGACGGTGCAGGCCAGGACGCCGGTCTCTGATTTCCCTGGAATGAATCGATGAAGAACATGGTCACTGCCCAGCCCACCCTGGTTCACCGTTTGCTCTTCCAGGCAGACGAGTTGACGGCGAGTCCCGCTCTCCGCTGGCGAGAGGATGGTCGCTGGCTGGAAATTTCCTGGGAGGGGTATCGCACCCAGGTACTGGACTTTGCGGCGGGACTGATCACCTTGGGGCTGAAGCCGGGCGAGACGGTGGGACTGATCAGCCACAACCAGCCACGGTGGGTTCTCTCTGACCTGGGGGTACTGGCGGCGGGTGGCGTGTCCGTGCCGGCCTATCCGAACAGCATTCCCAGCCAGGTGCGCTACCTGTTGGAACACTCGGCAGCCCGTGTCTGCATTGCTGCGGACGGGGAGCAGCTTCGAAAGATCGAACAGGTCCAGGAATTCCTGCCTGACCTGGAGACCATCATCCTGTTGAACGACGACGAGCAGTACGTCGACGGGGAGCGTGTCCTGGGGTTTTACGACGTGGTCCACCGGGGTCGCAATGCCGATCACGAGGCTGTCATGGCCCGGGTCGACGACCTGGATCCCCAGGCCATGGCCACCATCGTCTACACCTCGGGTACCACCGGTCCCCCCAAGGGCGCGATGCTGTCCCACGCGAACCTGGTGTTCATGGCCGATGCCATCATCCAGGTTCTGACCGTCGACGATTCTCAGAGCAGCCTGAGCTTTCTGCCCCTCAGCCATGTGGCCGAGCGTCTCCAGGGCGAAGTGGTCGCGGTCACCGCGGGTATCACCGTCAACTACGCCGAGGACCTGACGACCATCACCCGGGACCTGGGCGAGACGAATCCCACGCTGCTGCTCTGCGTCCCGCGACTGTGGGAGAAGATCTACGCCACGATCCAGTCCGGGGTCGCTGATGCCCCCCCGCTGCGCAAGCGCATCTTCGACTGGGCCGTGGCCCAGGGCGAGGCGCTCTTCGAGACCCGCAACCGTGGGGCCACGCCGACCCCCCTTCTGTTGGCTCGCCATGCCATTGCCGACCGCCTGGTCTTCAGCAAGCTCAGGACCAAGCTGGGCATGGTCCACGTGGAGAACCTGGCCTCGGGGGCAGCGCCGCTGTCCAGCCAGGTGGGCACCTTTTTTGCCGGTCTGGGCCTGCAGATCCAGGAGGTCTACGGACAGACCGAGTGCACCGGGGTCTGCACTGCAAACCCGCGAAGTCGGCTGAAGTTCGGCACGGTGGGACCACCGGTGCCGGGGGTGGATGTCCGCATCGCTGACGATGGGGAGATCCTGGTTCGAGGGCCCAACGTCTTCCTGGGGTACTTCAAGCAGCCGGAAGCCACGGCGGAGACCGTTGTGGACGGTTGGCTGCTCACCGGAGACATCGGGGAGTTTGACGACGAGGGGTATCTGCGAATCACCGACCGCAAGAAGGACATCCTGGTCACCGCAGGCGGAAAGAACGTGGCCCCCCAGAACCTCGAGAACCTTCTCAAACCTCAACGTGGCATCAGCCAGGTGGTCGTCGTGGGCGACAAGCGCAAGTTCCTGAGCGCCTTGATCACCCTGGACCACGAGGAGATGGCAGCGGTGTTGGAACAGGACCTGCCCGAGATGGAGGCCTGTGTCGACCACAAGGGCGTGTTGGGGGTCATCCAGGGCTACCTCGATGCCCTCAATGGCGGTCTTGCCGGCTACGAGACCATCAAGAAGTTCCGGGTCCTGCCCAAGGACTTCACCGTCGAGGACGATGAACTGACGCCCACGCTCAAAGTGAAGCGGCGGGTGATTCAGAAGAAGTACGAAACGACCATCGACCAGTTCTACGCGGAGAAATTCGACTAGTACCTGGCAGCCACTGGCCACCAGGGGGACCCTTTCGGATAGTGTCCGGCCATGTCGCTGCTACTGCTCTGGAGTCCGCTTGCTGGTGCTGCCGGCTACTTCGTCACGGACGTCGGTGCGCGCGGAATGGCTCAGGGTGGTGCCTTTGTCGCCGGAGCTGATGACCTGACGGCGCTGTATTACAACCCGGCGGCTCTGGGGAACCTTCGGGGGCCCCAGGTGATGTTCGACTTTGCTGCGGTCCACCAGAGCGTGCACTTCGATCGCCAGGACGAGGCCGAACTGGTCTTTGACGAGGTCTCGAACGAGGCCCCGCCGATGTTGATTCCGACGGTGGGGATTGCCCACGATTTCAACACCGAGAAACTGGTGGTTGGGCTGGGGTTCTACAGTCCCTATGCGCCGGATCTGAAGTACGACCTGGATGGGGCTCAGCGCTACACCCTCACCGACTCCACGTTGCTGTCGGGCAATGTGGGGCCGAGCGTGGCCTTTCGCGCCCACGAATGGGTCACTCTGGGGGCGGGCATTGCCTGGTCGTTTTTGTACGTGTCCCAGGACCTTGTGGCGACCGCGAGCATTGATGGTGGCACCGATGAAAAGCTCTTCGACATCCGGAGTTCCTTTTCTGTGGGCGACTTTCTGGCTGTCACGGGCAACTTTGGCGCAGTGGTGGGGCCGCCGGGCGGCCTCTGGAACGCTGCGCTCGCTGTACAGCTCCCTACCCGGTATTCGGCGACCGGTGACCTCTCTCTCGACTTCACGGAGAACGCCTACTACACCGGCGAACTGGGCATTGGGCAGGTCATTGCCTCGGACGTGGTGACCGACGAGGTGACCCTGGATCTGACCTTGCCGCTCATCGTTCGAGGAGGGGTTGTCACCCAGGTCACGGATCGGCTGACGGTGGAGCTTGCCGGCGTGTATGAGCGATGGCGGGTCATCCAGGAGTTGCGGGTCACCGATGTGAACCTGGTCATCGACACCGTGGACGGCGAGCCGGTTGTCATGACCGAGGATGTGGTCATTCCGGCGGCCTACCAGGACGCTTTCAGCATTCGGCTGGGGGGAAACTACGCTGTGCATGACCGGCTCAAGGCTCGGGCCGGGGTGTTCTTCGAGAGTTCGGCCGTGCCGGAAAAGGCCCTTGGAGTGGGCCTGGTGGACGGCAAGAAGCTGGGCTACGGGATCGGGGTTTCGTGGCAACCGATACCGAACCTCAGCCTGGATGCGGCCTGGGGTCAGTCGTTTCTATTTCCCATCGAGACCCGTTCTTCGACGGTGGCCCAGGTGGCCGTCGACCCCCTCACAAATGA
The DNA here is from genome assembly GCA_964567625.1 of uncultured Enterobacterales bacterium. Taxonomy (GTDB): domain Bacteria; phylum Myxococcota_A; class UBA796; order UBA796; family CAJQPC01; genus CAYFPX01. The sequence goes on along the minus strand of CAZMNK010000138.1, from coordinate 1,107 downwards.
CATCGGCAGTGGGAAATTCGTCGCCCACGGAACCTACCGCTCGCGCTTCCAGGTCGCGGTGGTGGGCGCCACCTATTCCTTCGGGCGATGACGGGTGGACCGCGGGGGTCCTGTGCGGACTGGTAGGATCGGAGGGTGAAGGCGGTGCCTGCGGACCCCCCCGAGACCACACGGCAGTACGATGCGCCTGCAGCGCCTGCGTACGGCCCGCCGCCGCGACCTGTTCTGAGCGAGTTGAAGGAGCTCTGGGTTCACCGGGCCCTGCTCATCAGCTTCGTCTTCAATGACCTGAAGTTCCGCTACCTCGGCAGCAGCATTGGGTTCTTCTGGACCGTGATGAACCCGCTGTTGGAGTTGATCACCTACACCTTTGTGTTCCACATCATCCTGGACGTGAAGTTCCACGCCTCGGGCGGGACAATCCACTACTCGCTCTTCCTGTTCTGCGGGATGGTGGCCTGGTTCGGTTTCGCCGATGGGGTTCAGCGGGCCACCGATGCGGTGGTGGGGCACGGCCACCTGATCAAGAAGGTCAACTTCCCGGCGGCCATTCTTCCCGCCCACGTGGTCCTGTCCGCAGCCATCAACCAGGTCATCCGCTTTGGCATCCTGGCGATCGGCGTGGTCTTCTTTGGCCAGGGACTTGGGCCGACCTTCCTGCTCTTGCCGTTCTTCATCGTGCTCCAGGCCCTGTTCACCCTGGGCATGGCTTTCCTGCTGTCCGCTGCCAACGTCTTCTTCCGCGACACATCGCACTGGGTCGGGGCACTGTTGATGCCCTGGATGTTCCTGTCGCCGATTTTCTACCCGCCTTCGGCCTATCCGCAGAGCTTCTCCATCCTGCTCCAGCTCAACCCGATGGCCCACATCGTGGGTATCTACCAGGAGATCGTGCTCAATCAGCACCTGCCCGATGTGCGGCAGATCCTCTTCGCCGTGCTGTTCAGCGTGGGGATGCTGGTGGTCGGGTTCTCGGTCTTCGTCCACCATCGTCGGAAGTTCGCCGACCTGACCTGACCTCGATTCCCGGGTTCTGGGGCCGGACTGTCGCCGGGTCGGCCGGGAAGTGGACGCCCTGGTACTTGCTGCAGTGGGCGCAGCAGTCGA
>CAZMNK010000137.1:0-14959 GCA_964567625.1 uncultured Enterobacterales bacterium | reverse complement strand
ACAGGACACCATCCAGATCCTGGTCGGCATCGTTGCCGTCACAGTCCTGGTCGATACCGTCGTACCAGATCTCCTCCGAGGCCGGACCGACCAGTGGATTCAGGTCGTCGCAGTCCCCTTCGGAAACCAGGAACCCGTCGCTGTCGGCATCCGGGGCCTCCCAGGACACACAGGCGGGGAGAAACAGGACCAGGATCACCATCAGGCTGCGTACAGCGGACATGTCTCCTCTCGGTGCCAGAAGCTGTGGGAGCGTACCCGCCAGAAATCGGAACCTCAAGCCGTGGTGCTTGACGTGCGGATCCGAGGCATTACCAGGGCCCGCTGCTGGAGTTCCCTCCCGATGATCGAAGTCCAAGGCCTCACCCGTCACTACGGCGCAACCGTGGCCATCCGTGATGTCTCCTTTACCGTCCAGCGCGGCGAAGTGGTCGGGTTCCTGGGGCCCAACGGAGCGGGCAAGTCCACCACGATGCGGATCCTCGCAGGAGCACTGGGGGCCACAGAAGGCTCGGCGCGGATCGGTGGTCATGACGTGTTCGAGTCCCCTCAAGAGGTCAAGCGACGGGTGGGGTATCTCCCCGAGTTGCCTCCTCTCTACGAGGCGATGGTCGTTTCGGACTACGTCGGGTTTGCAGCCCGCATCAAGGGTGTGAAGGACGTGCCTGCCGCCGTCGACCGCGCCCTGGCCCAGGTGGGCCTGGAAGAGGTCCGGCACCGCATCATCGGGCACCTGTCCAAGGGATTCCGCCAACGGGTCGGCCTGGCCCAGGCCCTGGTGCACGACCCCCAGGTGCTCGTCCTGGACGAGCCCACCAGTGGACTGGACCCCGCCCAGCGGGTCGAGATCAGGCGACTGCTCAAGTCCCTTGCCGCCAGCGATCGCACGGTGATCCTGTCCACCCACGTGCTGGCGGAGGTCGAAGCCCTCTGTCAGCGGGCGATCATCATCGACGACGGCGTCCTGGTGGCAGAGGACACCCTGGAGGGTCTTCGACAGGCCACGGGGGGTGTGGAGCTCCAGCTTGCCCGGCCGGAAGGGGCCGAACAGGCACTCGCCACCCTGGGCGAGGTGGAGACCCTGGGGAACGGCCGGTTCCGAGTTCGGACCGAGCAGGACATCCGGGAACACATCGCCAGCGCAGCGGTGCCTTTTGGCCTGCTCGAGTTCACGAGCCGCGCCGGCCTGGAGGATGTCTACCTGCGCCTGGTCCGGGACGAGGGGGAGGCGTGAGAGCCACGCTGACCATCGCCCGCCGAGAGGTGGGGGCCTACTTCCAGACCCCAGTGGGCTGGGTGGTGCTCACCTCCTTCCTGATCCTGAACGGCTTCTTCTTTGCATCGATGATGGGCCTGTACAACTACCAGGCACTCGAACTCGCAGCGAGCCCCTGGACGACCCAGGAATTGAACGTCAACGACTTCCTGGTGGCCCCGTTCTTTGCGAACACCGGCGTCATCCTCCTGTTCCTCTGCCCGGCCGTGACCATGCGGCTGTTGGCCGAAGACAGGAGGTCCGGGGCCTTTGAACTCCTGCTGACCAGCCCGATCAGTTCTGGCGGCATCGTGGTCGGCAAGTACCTGGGAGCCATGGGCTTCGTGTCCGTCCTGCTGGCGGGAACCATGCCCTGCATGGGCATGGTCTGGTGGCTTGGGGAACCCGACCCCGGGGTCATGCTTTCCGGGTACCTGGCAGTCCTGTTGCTTTCGGGATCCTTTGTGGCCGTGGGGTTGCTGGCCTCGTCCTTTACCCGCAGCCAGGTGGTCGCCCTGGTCGTCGGTTTCGCACTCCTGCTGCTGTTCTGGGTCCTGACCTGGGCCGATCCCTCCAGTGGCGAGGGCATGGGCTCGATCATCGCCTCGCTGTCCATGCTCAACCACCTGGAGAACCTGTCGCGAGGGCTGCTGCACCTCAAGGACATCGTCTACTACGCCAGCTTCATCGGCTTCTTCCTGTTTGCCACCTGGCAACGCGTCGAGAGTGAGCGGTGGACCTGATGCGACGAATGGCCTGGCTGATGGGGGCAATCGGGACCCTGATGGTCCTGCTCACGGTGATCATGCGCCTGAGCGTCGGGGCCACCGGGGGCGTGTGGACCGCCACCGGTGCCGGTGGTGCCATTCTGCTGGCCCTGTTCCTGTGGCTTGACCGGGACGCCGTGGCGGAGACCGCCACCCGCCGCAGCACCCGCTACAGCTCCGGTTCTCTCTTGCTGGTCACCGTGGCACTGGGGGTGATGGTGGCCCTGAACGTGCTGAGCGAACGCTTCGACCAGCGCTGGGACATCACCTCCAGTGGCCGGCACACCCTGGCCCCCCAGTCCATGGAGATCGCCGCCTCCCTCGATGCGCCAGTGACCATCCTGGGGTTCTTCGAGCTGGAGTCTCCCGAAGGCATCGACTTCGACATCCTGGCCGGAGGCTACGCCCAGGTCTCGGACATGATCACGGTCGAGCGCATCGATCCCAACCGGGACCTGTTGACCGCCCAGCGCCACGAAATCGACAGGTTGGGCACGGTGGTGCTGGTCCAGGGAGACCGGAGTGAGCGGCTCGAAGACAACCTGACCCCCAACGAGGAGTCCCTCACCAATGCCCTGGTTCGACTGACCACCAGGACCACCAAGACCCTGTGTCTGACCTCGGGCCACGAGGAGCGACGCATCGATGACGAGGACGTGTTGGGGCTCTCCTGGCTGGGCGAGAAGCTCCAACAACAGGGGACGGTCGCCGTGGGTCTGCTGCTCGCCCGTGCTGCTGCGGTGCCAGACACCTGTGACGCGGTCATCGTCGCCGATCCCCAGACCGAGTTCTTGCCCCAGGAACGAGAGACGCTGGCCGACTATGTGCGAGGCGGGGGTTCCCTCCTGGTCCTGCTTGACCCGGTCCATGCCCCCGAATTGGCCAACGACCTGGCCCGCTATGGCGTGGCCGTGGGCGACGATGTCGTGGTCGAGGACAACCCCAGCTACCAGATGGTGGGAACCGACCCGACCTACATCATCCTGGACCGTCAGTCCTTTTCCGCCCACCCCATCGTGGCGGATCACGATGCCCTGGTCGTGCTCCGAGCGGTCCGAAGTGTCGGGGCCCTGGAGATCGAAGGCCTGAACTCCCAGGCCATCGCCAACACCAGCGACGCTGCCTGGGCCGAGACCGACTACCTCTCCGGCGCCCCGCCCCAGCCCGATCCTGGGGAGCAGGTGGGCCAGGTCCCGGTGATCACCGCCGTGGAAGTCCTCGATCCCGGCGCCATCCATGTGGGGAATCGGAGCCTTTCTTCCGGAGCGACAGCGCTGCCACTCGGAGAGTCCGGAGACGTCGAGGAGACCGAAGCCACACCGGAACCAGCAGGGTCAGAGAACCCCGGACAACCCGGAGGACGCGTCGTGGTGATCGGTGACAGCGACTTCATCGCCAACGGCCTGGTGACCAATGGAACGAACCTGGATCTCTTCCTGAACACCATGGCCTGGTTGCTCGGCGAGGAAGACACCGTCACGGTCCGCCCCAACGAGGCCGGGCGGGGCAGCATGGAGATGAACGAGATCGAGGGCGCCCTGGTCTGGCTCTTCAGCCTCCTGGTCATTCCAGGGCTGGCGATCATCGGCGGCCTGGGCACCTGGCTGCGGCGGCGGAACCTCTAGTCCGCATTCACGGCATCGCAAAACCCAGAACGCCGGCGCTCCATGGAACGCCGACGTCTCCAGGGATGGTGTCACCCGGGACCGGGCAACCCCCTCTTCGCGTGCTGGTTCAGGCCAGGATCTTGTTGAGCTGCGTCGCAACACCCAGGTTGTCCGCCTTGATCTTGCCCATCATGAACATCTGCATGCCCAGGGCCGGCTTGTCCAGGAGCTTCTCCCAGTCATCCTTTTCGGCAGTGATGGTGCAGTCCGGATCCTCCATTTGACCCTCGATGCAGGTCCCGGTGTCTCCGGTGAGGTCCAGGCTCCAGATTCCGGCGCCCTTGATGTCAAAGACGATGGACTTGCCGATCTTGACGAGATCAGGCTTCTGCACGAGCTTGTTGGGAATGTACTCGTTGAAAAAACCAGCGGTATCAGCCATGGGAAAACTCCTGGTGTGGGGGAGGGGTCCTAACTGCGAGAGCCCACAGCGGCGAGCCAGTCCTCAACGTTCCGACGATTCCCCAGGTTCAGCCGACCCCAGTCATCTCGCTCCGTGTCCTGTGCAGCCAGGTGGTCCCAGCGTGACGCTCCCCCGAAATGGGGAACGCCCGACGGCTTGCTTCCCAGGATCGCGCAGGTTGCCTCGGCAAGCTGACGCATGGTCCAGGTCCCGGGTCCGTTGACCTCGACATTCCCTGGCCAGCCGGGTTCGTCCCCAAGGGCTCGCTCGATGAGCAACGAAGCGTCGCCGGTCCAGAGCGGGCGCAGAGGTGCCCGAACCGGGGGCACACGCACCGACTCCCCGCGCGCGATTTGATCAAGCCAGGGCGACAACAGGTGATCCCCCATGCCAAACAAGGTCGGCACCCGGACCACCCACAACTTCGAGCACTCCTCCTGGGCCAGGTTCTCCCCCTCGTGGTGAGCGCGAAGCACCGGGTGTGACGACCCTTCACCAGTCCCTGAAGGCCCCACCATCACCAGGCGAGCGCCCTCCCGCTCCGTCGCAACCGCCACGTTGCGGAGGCCTATACGGGCCAACTGAACCGCCTCCTTGCGGCGTCCCCCTGCCGCGGCAAAGACCACGGCATCGCAACCGCGCAGAGCCTTGTGCAGGCCCTCCCCGCTGAGGACATCCACCTGGAGCCAGAGAGCCGGCAGGTCCACCGGACGGCGGGAAGCCACCACCACCTGGTCCTGGCGATGGACAAGGCGGCGGGTCAGGGCTCTCCCCAGGGTGCCCGCCCCAACGACCCCGACCCTCACCCGGCTGGTCCGGATTCCGGCTGAAGCGCCCGCAAGAGCGGCGCAGAGGCCTCACCGCTCACGGCAAAATGGCCCACATACCGGCCCGGTTGCCCGTGGTGATCACTGCCTCCAGTCAGCAGGATTCCATGCCGGGTGGCCAGCTTGCGAAAACCCTGGCGAACCCGCCGGCCGTGACCGGGACGGATTCCCTCCACACCCTGGAGGCCTGCCCGAACCAGGTCGGGAAGCCAGGCCTTGCAGCGGGTGGGCTCCGGGTGGGCCCAGGACGTCACACCGCCCACAGCCCTTGCCCGAGCAATGGTCTCCACCATCGGAAGCTGAATCGACGGCACGTGGCCACAGCTGGAGTGAGTCCAGCGGCGCATGGCCTCCTTGTAGGACCGGGCATGGCCAGCACGCACCAGGTCCAGGGTCAGGTGCCGCCGCGTCAGGCTCCGTCGACCCGCTCGAGCATCGGCATCCGGAGCCGTCAGGCCCTCCAGTCCCATGCTCTCAATGGCCGCCATGTAGCGACCTGCCCGGGCCTGGGCTCGCTGGGTGCAGAACGCACGAAACTCCTCTGGCATCTCCGCCGGAAACCACACGAGCAGATGCTGCTCACCGTCCCCGTGGAAGGTTGAAAGCTCCACTCCGTGGACCAGCCTCAGGCATCGCTCTTCGAACCGGTGCTCGCCCGAGGGCAGGGAGGGGGGCAGGTCATGGTCCGTGATCGAGACCACGTCCAGGCCGCCTGTGGCGCAATCGCGCAGCAACTGTTCCGGCGTCTGGCCACCATCGCTGCGCAAGGTGTGCATGTGGAGATCGAGCCGGGCTTCGCGTGACACCTGCCCTTTCCCGCGGTCAGCCTTCATTCGTTTCGGCAACGAGTTCCTCGCACTCGTCCACCAGGCGGGAGTGGGCCTCGACCACCGCTCGAATCTGGGAGACCAACTGGTGACGCACACCACGAAGCCGCATGACCTCTCGCAACAGCTTGCGATGTTCGTCATGGGTCTGGTTGATGACCTGCTGCGCTTCGAGCCTGGCCTCGCCCATGATCAGGTCCGCTTCGCGACGAGCCGTGCCCTGTAGATCCTCGGAGAGGCGCCGCGCCATCAGGAGCGTTTCCTTGATCTCCTCTTCTGCCTGGCGCAGACGCTCGATTTCACGGTCTCGTTCCGCCAGCGCGATCTTGTGGTCCTGGTTCTCCCGAAGGAGTTCCTCCAGGGCCTCACGGATCTGGTCCAGGAACTCAGAGACCTCTTTTTGGTCCACCCCCTTCTTGGACGACGTGAACTGCTTCTGGATGATGTCCAGGGGGGTAATCCGCATGGACGAATCCTAACCCGCACCGGTCATGAACACCCCGGACCGACGACGAGCCGGGGTCGTCTGGAGCAAATCACAGGCATCTCAGGGTTGGGTTTCCACATCTGCCCGAGGCTGCACAGCCCGCAATCGACGGCCGAGCGCACCCAGTGGATCGGGCTCACCCTCCACGGCGAAGAGCAGGGACTCCAACTCTTCAAAGGGACTGTCTGCCGTCGCGAGCAGCAACTGGTCGGCAGGAACAAGGATCTCGTAGTCCCCCTCACCCGTACTCAATTCTCCCTTGTCCGCGGGCCTCTGGGTCGCAAACAGGACCTCCAGCGCCCGGTCCGTGCGGCTCACCACCACCAGGTGGGCCGGGTCGGAAGCGTCGAAGCGGGCATGGACCTCGCCCCCTCCGCGGGTAAACGTCGCGGTCAGCGGGTGCACCGGCTCTGGCCCACTGGTGCGCCAGGCCACCATCCCGGCCAGGGAAGCCAACATCACGGCGAGCAGGGCTGCGGCCCACCAGCGTGCCACCGATGGGGGTTCTGGCAGGGGTTCCGGAAGGGGGCCCACCCCATCGACCTCTCCCCATGGGCGCGACTGTGTCGCCTCCAGGACATCGGTGGCCGCCGGGCCAATGAGCCCGTAGGCTGTAAAGCGTCCCGAACCCCGCAGCCTCGCGCCTCTCAGGTGCTCCCGGCAAGGGCGGCCGAGCTCGGCCTGCTGTGTGAGCACCCCCGCCAGAGAGGACACCCGTGACAGGTCCACCAGGACCGCATCCTCCTGCACGCGAAGTGCGCAGTCTCCGAAAGCCCGGATCAATTCGCCACGGTGGTGACGAGCTTCTGGATGCAGGTGCAGGGCGAGAACCTGGACCGTGGAATCACCGCCAGTCCCCTGGGCTGGAGGAAGGAGGTCCCCCGGGGAGAGCAGACCGCCCCGGATCAGACGCAGCCCCCGGCCGCACCTGGGGCAGCGGTCCGCATGGGCCTGGCCATTGGGGGTGGCGAGTTCGACCCCTCCCTGGCAATCCTCGGCGGGCACCTCGGCCAGGCGGTGGAGCACCCGGTCGATCCAACCCGCGTCCCAGGTCGTGTGAACCACGCCATGGCCCCGCAACATCGAGCGCATGACACTCCGAAGTCCTTCCTGGGACCCGGAGAGGATGACCCGGTCGATGCCTCTCCTGTGCTCGACCTCCTCCAGAGAGAGGCGGTCCCCGTACACAAGGCGGAACACGATCTCGCCCACCGGATCCAGGACCGACAGCAGGTCCCTTCGCCAGGAAGCCGACGCCGGTGCGACCTCATTCGGTAGAGGGCGAATCCGATAGTGCGCTTTCCGGGCCCGCTCCAAAAAGTCACGGGTCAGTTCCGCGGCGAGTGGATCGAGCAGGGCATCGGGTGCGCCCTCCGGCAGCAAGGTGAGCACATGCTCCCTCGCATCGATCAGGGTCTGGCCGACAGGGCGAACGCCCTCATGGAGCAGTGTCCAGGCCACCTGGATGGTGAGAGTGGACCAGCGGCGACTGGTGCGAGCAATCGCAGGGGTGGCGAAGAGTTCCACGGGCAGGTCTGCGGTTTTGGGCTGGACGAGGATCTGAGGGGATCAGATCGCGAAGAGGGTTCATCCTAACCCGAGGATCGCGTTCGAAGTGCTATCAATGCCACAAGAATGGCCCCGATCAGCAATGTGACTCCTCCTCGAAGAGGTGCCCCGAGCAGTGCATCGCCCAGGCCCAACAGGCCTGCCAGGATGGCCCCGGTTCCAAGCACCCAACGCACCAGGCCCGGCAGCAGGGGTCCGGGCGCCGGCAATCCCGCGACCGCCGCGACCGCCTTCCAGCCCGGCCCTGGCGGACGCACACGTTGGTAGAACGCCACCAGTTGTTCGGGCCGTACCGTGCTCCGCCAGGTGACGGGAATCCAGACCAGGGCCGAACCCCCCACGATGACGACCAACCTGTACAGATAGGGCCAGTCTTCCGGGGCCAGGGTGTACACGCCCACCGCCAACACCGTGGAGGCCACCATCGCGGCGATCTCGGCCCCAGCGGTGATCCGCCACCAATACCAGCGCAGGAGGATGACCGCTCCTGAGCCCGCTCCAAAGGCGGTCACAAACTCCCAGGCACCGGCGATGGTGTCCATGAACCGGGTCGAGACCAGGGCCAGCAGCGCCATACCCACCACGGAGAGGCGTGACGCAAGGACCGTCCGGTCGGGGGCGACCAGCCGCCAGCGCACCAGCAGGTCATGCACCACATAGGAGGACCCCCAGTTGAGGTGGGTGTCGATGGTGGACATGAAAGCTGCCAGGAAACTCGCCACCAGGAGACCCCGCAGCCCCGCCGGCAGAACCTCCCGCAACAGGACCGGGTAGGCCCCTTCGGGATCCATCTGCACCGCCTCGGGCACCAGGACCACCGCCGCCATTCCCGTCAGCACCCATGGCCAGGGGCGCAGGACATAGTGAGCGATGCAGAACCACAGTCCCCCCAGGGCTGCATCCCGCTCGCTTCGGGCCGCAAGCAGGCGTTGAATGAAGATCCCACCACCATCGGCATATTTCTGGGCCCACCACTGGACTCCCAGGAAGGCAAACAGGGCGTGCCAGGGCAACAACTCGGAGTCCACGGGAAACAGGGCGATGGCCTGGGGCCCCGCGCGGTCCACGGCAGCCTCCACCACGACGGTCAGTCCCCCCGCCTCCCGCACTGCGATCCAGGCCAACAGGATCGACCCCCCAAGCGCCAGGGGGAACTGCACCAGGTCCGTCAGCACCACACCCCGAAATCCCGATCTCACGCTGTAGACCAGGGTGAGCAACAACAACACCCCCACCACTCGCGAGACCGGCCACTCCGGCACCACCGCCAGGCTGACCTTCTCCATGGCCAAAAAGACCCAGCCCATCACGATGCAGTTGATGGGCACCGCAAAGTAGAAGGCCTTGAGCCCTCTCAAAAAGGCCGCCTCGCGGCCTCCGTAGCGAAACTCACAGAACTCGGCGTCCGTGACCACCTCGGCCCTTCGCCAGAGCGGCCCGATCACCAGGGCAACCAGAACGTGGCTGATGGCGAAGGACCACCAGAACCAGTTGCCTGCCACCCCTTTGGACAGGGTAAGGCCCGCCACCGTGAGCGGTGTGTCCGCAGCCAGGGTGGTGGCCACCATCGAGGTCCCCAACAACCACCAGGGCAGCTGTCGACCGGCCAGAAAAAAGCCCTCGGCGTCCTTTCCGCCGCCCTCCCTGCCGGCCCAGACCCCGACCCCGAAGATCCCGACCAGGTAGACAGCGATCACCAGCAGGTCGAGGGCTTCCACGGCCCGTGACGCTACCCCAAAAACACGACAGGCGCGGGTTCTGGCCCACGCCTGTCGTTTCCGACCCGTATCTTATCTGAACCGGTTCAGTTCAGATACATTGCCTCAAGCTGCTGCCTCGTCCTTGGTCACCTCGATGGTGTGCCCGATGTCCGAGAGGATGTCGTTGATGGTCGCAGCTGCGGCCACGCTCGCGATGTCCTCATCGCCGTACAGCGCCAGGTATTCCTCGTAGAAGAGGTTGATGAGATCTCCAAGATTGAGCTTGTTCTGGTTCATGATGGTCTCCTCTCATGGTCGGGTCGGGATCAAGGGAACACACCTGAGTTACTTGCAAGGACCGGGCCAAGATTTCCATCGACTCTGGCGTCGTTCCAATCTCCCCGACCAGGGGTTTCACATCCGTTGAAACGCCTGAAGGGAGCGTTTGTTTCATCGAACATTGTCAAGATTTTCGAACAGATCAGGGAAGAACTTGGGACAGGTCAGCACTGCCCCATCGATCACAATCGACACTGTCCAGAGATCCGTCTCTACAACAAGGGACTGCAGACCGTCAGAAGGGCCACCTGACGAGCCCCAGAAGCCCGGAGGACCTCGGCACAGGCACGGGCGGTGGCTCCTGTGGTGATCACGTCGTCGAACAGCAGCACCCTGGATCCCGGAATGACAGCCTTGGCCCGAAAGGCGTCGCGGACATTCTCGCGACGGCGTTCTCCGGGCAGGGCAGCCTGGGGTGGTCCCCCTCGCCTCCTCAGAGACCTCGACAGGGGCCGGGAGAGGGCCTGTGCCACCGGTGCAGCAAGCACACTGGTCGGCTCCAACCCCGTCCGGAGCAGGTCCTGCCAGGAACGTGGCACGGGGACCAGGTGGTCCATCTCACCAACCCCGGCCCGGACGATCGCAGCCATCCGGCGACCAAGCTCCCTCAGAACGGCGGGATCGGGGCGGTACTTCCCCCGTCGCAGGGCGTTCCCCACCGGACCTTCATAGGGCGCCCAGCCCCAGGTCGCGTCCAGGCCCTCCACCTGCAGCGGCCAGAGTCCCCCGGGAATGGACCGGGTGCACTCCTGGCACAAACGGGACCCCCCCCTGTCTCTCAGCGGCACCTCGCAGCCAGCACAACTGGTGGGAAGCACCACGTCGAGAAGGTCCTGGAGCATGGAGGCCATTTAGGTCCGAGACCCACCATGGCAAGCGCTCAGTGGTGATACGGCTCGCCCCGGATCAGGGTCCATGCCCGGTAGAGCTGCTCCAGGGTCACCACGCGGGCGACCTGGTGATTCAGCACCATGGGGGACAGGCTGACGACTCGCCAGGCCCGGGACCGCAGCGAGGCATGGTGGCCATAGGGGCCCCCGATGGCAAAGACCAGTTCGGAAATGCCTTCCTGTCGAGCGCCATCGACCAGCCTGGCCCACCCCTTGCTGCTGAGAGAATCTCCTCTCTCATCCAGCACCACGAGACGGGCACTCGACCCCAGGCCTCGGGTGATTCGATCGGCCTCGGCCTGGCACACAGCATCCACATTCCCCGTAAAAGCCTGGGGCTTCACGGTGCGCTCCTCGAAGGGCCCGTATCGCTTGAGCCTCTTGCAGTAGTCCGACGCAGCCTCGTCGGCCCAATCACCTCGTCCCTTGTGGACCCGAACGAGTTGGAGCCTCAAGAGTGGCTCACCCGGTGGTTCCCAGCCGGACGGGCTCCTCCTGGAGTGGTGGAATCTCCGTGCGACCCGCGTCAGCCCACAGGCCATCGAGGTCATAGAAGCACCGGAGATCCCGATCAAAAACATGCAGGATCACGTCCCCGAAATCCACAAGCACCCACCGACTGGCAGACATCCCCTCCACCGAGAGGGGCGGACGGCCCAACAGTTGCTTCATCTCCACGATGACCGACTCGGCAATGGCGCGAACCTGCCGTCGATTGGTGCCGTTGCAGATGACGAAACGGTCGCAATAGCTGACACGCCCCTCCACATCGAGGATCACAAGTTCCTCGGCCTTCTGCTGCTGGGCCAGAGTGGTGATGGTCAGAGCAATTTCGTGGGGGTGCGTCAGGGCCGCCTCCAAGTGTTGTGATGCGCTGGACGAAGCCGCGCTGGATGGTCGACGCCTGGGCGTCAAAGAATCGCTCCAGCAGGTCTGTCGGCCGGCTTCGTGCCAGCCCCGGACTGCTCGACAGCGTTGGATGTTCCTACGTTCGTAGTCGCCTCGCGCCCCCCAGAAGGAGGGCCGACATGATCGTACCGGGAAGAGAGTGGCAGGTGCAAGCCCTTCACCGAATACGGTCTGGCTTGAGCAGGTCCGGAGGGACTCCAAAGCCCGAGCGGACCATCCGATAACGGGTTGTCCAGACCCGATCTTCGCGCCCCTGTTCCAGGTATTGCCCCTCCACCTCAGCAAACAGACGAACACCAGTGGCCGCATCGAGCACGACGATCCCCTCCAGGCTCACCGGGACATGTCCGCGGGACACCGCACCTTCCTCCAGCTCGGTCAAACCAAGGGTGTACCGGGTGCCTTCCCGTCCTTCGATGATCGCTTCTCCGTCCTCTTCCGCGCTCAGGCGCCACTGGAAGGGGCCAAGCACCAGGGCAAAGCTGTTCCAGGTCTGGGCAAGCTCCATCCGAAAGAGCTCGGCATCGCTGCTCGAACGGAAGCCGCTGCGACCACTTCGGCCATAGGCCTTGCCCTGGATGATCCGGTGCTCCATGAGCAGCTTGCCGTCCCGGGAACGACGAACCTGGTAGTTGTCCCAGTCTCCCCAACGCACATCCAGAACCTCCGTCCGCTTTCGAGGGCGTTCCCCGCCCCGCTCGTACACCGCTGTCGCTTCGGTGTGATGGGGTCCGATCGACGCCACCGAGGCGTAGGTCAGTTCCAGGGAGACATCCCACAAGGCCTGAGGCTCTACGGAATGGCCGCCACAGGCACCGACGATGAGCACGACGAGAGGGGTCACCCTTCGTCGAGCATAGCCTGGAGCCTCTGCCAGCAGGTGTCCATCAGGGACTTGATCCCCTGGCCTGTGACCGACGAGATCACGAACGGCGGCCCTCCGAGCTCACTTGCAAACGTCCTCACAAATTCGTCGATGACTCCATCTTCCACCACGTCCGCCTTGGTGAGAACCACCAGTTGGGGACGCTGAGCCAGGTCGGCAGAAAAGGCCTGGAGCTCCTTTTGGAGCGCCTGGTAGCGGGCCAGGGGATCCGGCGGATCCTCGCCCTCTTCGACCATCGACACCAGGTGCAGCAGAAAGCGACAGCGCTCCACGTGCTTGAGAAACTGGAGCCCCAGCCCCACACCCGCGCTGGCCCCGGGCACCAACCCCGGAATGTCCGCCACCACAAAGCTCCCGTCCCAGCCCTGGGAGACCACCCCGAGATTCGGAACCAGGGTGGTGAAGGGGTAGTCGGCGACCTTGGGGCGGGCCTTGCTGATGCGGGAGATCAGCGTGCTCTTTCCGGCATTGGGAAAGCCCAAGAGCCCCACATCGGCGAGCAGCTTGAGTTCCAGTCGAAGGCGCTTCTGCTGGGCATCCCCTCCCGGCGTGGCCTTGCGAGGTGTGCGGTTGGACCCGGACTTGAAGTGCACATTGCCCTTTCCGCCGTGCCCTCCCTGGCAAACCACGGCCCGAGCGCCATCGACGGCAAGGTCCACGATGGGTTCCTGGATGTCGTCCTCAAACACCATCGTTCCGACCGGCACGTCGATCTCGAGCGGCTTGGCCGACGCACCCGTCATCTGGCGGCCACGGCCGCCCTGACCACTGCGGGCCTTGTAGACACGACGGCCACGCAGGTGCTCCAAGGTGTTGCACCGGCCCGTAGCCACCAGCACCACGTCCCCGCCGCGGCCGCCATCACCGCCGTCCGGGCCGCCTCGGGGCCGATAGGGCTCCCGCAGGAAAGACACGGCCCCGTCGCCTCCTCGGCCGGAGACACAAGTGATCTCGACTTCGTCGATGAACCGCATCGCCGCTCCACTCGCCGGATCGCGGCCCTGGGCGAACGATTGAATCCCGCGGAGGGTTTTCCGGGGATCGCTAGGAGGCGTCCGCCTCTGGATAGACCGAGATGCGCTTCTTGCCACCTCGAAAGGTCTCGTAGGCGACCTTGCCGTCTACGAGCGCAAAGAGCGTCCAGTCACGGCCGACGCCGACATTGCGACCTGGATGGAACCGCGTCCCAAGCTGTCGCACAAGGATGTTGCCGGCCCGGACAGGCTGTCCGTCGCCACGCTTGACCCCCCGGTACTGGGGGTTGGAGTCACGCCCGTTTCGGGTGGATCCCTGTCCCTTTTTGTGAGCCATGGGGTTCTCCTCAGGCCTTGATCTTGTCGATCTGGAGGGTAGTAATCGAGGCGCGGAAGCCAATCCGCCGCCGGGTGCGCTTACGGGGGCGGTACTTGAGCGCCGTGACCTTGTCACCCTGGTCGTGAGAGACCACCGTGGCCTTGACCGAGGCGCCCTTCACCAGCGGGCTTCCCACCTTGGGGGTGTCACCGCCAACCAGGAGGACGGGCAGGTCCACCTTGTCGCCGACCTCGGCCTTGAGCCGATCGACCTTGAGGGTGTCGCCTTCGGCGACCTTGTACTGCTTGCCGCCGCTCTTGATGACCGCGTACATGGCTTTCTCCGCGGAGTCTATTCGAAGGGCCACGTAGAGTCCGGGCCCGAAGCCGCTGCCATTTAGGCCGCCAGACCACGGACGTCAAGATCGCCAGCGCCCCTTTGAGGAACGATCGGCCCCTTCAGAGCACCCGGCGCCCGAGGGTGACACGAAGCATGTCGAGCCTCTTGAGGACCTCGTCGGTCTCGATCACCTGGTAGCGCTCGGGCAACATGCGGCGGGAACTGGCTTCAAAGACCGCCAGCATCTCCATGAATTCGAGCATCCGAAGGTCCCGCGAAGGGATGACATCGGCCACTGCAGTGTCCAGGTCCTCCTGGGACAAGGTCACGCGATCCGCCCCACTGGCATTGCCGGCAGCCGCAAGCAGCACAGCCTCCAGTTCGGCGGCTGAATACCCGGCGGTCCCCGAAACCGCCCCATCCAGGGTCACCCCGTCGGCAAGTTCCAGCCTGTTCTTGCGCAACTGGGCCTCCAGGATGAGCCGCCGCTCGGAGGCCGACTCTGGAAAGAAGAACGGCACCTTCACGTCAAAGCGCCCCGGACGCTTCAAGTCGGTGTCCAGCTTGTCGGGCCGGTTGGTCATCAACAGGATCACCACCCGCCCCCGGTGGGAGGTGTCCGACATGAATTCCTTCAGCCGGGCGATGACCCGAGAACTCGTCCCACCGTCTCCCTCGGCCCCCGCCGAGAGCGACCGGTCCGCCTCGTCGATGATGAGCAGCACGTAGCCCAGGGCGTCGACGCCCTGGAGGATCTTCTCCAGGTTTCCCTCGGTCGACCCCACCCACTTCTCCCGGAAA
>CAZMNK010000136.1:802-15405 GCA_964567625.1 uncultured Enterobacterales bacterium | reverse complement strand
CACGGACACGGACACGGACACGGACACGGACACCGACACGGACACCGACACCGACCCGAACTGCGACCCCCAGACGGGATCCGGTTCCCTGCATGCCGTCCAGGGGACTCTGTTGACCCCGGATGGCCCGACCGATGGCTTCGTGGTCTGGGACCAGGCGACGGGCCTCATCACCTGTGTCGGGGACTGCGACCTGACGGACACCACAGTGACCTGCCCTGGCGGGGTTGTGAGTCCTGGACTCATCGATGCCCACAACCACCTGCAGTACAACCACCTGCCCCCGTGGAAACACGATGGTCTTTTCGAGGACCGCTACGAGTGGCGGAGTGAAGATGACTACCACGCGTTCACGGACGTGTGGGACGAGGTTTCCGACGTCGCGAATTGCGAGATCATGAAGTGGGCAGAGCTCCGAGAACTCCTTGGCGGCACCACCGCAGCAGTGGGCTCCTATGGCAGTTCCTGCATCGACGTGCTGGTGCGGAACCTGGACGAGGAGGAATCAAGCCACGGCCTGGCGGGATTCGACCTGGACTATTCCTCCCGCACGGTGACCAGCAGTGTGGACGAGGAAGAGGCTGCCGATATCCTGGGCGACCTGGCTGCAGGTCGGGTGGACATCTCCATGGATCATGTGGGTGAAGGGGTCCGAGGCAACGTCTCCGATGAGATCGACCACATGATCGGGCTGGGGGTGGTGGGCCCCGGGGTGGCCTACGTTCACAGCACCGATGCCACAACGGACCAGCTGGCCACCCTGGCCAGCACCGGCACCACCATCGTCTGGTCCCCTCACTCCAACCTGGAGCTCTACGGGGACACCACCCCCGTGGCCATCGCCCGCCGGCTGGGAGTGACCGTTCTGGTGGCGCCTGACTGGACCCCTTCTGGCACCGATCATCCCGCCGAGGAGCTCGCCTGCGCCGAGACCTTCCTCGCGGCAACCAACCAGGCCCTGACGCCCGAAGAACTCTGGGCGCTCTCCACCCACGAGGCGGCCCTGGCCATGGGCCTCGATGGCGTGATCGGCAGTCTCCGCGTGGGGTCGCGGGCAGACCTGGCGGTCTACCGGAACGAGGGAGAGGACCCCTACGCCTCGGTCCTGGGACCCATGGCCGAGGACACGCTCCTGGTGACCATCGACGGCATCGGCCTGTTCGGGGAAGAGGAACACATCAGTGCCACAGCCCTCGACCCGGACTGGTGTGAAACGCTGGATGTCTGT
Source organism: uncultured Enterobacterales bacterium (assembly GCA_964567625.1). Taxonomy (GTDB): domain Bacteria; phylum Myxococcota_A; class UBA796; order UBA796; family CAJQPC01; genus CAYFPX01. The sequence continues at coordinate 14,177 of CAZMNK010000136.1, read as the reverse complement.
GGCTCGACCCGGGCCATCTGCGTCCAGAACGCCCTGAGTGGGAGTGACAGCGACACCCTGGCCGATGTGGAGGCGACCCTGCTCTCCGCCCTGGCTGGCGTCTCGGTCAGCGCCGACATGGAATACGCCCGGGATCTCTACCCGCTGTTCTCCTGTGAGCAGGATCTCGGCGTCTGCGATCCGACCACGCCCACAGGCGACGATGGCGATGGAGACGGCCTGGCGGACGCGGACGATGCCTGCCCGGACCACTGGGACCCCTCCCAGTTCGATCACGACGCAGATGGCGTCGGGGATGCCTGCGATCCCTGTCCGCTCGCAGCGGACGTGGAGGACTGCGATCACAGCCCGACCGACATCGACGGCGACGGGGAACCCAACGAAACCGATGTCTGTCCCCACCTGCACGATGTCGATCAGCTGGACACCGATGGGGACGGCCTGGGCGACGCCTGCGACCCCTGCCCGGACGAGGCGGAATCCAGTGGTGCCTGCACCTACACCGTCACTGCCCTTGCTGACGAGGACGACCCGGACCATCCCGAGGAAGGCTCCCTGGTTCGCGTGGCCGAGGTCATCGTGATCGGGGTCGAGGACAACACCGGCTTCTTCGTCCAGGACCCGTCGGTGAGCGAACACGGCGGCCTGTACATCTACGACAAGGGCGAGAACGCGGTGGAGGTCGGTGAGCAGGTGGCCGTCACGGGAACCTACAAGGAGTACTACGGCCTCCAGGAGATCGTGGCTGGCACCGTGACCGTCGAGGGCACTGCCACCCCCCCGGAGCCACTCCAGGTAGCCGCCTGTGACATCGGCACTTCTGGCCCGGATGGCGAGCGCTACGAGGGAATGCTGGTCCAGGTGCACGACGTGACCGTCACCGACGAGAATCCAAATGCGGTGGACGGCAATGACTACGGGGCGATGGAGGTGGATTCATGCCTCTGGCTGGACGACAGCCTGTACGACTACGAGGCGGACAATCCGGAGGCCCGTGCCCTCGGCACGGTCTATTCCGAGGTCACCGGGCCACTGTACTGGACCTACGACGAGCGCAGAGTGCTGCCGAGAGGCCCCGAAGACCTGGTGGCAGCCCCGTGATCGGAGGAGCGATCACCCTGCTGCTCCTGTCCGGGTGTGGCGAGGCCGTCGCGCCCACGGTCCAGGAGCCCTCCACGGCGCCCGAACCAACCTCTTCCACGCCACCTCTCCCGGCGGAGTCACCCCCGGAACGGATCGCCGTACGGCACGTCCTGGTGAGCTATTCCGGGGCCACTGGAGCGCCCCTGGGGACCGCTCGCACCCGGGCCGAAGCAAGGCGCCGCGCAGAAGACGTCCACGCCGAGATCCGGGGGGGAACGTCCCTGGATGAGGTGGCCCGTCGAATGAGTGATGACCCGTCCAAGGCCCGAGGCGGATTTCTGGGCAGCGGTCAGGCAGGGTCCTGGGTCCCGGAGTTCGAGGAAGTGGCATTTCAGCTCGAGGTGGGCCAGGTCTCGGGGGTTGTGGAATCCCCCTTTGGCTTTCACATCATCCAGCGGGACGTCCTGGAGGAAATTCGGCTGCGTCACCTGGTCGTCCAGTACCGCGGAGCCCTGATCCGCGAGGCGACAGACGAGTTGGCGGAGCGCACCCCGGAACAGGCCCGCAAGATCGCCCAACTCGCCCTGGATGACCTGGACGAAGGCCAACCCTTCGAGGAAGTGGCCCTTCGGTTTTCCGATGGTCCGATGGGGCTCCGTGGAGGGGACCTGGGCTGGTTCCTTCGAGGGGAACTCGGACCGCAGTTCGACCAGGCGGCCTTTGTACTGGCGGTGGGGGAACACTCCGGTGTGGTCCAGACCCCCTTCGGCTTCCACATCGTCCAGCGAGTGGAGTGACGACAGGTCTCGGCGAACCGGTCAGAGAAGCTCGTCGATGGCGGACCGGATCTTCGGGTCGGTCGGGTTCTCGATCTCGGTGATCTCCACCCGCAGATCCCGCCCGATGATCATCACCCGCGGATAGCTGCCGTCATCCACGATCTCCTTTCGGAGATCCGATGGGTCGGTGATGATCGGCGCCTCGATTCCGAAGGCATCAGCCCACTGTTCGCAGGTCTCCGAGGTCGAACTCTCTCCTTCTGTGTCCTCCCCCAACAGGGTCAGGTACACGACGTCATCGCCCTGGTAGTGCTCCACGGTCTCCTGGGCGCCCCGGGCGAGATCCTGGCAGGGAGCGCACCACTGGGTGCTGATGTCCAGCACCACCAGGCTCCCGTAGAACTGCCACAGACTGACCTCGTCACCAAACTGGTCCAGTCCCCGCAGGTCGAACACCACATCCCCCTCGTCGAAGCCCTCGGGGGCCAGCCCGGAGGGCGGGGTCTTGCTCGACCAGGAGTTCTCGGGTGCCTCCCAGGTGGTGTCGCCACCGGAGTCCTCGCTATAGAGATGAGGAACGCAGCCCACAACCGCTAGCATCGACATGATCATGCCCCAAAGATAGCGCGGACCTGTCGCTTCCGCCTTGACGGGACTTCCCCGAGTATTCAGGTTTCGCCATGACCACACCGCTGACCCGGCCCGCCCTCATCGAGGCATTTCACCGCTATGGGCGCCCTCGCCCCCAGTGGCGCATCGGTGGCGAGTTCGAGCGTTTCGCTCTCCATACCAACGGCCAGGCTGTGGCCTATGACGAACCCCAGGGCATTCGCTGGTTGCTCGAACAGCTGGCGGAGCGCTACCACTGGTCACCGACCCTGGAGGGCAGCAAGGTCATCGGCCTGTGTCGCCGAGGCGGGTGCATCACCCTGGAACCCGGGGGCCAGGTGGAACTCTCCGGGGCGCCCCACGCCACCTTGACCTCCCTGGCCAGGGAGGCTCGAAAGATCCTGGAACAGTTGCTCACGGTGCTCGCACCCGAGGAGACCGACACCATCTGGACGGCCCTGGGACTGACCCCCTACGCCCGGATCGAGGACATTCCGTGGGTGCCCAAGGGCCGGTACAGCGTCATGCGCACCTACCTTCCTGCCCAGGGCGACCTGGCCACGACCATGATGAAGGGCACCACCAGTTTCCAGGCCAACTTCGACTATATCGACGAACAGGACTGCGCCGAGAAGGTCGACATGCTTCAGGCACTCTCGCCCCTGTTTACAGCCATGTTTGCAAACAGCCCCATCCAGAATGGCCAGGAAACCGGTTTCATGAGCACTCGGGCCCACGTCTGGACCCGGACGGACCCCGACCGCACTGGCTTTCCCCCGGCCATCCGCGAGGGCTATTCCCACGCGGCCTGGGTGGACTACCTGCTGGACGCACCGATGATGTTCCTGCGCCTGGAAGACGCCTGGGTCAACGCGTACGGACGGACGTTTCGTAGCTGGATGAACGAGGGCATCGACGGGGCCCACCCGACCTGGGACGACTGGGCCCTGCACCAGACCTCCGTCTTTCCCGAGGTCCGGGTCAAGCACACCATCGAGGTTCGCAGCACAGACGGGGTGTCTCTACCCCTGTCCCTGGCCGGAATCGCCCTGTGGACGGCCCTGCTCTACGACGACAACGCCCGACGAGAAGCGACAGCCCTGGCCAGGGAGTTCACGGCCAGCGGTACCCCCGAGGAACGCCTGGACCTGGCCGCCCGAGAAGGCCTGGGGGCCAGCACCGAGCGACCTTGGGCTGACTGGGCCATCGACCTGGTCGACATCGCGGACCGGGGGCTGGCCCGTTCGGAACCCCCGGATCGCGCCCTGCTGGAGCCCCTGAAGGAACTGGTCTCAAACCGGGAATGCCCCGCCGTAGCGGCCCTTCGCTACTTTCGCGAGGACCCACGCCCGGAGGTATTCTTGCCCAAGGTCGCCTACCGCCCGGCCAGCTGACGCACACGTTCGAAGAAAATCACCCCGGCTGTCACCGACACATTCAGGCTCTCCAGGCCCCCCGCCAGGGGAACCCCCACGACCGCATCACAGCGGCTGCGCAGGGTCGGGCTGAGACCTTTGGATTCCCCGCCCAGCACCAGGGCAATAGGCCCCGTGAGGTCCACGTCCCAAGGAGGGGTTCCGTGCATGTCGGCGCCGACCACCCGCAGCCCCTGTCGTCGGATCTTCTTGAGGGCGGAAAAGAGTCCTTCCCGAATGAGGGGGATCTCTTCAGCCGCCCCCATGGCCACCCGGGCGACGACGGGACTCAGGCCGGCACCCCGCCGTGTGGGCACCACCATGCCGTGCAATCCCGCCCCCAGACCCGAGCGAAGAATTGCGCCAAGGTTGTGCTCGTACTGAACCTCGTCGGCCAGGGCGAGGAACGGCGCCTCGTCTCGGGCCATCGCCTCGTCGATGACCTCCTCGACACGCTTCCGCGGCAGGGGTTCCGCCTCCGCCAGGATGCCGTTGTGCACATCGCCGCGGGCTCTGCGATCCAGCTCCTTTCGCGGAATACGATGAACCTGGACCCCCTGCTCCCCGGCCAGGGCCAGGATCCGCTCGAGCTTGGCGTCGACGCGCGCACCGCCATCGAGCCAGATGGCCCGAACCGGTCTCCGTTGACGTGCCAGGGCCTCGAGCACGACGTTGCGCCCTTCCAACCGATCCAAGGTGCCCTCCTCTGGCGCGAGCGTGCGCCTCCCAGGTCAAGTATCTTCCTGGGCGCAATGACTCCCCTCTTGTCGATGATGTGGCTGCAAGCGTGTGCCGGGCCTGGTGCTGGCTGGCTGGGGTCGCCGGATGACAGCGCCCTGGACACCGCCGTCTCGTCAGACACCGTCTGCGAGAACGATGAGGAGATCTGCGACGGTCTGGACCAGGACTGCGATGGGGAGGTGGACGAGGGACTGTCCAGCCGCACCTGGTACCTGGACGCCGACGGGGACGGCTATGGAGACCCAGAGGGGGGAATATCCGGGTGTGAAACCGACGCGCCCTCCGGTCACGTGACTGACGGCACGGACTGTGACGACCAGGATCCGGGGGTTCACCCGGGCGCCATTGAGATCTGTAACGACGGCGTTTGGAACAGCTGTGAGCCGGACCCCAGCTGTCAACTGGGGGGAGTCGTGGACCTGCAGGACGCTGACGTGATCCTGGCTGGCGAGGCTTCCGAGGACCTGGCGGGCCGATCCGCATCCTGGACCGGAGATCTGAATGGGGATGGCTTCGAGGACCTCTTCCTCGATGCCCAGGAGTCCGACGTTCAGGGTATCCAGTCCGGATCTGCCTACTTCCTTCCCGGACCACTGGCCGCCGGGGAACAGAGCCTGGCGGATGCCCCGGTACGTCTACGTGGGGCTTCTCCCTACCACTGGGCAGCTCGCTCCCTGGGAGGACTCGGAGACACCAATGGAGACGGCCTGGACGACGTCATCGTGGGCGTGATTCGGCACGACTACGCCGGCTTCCGGGCCGGGGCTGCCCACATCTTCCTGGGCCCCCTGCCCGACGGTGAGCACGCACTGGCCGAGGCCTCCAGTGCCTTTCTCTACGGCGAGGGGGAGTACGAGGCCGCGGGTTCCTGGACGGCCGCAGCCGGGGATCTCAATGGAGACGGCCTGGCAGACGTGTTGGTCGCGGCCATGTACAGCGATCGTGCAGGCCTCAACAACGGGGCGGTCTATGTGCTCCACGGTCCGGTGACCGGTGGTCACAACCTGGCCGACCGGGCGGACGCCATCTATGACGGCGAGCCACGCCGGGACAACGAATGGGCGGGCCGGTCCACCGCGGGCGTGGGCGACATCGATGGCGATGGCCTGGACGATTTTGTGGTGGGGGCAGACGGCAACGACCGGGGTGGAGATGGCGCCGGAGCCGCCTACCTCGTGCTGGGGCCCGTCTCCGGCAGCCACAACCTGGTCACGGCCGACACCATCTACACCGGGGAGTACCGGGACCACCGGGTCGGTAGCACCGTGGCCGGCGCAGGAGACACCGACGGAGACGGCCGGCCGGAGATTCTGCTGGGTGCCTTTGGACACAGCGAGACGGCCGAAGAAGGGGGTGCCATCTACCTGGTTGACGGAACCGATCGCGGTGTCGTGGACCTGACCGACATGGCCCCCTTTCGCTACAGCGACTTTCCGGGCGACAGGTTCGGTTTCTTCGTCGATGGCGTGGGCGACGCCAACGGAGACGGCCTGGACGACGTGATTGTCGGCGCCCCGACACACGATGCCGGAGGCCCTGATTCAGGCGCAGCCTTCCTGTTCTATGGACCCCTCAGCGGCGAGGATCGGGCCAATTCCGCTGACCTCTTCCTGCCAGGCGAGGAGCCCGACGACCAGGCCGGGTACAGCGTCGCCGGGGGCGGCGACCTGAATGGCGACGGCCTCGACGACCTCTTGATCGGCGCCTTTGGCAACGACCGGGGCGGAGACAAGAGCGGCGCGTTCTATGTGCTGTTCAGCGGGGGGCCCTAGGCGTCTACAGGGCCCTCAGGCCACGGGGGTCAGAGCAGCTGCGCCGCCGATCGCGCCAACTCCGAGCGCTCGCCCTTGCGCAGGGTGATGTGTCCGGCCAGTGGAGACTCCTTGAAGCGCTCCACCACGTAGGTCAGCCCATTGCTGGTGGCGTCCACGTAGGGATTGTCGATCTGGTAGGGGTCGCCGGTCAAGACCACCTTTGTCCCCTCCCCTGCCCTGGTAATGACGGTCTTGACCTCGTGAGGCGTCAGGTTCTGGGCCTCGTCGATGATCAGGAACTGCCGTGGCATGGACCGGCCTCGGATGTAGGTCAGGGGCTCCACCTGGATGAGTTCCTGGTCCAGCAGGGCCTGGTAGGAAGGCGTGCGGTTGCTGCTGCTGCTGCGGTCCTGACTCCGATCGTCCCCTGAGTTCACCAACAACTCCAGGTTGTCGAAGATGGGCTTCATCCACGGGTTCAGCTTTTCGTTGATGTCCCCGGGAAGAAAGCCCAGGTCACGGCCCAGGGGAAAGATCGGACGGGACACGACCAATCGTCGATAACGAGCCTCGTCGGTGACCTTCTGCAGGCCCGAGGCAATCGCCAGGAGCGTCTTGCCAGTGCCCGCCATGCCATCCAGGGTGACCAGTGAGATCCGATCATCGAGGAGCAACTCCAGGGCGAACAGTTGTTCCTTGTTCCGGGCGTAGATTCCCCAGCAACCTTCCCGGTGCTTGCCCACCTTGACCAGCCGGTTCTGGTCGGGATGGAAACGCACCATGGCGCTCTGGCCCGGGGATTCTTCGGCAGTCAGAACCAGGAACTGGTGGGGGTGCCACCGCTCCGAATTCTCGTTGGGCACCCAACCCCGCTGGTAGAGCTCGTCGATGACCTTGCCTGGAACCAGGGCCTCGGCGACCCCGGAATAGATCTCGTCGATCTCCAGGTGGGCGTGCTTGTAGTCCTCGGTGGCCAGCCCCAGGGCATCGCCCTTCAGCCGCATGTTGGTGTCCCGAGTAACCAGCACCACCCGGTGGTCCTCGGTCAGCCCCCTGGCGGTCCCGAGGATGACGTTGTCGTTCGACCGGGGCCCAAATCCCCCGGGCAGGTCGTCGATGCCCCCGGACAGGACAACCCGTACAGAGCCGCCGTCTGGCAATTCCACACCCTGGGAAAGGGACCCCTTTTCCCGCAACTCATCGAGCATGCGGGACACGGCCCGCGCATTTCGACCCGTCTCATTGAGGTCCTTCTTGAACCGGTCGATCTCCTCGATCACGATGATGGGGATGACGACTTCGTGCTCCTTGAACACGAACAAGGCGTTCGGGTCGTAGAGCAGGACGTTGGTGTCGAGGACGAAGGAACAGCGAGCGCCGTCGCTGAGATCGACGTTTTGGACCACGGGGGGACTCGGGGCGGGGGGGAAAATCACGGAGAGTGGGGGATGGACCGTCGTGAACGACAGTCGCGGGGAGGCGTCAGTCTATCGTGAGAGAGAAGACCCGGGTGACGCCGTCGCGCACCTCTTCCTTGTCCGGGGCAAAGGTGACCTCGGGACTGTCCAACTCGAGGACACCATCCACGTTGTCACCAGATCCCAGGTAGACCGTCAGGATGCGACTCCCCTGCCGGCCCTGGGAGCGGGCTGTCAGGGTGACCTGGTTCGGGCCTCGATGCAGGTAGGGCGCAAGGTCAACCAGGACCTGGGCCTCTCCAGATCGGATGACGCGGACAAGGTCCCCGTTCAGACGAACGTCGATCTCCACGCCCTGGGACCGGTCATCAGCGGACACCAGCCACCAACGTCCCGGGGGCACATTCGAGGCCACTGCAGCCTCAGGCAAGGGGGGGGGCTCGGGTTCTGGCACCACCGCCACCGAGGATCGCCCGACACTCACGTTCGGGGCATCGATGCGAACATCCCCGTCGGCATCAAAGGTGACTGTGACCTCTTCCAGGACCTGGTCCTTGAGACCATTGACCTGGACCCCGTTCACATAGACATCGACCGCAAGGGCGACCGGACTCCATAGCAATGCGAGCCCTGCGAGGATCAACTGCCGCCGTTGACCCGCTTGCGCAAGGACTTGCCTACCCGGAAGACCGGCAGCACCTTGGCCTGGACCTTGATGGGCTCATTGGTCCGAGGATTGCGTCCCACGTAGGCATCGTATTCCCGCAGGTGAAAGCTGCCGAAACCACGAAGTTCTATGCGCTCGCCTGCACAGAGAGACTCCCGCATGCTGTCGAAGATCACGTTGACGACCCTCTCGGCGGTCTTGCGCGGCAACCCACGCTCCGCAGCAAACAGGTCGATGAGCTCCGCTTTCGTCATCCCTAGTGTTCCTTCCGAGCCGTTCAAGCCCATGGATTTCCAGCGCTCTTAGGCAATCCTGGGGCCCTGGTCAAGCCGCGTTCTCATCGTCATCGTCATCGTCATCAATATTGGCGGGAACCAACAGCATCGCCAGCTTCGGCTTCACCCGCTCCATCACCAGAATCATCGGGCTGGCGACGTAGATCGTCGAATAGGTCCCGACAATCACGCCGATCATCATGGCCAACGCAAAGGTCTGGATGACCGGTCCGCCCAGGAAGAGGAAGGCCATGACGGCCATCAACGTCGTGAGCGACGTCGCCAGGGTCCGGGCCAAGGTCTCGTTGATCGAGTCGTTGATCAGCCCATCCATGTCACTGCGTCGATACCGCTGCATGTTCTCGCGGATCCGGTCGTAGATCACGATGGTGTCGTTGAGGGAGTACCCGATGATCGTCAGCAGAGCGCCGATCATCGGCGTGTTCACCTCTCGCTGGAAGGCCACGAAGATGCCCATGGTGATGGCCACGTCGTGGAACAGGGCGATGATGGCGCCCGGCGCGAAACCAAGGTCGAAGCGGAACCCGATGTAGACCAGGACCAGCCCCAAGGTGGCGATCATCGCGATGAAGCTCGCGCGACGCAGATCGCCACCCACCTTGGGTCCGACGGTGTCCACGCCCATGACCTGGAAGGACTTCTCGGTGAGGGATCCAGCGATCTGCCGTTTCACACGGGAGGAGAGCCCCTGCATCTTCACGTAGAAGGTCCGATCGTCTGGGGACTCCTGGACGGAGACCCCCTCCAGCCCCTCCACTGCGCTGGCAATGGTGCGCAAGGGAATGGCCGGCTCCTTGTACTCGATGGTCATCCGGGCCCCGACCTGGACGTCGAAACGACTTTCGACAATCCAGTCGTCACCGAACCTCTGGACGATGGCGTCAGTGATCTCAGTCTGCATCTCGTCGGCCCCAAACGTGGCCTCGCGGATGCGCACGATGAACTCGTAGTCCTGGGGGCTGTTGATCTGCTGAACCGCTTCCTGGGACAGACCGATCTCCTCCAGGGAAACGCGAATCTCCCCGATTTCCACCGGTTCATTGAACTTCAGATGGAGTTCGGTCCCACCCGTGAAGTCGATACCCCAGTTGGGTCCCACGAAAACGAAGAGCAACAGCGACACGACGACGGCGATGCCGGACAGAACTGCGGCCATGCGCCGCTTGCCCACGAAGTCGAACTTGGTTCCGGGCTTGATGAACTGCATGGGGTCTCCCTACAGGCCCAGCTGGGCGGTCGACTTGCGGACAAGGAAGTCCATGAAGGTCCGACTGACGAAGATGGCGGTGTAGAGCGTGGTGGCGATTCCGATGAGCAGCGTGACGGCAAAGCCCTTGATGGGGCCAGTGCCGTAGCTGAACAGGACCACACCCGCGATGGCGGTGGTGATGTTCGCGTCCAGCACGGCGGAGAGGGCAAACCCATACCCCGCGTCCACAGCAGAGCGAGCGGTCCTTCCGGTGCGCAATTCCTCTCGAATTCGCTCGAATACGATGATGTTCGCGTCAACCGCCATACCGACGGTCAAGGCGATTCCAGCGATTCCCGGGAGTGTGAGGGTTGCTCCAAAAGCAGCCAACAGCGCGAGCACGAACAGGATGTTGCAGGCCAGGGCCAGGTCCGCCACGAAGCCCGACTTCCGGTAATAGAGCAGCATGAAGGCCAGCACGATGAGTCCACCAACGATCACGGCCTGTTGACCGGCCTTGATGGAGTCTTCTCCAAGCTGGGCGCCCACGATGCGGGCCTCGCCGATGGTGACCGGTGCCGGCAGGGCGCCAGTTCTCAGCACCAGGGACAGCACCTGGGCCTCCTCCATCAGCTTGTTGTAGTCCCCGGCCCCCATCTCGATGGAGGCACGGCCCCCGCAGATCTTCTCTCGAATCACTGGGGCGGAACGAACCTTCCGGTCCAACACGATGGCAAAGCGCTTTCCGACGTTCTCCCCGGTGATATCGCAGAAGACCTGGCCACCAGCGGGCTTGAATTCCAACGCGGTGTAGGGATCGTTGAACTGGTTCATCCCCACGGAGGCATCGTTGATGTCATCGCCACTGAGGACGGCCCGGTCCTTGAGAATGTAGGGAATGGAGCGTTCATCCCCGCTTCCCTCCTCATTGGGGGTGTATTCCCAGAGGACCCGGTGATCCCGGGTGATGCGACTCTCATCCTGGAGCCAGTCGCTCAGGGCAGCGTCGTCCTCGTACACCGCATTGGGGGCGTTCTCCCGAGCGAACTTGATGGACCGCTCCAGGGAAGCGTCCCCGAAGTCCTCGTCCAGGAGGAAGAACTCCAACACCGCCGTCGTCCCCAGTGCCGAATAGGCCTGGTCCAGGTTGTCGATGCCGGGAAGCTGCACATTGATGCGGCTGCCGCCCTTCAGCACAATGCTGGGTTCCTTGACGCCGGTGGCATCGACCCGGCTACGAAGAGTCTCCAGCGCTTGCTCGATGGTCTTCTTGGAGATCTCGGTGATCCCCACCTCCGAGACGACGAACCGGTGCCAGGTTTTCTCCTTGTCGTCGGACATCGAGGACTCGTACTCGTAGTCCTGGTAGCGACGTGCCATCAGGCCTCGCAGTTCATCCAGGTCACCGTCTGTCCCCAGGTTGAACTCCAGGGCAGGCACGCCTCGAACCCGCCGGATCTCCCCGATGGCGACGCCGTCGTTCTCGGCGGTGTCCTCGATGGACTGGATGTCCCGGGAGACCGTAGAGAGCACGGCCTCCATGGTCTCGACCTCTAGGGTCAGGTCGATGCCACCCTGGAGGTCCAGCCCGAGCGCGATCTGAGCATCAGGAAGCCAGGATCTCCAACCTGTGACCTCCGGTTCTTCCAGTGCCTCCTCGTCTGTCTCGGCATTCCCCAGGCTGTTCGCCTGTGCCTGGAGGCTCTCCATCGCATCATCAGCGAGAAAGGTCGGGATCAAGGTGTAGACGGCCAACAACACGGTCGTGACAATCACCCCGATTCGGACCCACCAGGTCGTTCCCATGGCTCAGTCCTCCTTGGCACTTGGTTGGTGGGCCTTGACCGAGCTCTTCACGAAGGAGATGCGGGTCTTGTCCCCGAAGTCCAACACCAGGTGGTTGTCGTGGACCTCCCAGACCGTGCCGAGCAGGCCTCCATCGGTGATGACCTTGTCGCCCTTCTTCAGCCCATCCACCAACGTCTCATGGGCAAGCTGCTGCTTGCGCTGAGGTCGGATGACCAGGAAGTAGAAGATCGCGAAGACGACCGCGATCATCAACAACGAGCCCGAAAGCGGCTGTTGAGGGTTCGCGTCTGGTGCCGCGTCCGCGGTGAGAAGCAGTGGGGTGTGGGTGGCGTCAGGCATCTTCAATGGCGCTCGCATCGTCCCGGTAGGCTCCACGCCACCCTTTCACCTCGTCGCGCAGATTCTCCAGGGCCTCCGAGCCTGTGGAGATGGCGACCCGAATCCGGGCCATGAGCGATTGGTAGAAGGTGAGGTTGTGGAGCGAGAGAAGCCGGGGAGCGAGCACCTCCTTGGTGGTGTGGAGGTGCCGAAGGTAGGCCCGGCTGAAAGAGCGGCACGTATAACACGCACACTCGGGGTCGAGAGGCCTGTCGTCATCCCGGAATCTCGCGTGCTTGATGGTGATCTGCCCCTGCACCGTAAAGACCGTTCCGAACCGACCGGACCGGGTGGGCAACACGCAATCAAACAGGTCAACGCCCTGGGCAGCGGCCTCGACCAGGTCGTGGGGCATACCAACCCCCATCAGGTACCGAACCCGGTCCGCCGGAAGCTCCGGCACCGTGAGGCTGAGCATCTCCAGCATCTGTTCCTGGGGTTCCCCCACACTGAGGCCCCCCACGGCGTAGCCATCGAGGTCCAGATCCCGCAGGCGACGGGCATGTGCCTTTCGCAGGTCCCCATGGAAGCCTCCCTGGACGATGCCAAAGAGCGCGGTCTGCTCAGGCTGGGTGCGGGCGGCGAGGCAGCGCTCCAGCCACCGGGTGGTCCGCTCCGTCGAGCGCTGGACCTGCGGGCGCTCCGCTGGCCAGGGGATGCACTCGTCCAGGGCCATCGCCACGTCGACCCCCAGGGCCTCCTGGATGGCAACACACTGCTCTGGGCTCATGAAACGAGACTCGCCCCCGTAGGGAGACCGGAAGCGCACGCCCTCCTCACTGACCCTGGCCTTTTCCTGGAGAGAGAAGACCTGGTAGCCACCGCTGTCGGTCAGGATCGGATGGTGCCAATCCATCATTCGATGCAGTCCCCCCAGGGCTGCCACCCGCTCGTGGCCTGGCCGCAGCCAGAGGTGGTAGGCATTGGCCAGGAGCATGTCCGTGCCACAACCCCGGACCTCCTCGGGAGTGAGCCCCTTGACCGTCCCCAGCGTGCCCACAGGCATGAAGGCCGGGGTCTGTACCTCGCCATGGGGCAGGCTCAACACGCCCGTCCGGGCCGCCCCGGCCCGGGCAGTTCCGGTCCAACTGGCGATCATCGCTGCACCTCCACGAACATCGCATCTCCGTAGCTGTAGAACCGGTAGCCCCGATCCACCGCCGTGGCGTAGGCCTGAAGCAATTTCTCCCGCCCGACCAGGGCGCTCACCAACATGAGCAGGCTGCTCCGAGGAAGA
>CAZMNK010000136.1:0-792 GCA_964567625.1 uncultured Enterobacterales bacterium | reverse complement strand
GCATCGGAAGGAGTGTCCAGGACGGATGAATAGTTCGGTGCTGGCTTCCAGGGGACGCGGAATCCCGTCTCCTTGTTCCGGCGTGGCCGACTCCAGAGCCCGGGCGACGGTGGTGCCAACCGCGACCACCCGACCTCCCCTCTCGCGACAACGCCTCACCGCCTCACAGGTGGACTCCCCTACCTCGTACGCCTCCGGGTGGAGCCGACCCCGGGCGAGATCCTCCTCCACCAGGTTTCGAAAGGTACCCGGCCCTACGTGAAGGGTGATCGGGGCCACATCGATACCCCGCCGGCCCAGTCCCGCCAGCAGACGCTCACTGAGGTGGAGGCCCGCAGTGGGTGCAGCGACGGCACCCGGTCGGCTGGCGTAGACCGTCTGGTAGCGGACAAGGTCCGCGGGTTCCGCCTCTCGCCCCAGGTAGGGCGGCAGCGGGACCTGGCCTGCAGCCTCCATCAGCGCCAGAGGGGGTGGATCGCAGAGCACTTTCCAGCGCCCCCGGTCCAGACGCTCGACCAGCTCCACCAACCCCAGTGTGCCCACTCGGAGTTTCTCACCCACACGAAGACGGCGCCCAGGCCGGCACAGCACCACGGCCTTTGAATCCACCGATGGGCCCAGGAAGAACACCTCCACGGCACCCCCGCTGGCACGCATGGCCTGTACCCGTGCGGGCAGGACCCGGGTGTCGTTGACCACCAACAGGTCCCCGGGCATCAACAGGTCGGGAAGCGCCAGGATCTCCAGGTGCTGCTCGGGGGGACCGACCACGAACAGGCGTCCCCCATCCCG
>CAZMNK010000135.1:0-15643 GCA_964567625.1 uncultured Enterobacterales bacterium | reverse complement strand
CAAGCTCCTCATTGCCGACGAACCCACCACTGCGCTGGATGTGACCATCCAGGCCCAGATCCTGGAGCTCATGGAGAAGCTCCAGGAGGACTTTGGCACCGCCATTCTGTTCATCACCCACGACCTGGGCGTGGTGGCCGAGGTCTCGGACAAGGTGGCGGTGATGTACGCCGGAAAGGTGGTCGAGTACGCCGACGTCTTCACGCTCTTCGAGAATCCCTCCCATCCCTACACCAACGGTCTTCTGGCGAGCCTCCCCAGCGTGGAGGGACGCCAGGCGGAGACCCTGTCGACCATCCCCGGCGTGGTCCCCAGCCCCCTGGACTGGCCCACCGGTTGCCGCTTCCGCAACCGCTGCCCGGTGGCCAGGGAACGCTGCGGACTGGAACAACCCGTTCTCCGGGAGGTCAGCCCCGGCCACACCGTCGCCTGCCACGCCGTCGAGGAAGGTTGGACAGAATGACTCCCACGAAGCCCCTGCTGGAGGTCCAGGGCCTCAAGAAGTGGTTCCCGATCACCAAGGGACTGTTCGGCAAGCAGGTCGGCCAGGTCAAGGCCGTGGATGGCGTGGACCTGAGCATCGGGGTCCAGGAGACCCTGGGGGTCGTCGGCGAATCCGGATGCGGAAAGACCACCGTGGGTCGCACCCTGCTTCGGCTGTTGGAACCGACAGCGGGCAGTTGCACTTTTGAGGGTCAGGACGTCTTCGGACTCGAACCCGCGAAGCTCCGTGACCTGCGCAAGCGGATGCAGATCATCTTCCAGGACCCGTACAGCAGCCTGAATCCGCGGCTGAACGTCCGGAACCTGATCGGCGAGTCTCTCCAGGTGCACGGGATCGCCCAGGGGCAGGAATTGACCGACCGGGTGGCCTGGCTCCTGGAGCGGGTGGGGTTGCTTCCCGATCACCTCTACCGCTTCCCCCACGAGTTCTCAGGAGGCCAGCGACAACGGATCGGTATCGCCCGGGCACTGGCACTCAAGCCCTCGCTGATCGTCTGCGACGAGGCGGTCAGTGCGCTCGACGTCTCCATCCAGGCCCAGGTGATCAACCTCCTGGAGAAGCTTCAGTCCGAATTCGGACTGAGCTACATGTTCATTGCCCACGACCTGGCCGTGGTCCGACACATCTCGACCCGTATCGCCGTGATGTACCTCGGCCGCATCGTGGAACTGTCGGACCGGGACACGCTCTTCGCGGACCCTCGGCACCCCTACACCCAGGCATTGCTGTCCGCCATTCCGATACCGCGCCCTACGAAGGCCAAGCGCCAGCGGATCGTGCTGACCGGGGATGTGCCCAACCCGATCAACCCTCCGAGCGGCTGTCACTTCCACCCTCGGTGCCCCTATGCGATGGACAAGTGCAGCCAGGGCCCGGTGCCTACCGTGGATGTGGGCGACGGGCACCAGGTGACCTGCCACCTGGCCGCCGATGGCAAGGAACCGCCGTACTAGATGTCCTCTCGCGCAGCATCGTTCCAGTCCGTGGTGCACCTGTTTCGACACCGTGTGGGCTCCACGCCAGACGCAGACGCCATCATCGGCAACAACGCGGGTGACTGGTTCACCTGGAGTTGGCGAGACGTGGGAGCCCGGGTGCGAAGAATCGCCTGCGGGCTCCACGCCCTGGGCCTGGAAAAAGGAGAGCGCTGCAGCATCCTGAGCAACACCCGCCCGGAGTGGGTGCTGGTGGACCTGGGCATTCTCTGCGCTGCCGGAGCCACCACGACGATCTACCCCAGCAACACCCCGGAAGAATGCGCATACGTCCTGCTGGATTCGGGAAGCGTGGTGTGTTTTGCCGAGGACGACACCCAGGTGTCCAAGCTCCTGGAGGTCCGAGAGAAGCTCCCAGATCTGCGCCAGGTGATCGTGCTGGACGGCAAGGGCACAGACGATGGCTGGGTCCTTCCCTTGAGCCAGGTCGAACAGCAGGGACGTGCCTGGGACGAGGAGAATCCCGGTCGCTACGATGCCATCGCCGAGGCCGTGGGGCCAGAAGACATCGCCACCCTGATCTACACCTCGGGCACCACAGGCAACCCCAAGGGCGTCATTCTCAGTCACGACAACTGGGTCTTCGAAAGCGAGGCCATCGACAAGCTTGCGGTGATGAGCCCCAGCGACAAGCAGTACCTGTTCCTGCCGTTGAGCCACAGCTTCGCCAAGGTGTTGGAGATCGCCTTCATCCGGCTGGGCGTTCCCACCGTGATCGACGGCAATGTCGATGACCTCGTGGCCAATCTCCAGGCCACACAACCCACCGTGATGGGCGCGGTCCCGCGGATCTTCGAAAAGGTCTACAACAAGGTCGTCACCGGCGCCCAGGAGGCTGGCGGCAACAAGCTGCGGATCTTCCGCTGGGCGATCGCGGTCGGCACCGAGGTCTCCGAACTCCGCCAGAATGGCCAGGAACCCAGGGGCGCCCTGGCCGCGAAGTACAGGCTGGCGGACCGGCTGGTCTTCTCCAAGCTCAAGAACACCTTTGGCGGCCGGATCAAGTACTTCATCTCCGGGGGGGCACCCCTGTCCCGGGAGATCGCCGCCTTCTTCCACGCCTCGGACATCCTGGTGCTGGAAGGCTACGGGCTGACGGAATCCTCGGCGGCCAGCTGCATCAACCGCCCCGATGCCTACCGCTTTGGCACGGTGGGTCCCCCGGTTCCCGGAGTGGAGGCTCGCCTGGCCGAGGATGGGGAGATCCTGCTCGGAGGTCGCGGCATCATGCGCGGCTACTACAACCGACCGGAGGCGACCGAGGAGGCCCTGACCGAGGACGGCTGGCTGCGAACTGGCGACATCGGAACGATCGACGACGAGGGATTCGTCAAGATCACCGATCGAAAGAAGGACATCATCGTCACCGCCGGAGGAAAGAACATCGCCCCCCAGAACATCGAGAGCCTGCTCAAGGCACGGTGTTCCTTCGTCTCCCAGGTGGTGATGCACGGGGACAAGCGGGCCTTCTGTGTCGCCTTGATCACCATCAATGAGGACGCGGTGAGCCCCTGGGCGCAAGAGCGCGGTCTCCCCTTCGCAGACTACGCCTCCCTGGCCGCCCTGCCAGCGGTTCATGACCTTGTCTGGAACCACGTGCAGGCCGTCAACAGCGAGCTCGCCAGCTACGAGACCATCAAGCGGATCGCCCTGCTCGATCACGACCTCAGCCAGGAGACTGGGGAGTTGACCCCGACCCTCAAGGTGAAGAGAAGGGTCGTCGAGCAACAGAACCAGGCGCTCCTGGACGGCTTCTACCCGGAGAGCGTCGTGGAGCTCTAGCCGGTTAGGCAGAGGCGCCTGATGTCCTCCTCCTCCCGAATTCCGGGCTTTTACAAGCTACAGCCCCCCGAACGGCTCCTTGAGCTGAAGTCCCGCTTCGACCTCGACGAGGACCACTGCAGAGACCTGGCCGGAACCTCTCTGAACCTGGCCTCGGCGGACCAGATGATCGAGAACGTCGTCGGCACGCTCGAGTTGCCGGTCGGGGTTGGCATCAACCTGGTCATCAATGGCCGGGAGTTGGTGGTCCCGATGGTGGTAGAGGAGCCCTCGGTGGTGGCCGCGGTCTCAAACATGGCGCGCATCGCCCGAGCTGGCGGGGGCTTCCATGCCTCGGCGGACGAACCGGTGATGATCGGACAGATCCAGGTGTTGCCTCACGGCTCGGCCAAGGAGTCCGCCGAGAAGCTGGAGGCCGCCTTTGAAGACCTGGAGGCACTGGCTGCGGAGTGGGCCGACGATGTCCTGGGGGCCTATGGCGGAGGTTTGCGGGGCATGCGGGTGCGCACCGTCACCTATGACGAACCCGGTGAGCTTCCCCAGGAGATGGTCGTCCTGCACTTCCAGGTGCACTGCGCGGACGCCATGGGGGCCAATGTCATCAACACCATCGCCGAGCGCCTGGCGCCCCACGTGGAGCGGGCCGCCAACGCCCGGGTGGGACTTCGGATCCTGTCGAACCTGGCGGACATGCGCCTGGCACGCGCCAAGGTCTCCATCCCGGTCGAGGCCCTTGCCACGGAAGAGGTTCCAGGAGCCGAGGTGGCTGAAGGCATCGCCAGTGCCTACCGCTTCGCCTACGCGGACCCCTACCGCGCCACGACCCACAACAAGGGGATCATGAACGGTATCGATGCCGTGGCCCTGGCCACGGGTCAAGACTGGCGGGCGATCGAGGCCGGAGCCCACGCCTGGGCCTGCCGGGACCACCGCTACCGCAGCCTCTCCAAGTGGAAGGTCGTGGATGGTTGCCTGGAAGGAAACCTGGAGTTGCCATTGGCCGTCGGCATTGTGGGAGGCTCCATCCTGAGCAACCCGACCGTGCGAGCCAACCTGGCCTTGATGAACGTCCAGTCCGCACGACATCTCTCGGAGATCATGGTCGCCGTCGGGCTGGCTCAGAACCTGGGTGCCCTTCGGGCCCTGGCCACCGAGGGCATCCAGCGTGGCCACATGCGCATGCACGCGCGAAGCGTCGCCGCGGCGGCAGGAGCCACCACGGACCAGGTCTCCCTGGTGGCAGACCAGTTGTTCAAGTCCGGAGACTTTTCCCTGGACCGTGCCAGGGAGTTCCTCGCGGAGTTGACCGCCTCTTGAGCGTGAGCATCGGTTCCGGTTCTGGCAAGGTCATCTTGCTGGGCGAACACGCGGTGGTCTACGGTCATCGAGCCCTGGCGGCCGGGGTATCTCTGGGCACCCGGGTGACCCTGACAGCTCGACCGGGGCCGACCAGCCTGGGGGACTCGGCCATCCGGGATGACCGTCTTGAGCAGGTCCTGGCAGTGGCACTCCCGGAATGGGGCTACCGGGTGGACATCGAGACCGATCTCCCGGTGGGCCGCGGCATGGGCTCCTCGGCTGCCCTCGCCATTGCCCTGCTGAGAGCAAGGGCCAGGGCCGAGGGGAAGACTGCCGACTTTTCCTGGTTGCACAGAGAGGGGTTCGCCGTGGAGCAGATCTTCCATGGCAACCCATCGGGCGTCGACCATGCCGTCGCAGCTCTGGGCGGGGCGGTGCTCTATCGTCGCGGAGAGGAGGTCCAGCCAGTGGCCATGTCCCCGGTCCAGGTCGTCATCCTGGATAGCGAGACGACAGGAGACACCGCTGAACTGGTGGCGCACGTCAGGGCGGGCATGCCCGACAACGATCCCCTGCTGCAACGGCTGGGTGCCCTGGTCGAGGAGCGAGCTGCCGACCTGGACAACCTCCCTGGTCTGGGGGAGGCCATGAACGAGTCCCATGCCGTCCTCGCCCAGCTCGGGGTAAGCACACCAGCCCTGGATGATCTCGTGGCGCTGGCCAGGCGACGCGGTGCTCTGGGTGCCAAGCTCTCCGGTGCAGGAGGAGGAGGCATCGTCCTGGCCCTCGTCCATGACCCCCAACCGTTGCTGCGGGGGGCCCGCCGACGGGGTATTCGAGCCTTTGCCTGCAGCGTACCGGCCATGGAGGTCCCATGAGCACCCGCACGGCACTCGCCCACCCGAACATCGCGCTCGTGAAGTACTGGGGCAAGCGTCAGCGAAAGCTGAACTTGCCATCGACGGGCTCGATCGCCCTGACTCTCTCCCCGTTCTGGACACGCACCACCGTGACCTGG
Source organism: uncultured Enterobacterales bacterium (assembly GCA_964567625.1). Classification (GTDB taxonomy): domain Bacteria; phylum Myxococcota_A; class UBA796; order UBA796; family CAJQPC01; genus CAYFPX01. The sequence goes on along the minus strand of CAZMNK010000135.1, from coordinate 10,044 downwards.
GGCTCCGAGGTCGATGAGGCCTGGGTGCAGGGCGAGCAGGTCCGGGGCCCGGTGGCCGATCGGATCTTCCAGCACCTCCACCGGATCGATGAATGGCGACCACCTTGCACGGTGGCCAGTACGAGCAACTTCCCGATCGCAGCAGGCCTGGCCAGTTCAGCAAGCGCCTTCGCAGCGCTGACCCTGGCGGCCTGTGCCGCTGCCGGTCAGGACCGGGACCCGGTCGATCTCTCCGTACTCGCTCGCCAGGGCTCCGGTTCCGCCAGCCGGTCGATCTTCGGGGGCTGGACCGAGTGGTTCAAGGGTGAGCTTGCGGACGGCAGCGATTCGCACGCCATTCCCCTGGCCGACCAGGACCATTGGGACGTGCGCATGGTGGTCGCCATCGTCGACTCCGGCCCCAAGTTCATCGGTTCGACCAAGGGCATGGAGCGCACCATGGCCACCTCCCCCTACTACCCGGCATGGGTGACCAGCTCCGACCGCGATCTCAACGATGCACGGGCGGCCATCGCGGCACGGGACCTGGAAGCCCTGGGCACGGTCATGGAACGGAGCGCAATAAAGATGCACGCCACGATGATGACGGCCCAACCACCCATCCGGTATTGGAAGAGCAGCTCGGTCTGGGCGATGGACACTGTCGAGGCACTGCGGAGCCAGGGCATCGGGGCCTGGTGGACCATGGACGCCGGCCCAAACGTCAAGGTGCTGTGCCAGGAAGCGGATGCCGTGCGCGTGCAGCACCGCCTCTCCGAGGTGGCCCGGGACGTCATCGTGCTCAGCCCTGGTGGCCCGGCCCACCTGGTCGAAGAAAGGGTGTGAAGCGGGTCCGCCGCCACATCCTGGTGCGGTCCCCCGGAAAGCTCTTCCTGGCGGGCGAGTACGCCGTACTCGATGGGGGGGCTGCAGCGGTCGCTGCCGTGGACCGTGGCGTCACCTGCAAGGTGTGCGCTGGAGACACACTCATCACGCCGGATGGGGACACCCGGTTTGTGGAGCCAGCCCTGCGGGCCGTGAAGGCACCAACTCGGCAATACCTGTTCGGTCACTGGAACCCCACGGACCTGACCGGCAAGCCGGGCTTCGGTGGCAGCGCCTCTGCGGTGGTGGCCGCCTGTGCTGCCGGCCTGGCGGCCCAAATGGTGCGCTTTGACCCCCACTGCTGGGACAGCCTCGAGGAAACAGCCCTCCGGGTCCACGGCGAGGTCCAGGGCAGTGGCTCTGGAATGGATGTGGTGGCCTGTGTCAGAGGCGGATTCAACCGGTACCTGGACGGCCGTGTGGATCCCCTTCCCTGCCCGCCATTGATCGCCATCTGGTCGGGAAGCTCCGCAGCAACCGGTCCCCGGGTCCAGCAATACCTGGGATGGTCTTCATCCGAGCGAAGGGGATTCGTGGCGGACAGCGACGCCATCCTGGCGTCCTGGGAGGAGAACCCCGTGCACTGTCTGGAGGCAACCCGGGTCCGCCTGGAGTCCGCCATGGCGGCCGCCGGTGTCGATTATCGAACCCCTGCCCTGGACCGCATCGCCCAACTGGCCCGGAAGCACGGCGGCGCAGCAAAGCCCTCAGGCGCTGGAGGAGGGGACGTCGCGGTCGCCGTGATACCGGATCCGGACGACCGACAGGCATTTGCCGAAGCCTGTTCAGCAGAGGGCCTACCGCCCATTGCCGTCCAGGTCGTCGCCGGCGTCGACCTGGACTGAGGACCCCCACAGATGTCCGACAAGGGACCCCATATCTCCCAACGCAAGGCCGACCATCTCGCCCTGTGTGAGACCGACCAGGTCGCCTTTGTGAACAAGACAAACCTGCTCGAGGATGTGGACCTGGTCCATGATGCCCTGCCTGAGTTGGCCGTCGAAGACATCGACCTGTCCACCACCTTTGCGGACCGGCCCCTGCGGGCACCTCTGATCATCGCCGCCATGACCGGGGGGACACCCGCCGCCAATGCCATCAACCGGAACCTGGCCCGCGTCGCCCAGTCCCACGGCATCGGCTTTGGATTCGGGAGCCAGCGGGCTCTGCTCCAACACGGCATCCAGGAGGGCTACCAGGTCCGTGACCTGGCACCGGATGCCCTGATCCTGGGGAACATCGGTATCGTCCAGGCACGGGATGCCACGACGGCGCAACTTCAGGAGCTTGTGGACCACTGCGGCGTCGATGCCCTCTGCATCCACCTGAACCCGGCGATGGAGGTGGTTCAGCCCGAGGGCGATCGGGACTTCACCAGGGGGATCGAGACCGTGGGTCGCCTGGTGTCCGAACTCTCCGTCCCGATCGTGGTCAAGGAGACCGGTTGCGGCCTGTCCCGTGCCGTCGGCCAGCGTCTCGCCGCTCAGGGCGTGCGATGGGTGGACACCTCGGGGGCAGGCGGGACCTCCTGGGTGGGGGTGGAGACCCTGCGAGCAACGGACTCCAAAGGCGGGGGCGTGGGAACGCGAGAACTGGGCCAGGCCTTCTGGGACTGGGGGATTCCCACCGCCGGGTCCGTGGTCCAGTTGGGAGATCTGGGGCTGGGTGTCTGCGCCACTGGCGGCGTTTCCAACGGCGTCCAGGCCGCCCGAGCCATCGCCCTTGGAGCCCGTTGCGTGGGCATGGCCAGGCCCTTCCTCCAGGCCCTGGCCCAGGGAGGCGTAGAGGGCCTCGATTCCCAGGTCCGCCAGGTCATCGAAGAGCTCCGGTTGGCCCTGCTCCTCTCCGGGGCCCGGACCCCTCAGGATCTCCAGACCAGGCCAGTCGTGGTGGGTCCTCGTCTGAAGCGCTGGGTGCCCCCCAACTCCGAGCTCACAAAGAGGATGCTCGGTTGAGGATCGTCGTCGCTCCGGACTCCTGGTCCGGATTTGCTTCCGCGCCCGTCCTTGCACAGCGGATCGCTTCGATACTCACCGAAGAGGGCTTCGAGGTTCGAAAAGCCCCCATGGCAGATGGCGGGGAGGGCACGTCACTGGTCCTGCTCGGTGCCGGGGCAAAGGCACTCCAGGGCGTCCTGGTCCGAGGCCCCGATGGGAACCGGGTACGGGCCCCTGTCTGCGACCTGGATGGTGTGACCTTCCTGGAGTCCGCAAGGGTCATCGGCATGACCGTCCTGGGTCCCGACAGCCAGGCGCTGGACCGCAGCACCTGGGGCCTGGGAGAGGCCTTGACCCTGGCAGGCATCAATCGGGAGGGTCCCCTTGTGGTCGGCCTGGGGGGAAGCGCAACCGTGGATGGCGGCCTGGGTCTGGCCCAGGGCCTGGGATTGCAGTTGGAGGACGGCCAGGGCCGGAGGCTTGACGGGGTCGGAACAGCCCGAGACCTGGGCCGGGTGCAGCGACTCCACGGAGACCCTCCCCTCGCCTTCCAGGTGGTCCAGGCCTGGGCAGATGTCCGCACTCCGCTCGTGGACAGCATCCGTCTCTACGGCCCGCAGAAAGGAGTCTCCGCCGAGGACATCGCCCCGGTGGCCGATGACCTTGCCCACTGGGCCGACGTGATCAACCGCTGGCGCCAGGAACTTCGACAACGAGAGGTGCCCACCAGCGTGCCTGGGGGCGGCGCAGCGGGAGGCCTGGGCTTTGCCCTGATGGGTCTTCTCGACGCCCGGCTCGTTCCCGGAAGTCGCAATGTGGCCCGGGTAATCGATCTCCCTCAGACACTTCGTGGCGCCGACGTGGTCCTGACAGGAGAAGGCTGCTTCGATGACACCTCGCTTGCGGGCAAAGTGGTCGGCGAAGTGGTCCAGATCGCCAGGGCGATGGGAACAGCCCAGGTCGGCGTGCTGGCCGGCCAGGCAACCCTTGAATCCCCCGGCCCTCCAACGGGACCGGATTGGGTCGTGTCCTGCGAGGAGGGTCCTCCTGAAAAGCGCTGGGAGGCCCTGGCTCACGCCACGGTCCGGGTGGCGCGACGCCTGCTGCCCGGGTAGTCTGCGGCGCCCCCCTCAGGGAGTCAGGAAGATGGACCTCGGCGGCCTCGTCCAGAAGATCCCCACACCCATCAAGCAGCAGATCAAGGCACGGATCTACCCGGACCTGCTTCGTGAAGGCGAAACGGTCCCGGAGTGGATCCTGCAGTCCTATGACAAGACCTGGTTCCGCCACGACAATCGCAAGTGGACCATCATGGTCTTCTACCCGGGGGACGACACCCCGGGCTGTACGGCTCAACTCCAGGACTTCCAGGACCACTATGCGCGCCTGAAAGAGCTCGGGGCCGAGGTCTACGCAATCAACCCTTCCGAGTCAGACAGTCACCAGGCCTTTGCCGAGAAGTTCGGATTCGAATTCCCTCTTCTCACCGACCGGGGGGCCTCGGTCTCTCGCCAGTTCCGAGCAGCCATCCAGCTGCCCCTGAAGCCCTGGATCGTACGCACGGTGTACCTGGTCAACCCTCAGCGGAAGATCCGGCTCGCCAACCGCGGGGCCCCGCCCGCCGAAGCCCTGATCCGCTCAATTGAAGCCCTGCAGCAGGCGACGCGCAAGGGCATGTAGCCCCGGCTTCAATCCCCGGTCAGGAAGTCGTACAGACTCTTTCGACCGGTCCAGAGACTTCGCGCAGCACCGGGGTCCAACTGGCGTTTCCGGCTGACCCCGTCATTCCCAACCACGATGATGGAGAGGTCCCGTACGCGGAAACCGTACTGCTGCAGGTACTTGCCGACCACGAGGCCAACAGCAGCGAGATCCCGCTCGATGTTGCCCGTTGCGGTCAGGCGAACCTCGATGTCAGCCACCTCGACAACATCATTCCGAGCCCCGGTCCAACTGACCACCGGGGCACTGACGCGCACCGGTCCGAGCTTCATGTTGCTGAGTTCGATGAGCAGGGCGCTCGCCAGGTCATCCGGACCACCCTGGAGAGCCAGGGTCTCCACGGGAATGCGTTCCCGAAGCTCAGCGGCCAGGGCCTCCAGATCCACAAGAGGACGCTCGTCTTCAGCCTCCTGTGGCACTAAAATCTGCTCCGGCTGCGGCTCTGCGAGCGGTTCCGGCTCCACATCTGCCACCTCCACGACCACCGGCGCCGGGAGGGTCCGAGGGCTGGTCCACCGTGCATTGAGATGAACACTCCAGATGCTCAGACCGAACGCTGCGATGCAGAGGATGAGAGCCATGACAAGCAACCAGGGGGCCCATGCCCGGGGCTCCGCAGGCGGCGAGTCCCTGAGGGCCAGGCCATCACCCGATTCGTCACCCCCCAGCGCATGGACTGCCAGGGGCTCCAGCAAGTCTGACGGTTCCTGGGAATGGAGAGCAAGCGGGGCTGCAGCCGCACCCCCGCGGCCCTGGGGAAACGCGATGACCTGGCCCATGACCGGCACGAGGGATGGGGGCCCGTCGGAGCCAACCTCTCCCGCGAAGACCGCTGTTTCAGGGGTGTCGGCCTTCTCCGCGCGTTTGGAGAACCGGTGCTCGGCCTTCTCCGCGCGTGGAGAACTGGGCGGTGCTTCCGGGACCGGAGACGTGCCCGGGTCGGGCAGGGACCTCGGGGTCTTCCGCTGAGTTCCCAGGTAGGCGAACTCGACTTCGTGTGAGACCCCTTGCACTGGAGGGTCTGCACCCTCCCCCAGATCCTGGATCTGGGTGAGGTCGGTGACTTCGGGCAGGTCCTCCTCGCTGTCGACCAGCGTGGCGGTGGCTGCCCAGATCCCCTCCGGGTCCTTTCCTTCGAGTTCTTCCCAGGCATCCCACGGATCGCCCAGAAAAGAAGAGGCCAGCCAGTCCAGTTGTCGGGCCTCTTGCCAGGATTGGTCTCCTTCCCGCACGTTGTCGGCAGGACCCACCAGGCCGATTCGGGCCATCCGGATCGCGGCTTCCCTGTCGGCCAGGCGCCAGACCCGTCCATCGCGGATGACTTCGATACCAGTCATGAAAGGGAAGGTCTCCGAAAGGCCCGGTCCCCTGCAGCAAGGGCCCATCCTCAATCCTTACAGCGTCTTGGGCCCTCGTCAACGCGACCGGGTCCGGATAGATCGGGCGCATGCCGCGGATCGCTGTCATCCCAGGCGACGGCATCGGGCGCGAGGTTCTGGACGAAGGCATCAAGGTCCTGAACGCTCTCGACGCCGTCCATGGTCTGGAACTCAACTTCAATTCCCTCTCGTATGGAGCCCAGCGCTACCTCGACACCGGTGTGACCATCACCGACGAAGAGATGACTGCGCTGGGTTCGGACCACGACGCCATCTACCTGGGTGCGCTGGGCGACCCACGGGTTCCCTCCAATGTGCATGCCAAGGACATTCTCCTGGGCATGCGCTTCCGGCTGGACCTGTTCATCAACCTACGGCCGGTGAAGCTGCTGGATGAGCGCTACTGTCCCCTCAAGGGAAAGGGCCCTGACGACCTGCAGTTCACCGTCTTTCGGGAAAACACCGAGGGGCTTTACACCGGCGTCGGAGGCCAGTTCAAGCGGGACACCCCCGACGAGATTGCCATCGAAGCAGAGCTCAACACCCGCAAGGGAGTCGAGCGCATCGTCCGGGCGGCATTTGCCTTTGCCGATGAACGCGGACTCACCCAGGTCTGCATGTCGGACAAGTCCAACGCCATGCGCCACGGCCACGACCTGTGGCAGCGCGTGTTCAAGCAAGTGTCCGGCGAGTACCCGGCGATCGAGGCCAGCCACCTCTTCGTGGATGTCCTCTGCATGGAGATGGTCCGGGTCCCAGAGCGCTTCCAGGTCATCGTGACCAACAATCTCTTCGGCGACATCATCACCGACCTGGGCGCCCAGATCCAGGGTGGGATTGGACTCGCCGCGAGCGGAAACCTCCACCCCGGTCGGATCGGCATGTTCGAACCCGTCCATGGCTCTGCCCCCGACATCGCGGGCCAGGGCGTCGCAAATCCCCTCGCCGCCATCCTGAGCGCCGGCATGATGCTCGGCTTCCTGGGCCACCCCGACCTGGAGACCCAGATCGAACAGGCCGTGCGTGCCTGTCTGGTTTCCGGTCAGGTCACCCAGGAACTCGGTGGCAGCCTCACCACATCCCAGGTCGGTGACGCAATCGTCGCCCACCTGCCTACCCAATAGGACGAACCCCATGGGTCTGAACACCGACATCGTCTTCCTGTCTGGCAAGCGGACAGCCTTTGGAACCTTCAACGGCGTCTTCGCCGGAAAGAGCGCCACGGAGTTGGGCACCGCCGCCTCCAAGGCCGCCATCCTCCAGGCGGGTGTGAACCCAGGCGACATCGACCACGTGATCTTCGGCAATGTCATGCAGACCAGCCCGGACGCCATCTACTGCGCCAGGCACATCGGCCTGCAGTGCGAGATCCCGGTCGAGGTTCCCGCCGTCACGGTCAACCGCCTGTGCGGGTCCGGTTTTGAGTCCCTGGTCCAGGCCGCTCATCGGCTGGCCCTTGGCGAGGCCACGGTCGTTCTGGCCGGCGGTACCGAGAACATGAGCCAGGCTCCCCACACCATTCGCGGCGCCCGGGCCGGTTTCAAGCTCGGTGGAACCCCGATGAATGACTACCTGCAGGAGGTCCTCCACGACCCCCAGGCAGGATGTTCCATGGCGATCACCGCGGAGAACCTGGGAGAAAAGTACGGCATCAGCCGTGAGGAGGCGGATGAGTATGGCTACCGCTCCCAGACCGCCTGGAAGGACGCCTACGAGGCCGGGCGCTATGCCGAGGAGATCATCCCGGTGACGCTGACCAGCCGAAGGGGAGACCGGGTCATCGATGTCGATGAGCACCCCCAGCTCTCCCCTCTCGCTCCCGAGAAATTCCGTTCCCGGTTTGGCCTGGAGTCCATGAAACGCCTCCGAGCCATCTTCAAGAAGGATGGGACTGTCACCGCAGCCAATGCCTCTGGCATCAACGACGGCGCTGGCGCGATGGTCATGACCACCGCTGAGCACGCCCAGCAGAAGGGTCTCAACCCCATCGGCCGGCTGGTCGGCTACGGCGTCGCCGGTGTCGATCCCAAGTACATGGGCATCGGCCCGGTCTACGCGATTCGCAAGGCCCTGGAACACGCGGGCATGGGCCTGGGCCAGATGGACCTGGTCGAGATCAACGAGGCCTTCTCCACCCAGTACCTGGCCTGTGAGCGGGAACTGGAGTTGAACCGAGACATCACCAACGTGAATTCAGGCGGCGTCGCCATCGGCCACCCCCTGGCGGCCAGTGGAACCCGCATCACCACCCACCTGCTCTACGAGTTGAAGCGACGCGGCAAGCGCTTTGGCGTCGGTTCCGCCTGCATCGGCGGTGGTCAGGGCATCGCGGTGGTCGTCGAAGCCCTTTAATCTGAACCTCACTTGCGGAAGGAATCCAATGTCCCATGCCGATGACAGGGAAATCTCCCCCGACGCGGCCCCGATCTACGACTGGAATCTCCAGGGCGAACGGGTCAGTCCGCCAATGGGTTCCATCGAATACTTCGACGAGACCCTGCGCGACGGCATCCAGTGCCCGTCGGTCCAGGATCCCCCCATCGAAGCCAAGATGCAGATGATCCGGCTGATGTCCGGGCTCGGTGTCCACCATGTCGACGTGGGGCTGCCCGGTGCCGGCAAGCGTGCTGTCGAGGACTGCACCCTGCTGGCGAAGATGATTCACGACGAGGGGCTGGCCATCAAGCCTACCTGTGCAGCCCGCACCCACCCCAATGACATCCAGCCGATCATCGAGATCAGCCAGGACGTCGGGATTGGCATCGAGGTCATGGCCTTTCTCGGAACCTCGCCCTTGCGGCTCTACGCCGAGGGCTGGGACGAAAGTCTTCTCGAGGAGAGGACCCGGACGGCAGTGGCACTGGCCAAGGGTGCTGGCCTGGAGTGCACCTTTGTCACCGAGGACACCGTTCGCTCCCAACCACAACTGCTGGCTCGCCTGTGGAACGCTGCCATCGAAGAAGGTGCAGACGGCCTCTGTCTCTGCGACACGGTGGGCCATGCGACCCCGGACGGGGTCTTCAACCTCATCCACTTCGCCCGCAACATCATTCGGGCAGCGAACACCGAGACCCGCATCGACTGGCACGGTCACAACGACCGGGGCCATGCCCTTCCCAATGCCCTGATGGCGATTGAAGCCGGCGCAAACCGGGTCCACGGAACGGTTCTGGGCATGGGCGAACGTGTGGGCAACACCGCCCTCGACCTGCTGATGGTCAACCTGAAGCTCCTGGGCCACGAAAGCGGTGACCTGCGCAAGCTGGTGGACCTGGTGGAGCTGGCCAGCGACTCCTGTCATGTGCCCATTCCTCCGAGCTACCCCGTGTTCGGCCGTGACGCCTTTCGCACGGGCACCGGGGTCCATGCAGCAGCGGTCATCAAGGCGCAGAAGAAGGGCCACACCTGGCTGGCAGACAGGATCTACTCCGGGGTTCCAGCAGGCTGGTTCGGGCGCGAGCAGGTCATCGAGGTCGGCCACTACTCCGGCGCTTCGAATGTGGTGGCCTGGCTCCAGGCCCACGACATCGAGGCCACGGACAGCCTGGTCGAGGCCGTGATGCAAAAGGCGAAGGCCGGCAATCGTCTGCTGGACGACCAGGAGATCCTGCAAGTCGTCGAGGCAAACGCCGTCGGATGAGTCAACGGGTCGATCTTGATCTCCAGGCCCTTGCGTCTCTTCCCCCCTGGAGCCCAGAACAAACCCGTGCCCTGGATGGAAGCCTCAGAGGCAGTCTGCTCAAGGACTGGGGAATCCATGTCGAGCGCCACTGGGGTCGAGAGGCGCCAGCGGCACTCATCGATGCACTCGGCTTTGACCTGACCCTGCGACCGGACCTGGGCAGGTGGTACCCGGTCTGGGTCCAGTTGCGACTGACCGAGTTGATCATCGAACATCACCTGGACGGAGACGCCAAGGCTCTGATCCCCGTCATCTGGGAAGACGCAATGCGCAGTGCGGGCCCCATCGCCACCAGCGCCCTGCGCCTGGCGGGTCCGGTGCGGATCCTGCGCAGAGCCCCCGGTTCCTTTTCCGGACTCTACGACCAGGTCCAGGCCAGGGCGGTGATCGACGACGACCGCATCCAGGTTCGGTACACCGGTCCGAGAAGGCCCATGCCTTCGATAACCTCCGCTTTAGA
>CAZMNK010000134.1:3936-15694 GCA_964567625.1 uncultured Enterobacterales bacterium | reverse complement strand
CCGTGTCCGTGTCGGTGTCGGTGTCCGTGTCCGTGTCCGTGTCCGTGTCCGTGTCGCCCTCTCCCACGGAAAAGACGGCGGTGAAGTAGTGCTGGGTCAGTCCATTGTCAGGGTCAAATCTCGGGGACCCGAGGTTCACGATGGCAACCCGGTCGGGACCCTCGAATTTCAGGGGGAGTTCCCCGCTTCCGGCCACGGCATTGGACGCCACAGCCACGGCACCCCAGCGGGTGGCTTCCTCGCTGTTCACCGTCAGCTCCAGGGGGCCTTCCAGTTCCACGTCGAAGTACTGCATGCCCAGGCTGTAGGGGGCATCCTCCGGGACGTACTCGGTGTCCAGTGCATCGACGGTGATCCGCATCTGGGGCTTGAACGTGAAGTCCTTGGTCCAGGATGGGGGGTCGTCGGTCCCGATCCGCCCTCGCTCGAGAGCGAAATCCAGCAGGGCGGCATCGCCATCTCCGGTCACCGCGCCCCAGGCATCCCAGGCGTCGGGCTCATTGGTCCAGTTCTGCTCGTCGTTGACCATGGCTTCCCAGAACTCGGGAGGCTCGATGCCCAGGTGCTGCAGGTACATGAACCAGAGGGCGGCACCGTACTCGTAGTACAGCCAGAGGCCGTGGTCGTCGTAGAGGGCGTAGCCATCGGACAGCATGCTGGCGAAGGGCGCCCACTGGAAGTCCACGCCGGAGATCTGCCAGCTGCCCTCGCCGGGGTAGGTGTACTCCTCGGCCACAGTCGCGGCACCCTCCCAGGGGGGGTAGGTCCACTCCGTGAAGTCCGTGGCGTACTGGACCACGTGGTTGAACTCGTGGGCGACGTAGGTGTGATCCTCGGCTGCCCCCAGTCGCGGGTCCATCACGATGTAGGCCCAGCTGCCCATCAACCCGTCATCGGGGTTGTAGTCCCTGTAGTCACTGATGGTGTAGGCACCCCAGGTGGCGTCACGGCTGAAATAGAAGTCCAACCCATCGCTGCCTCCTTCGCCGTCGTCGGGGAAAGGCTCGCGCCAGCCCCAGACATCCACCTGGCTGGTCCAGGTGGTCTGGATGTCGGCCAGGATTTCCTCACACCGGGTTGTGAGGTCCCCGTCCTCGGACTCCAGCCAGTGGCACCGGGCACCGGTGACCGGGTCTTCGAGGTGGTTGTCCTCGTCGGGCCGGGACTCGCTCCCGAACCAGAGACCTCCGATGAACATGGGGGTCAAGCAGTGGACCATGGAGCCCTCCGAGGGGGTATACGGGTAGCACAATCGACCGGTTCCGGAAAGCGCCTGATGACTGTCCTCCTGCTGTTTGCCTGCGCCAAGCTCACGGTCAACGACGTGACCACTGGAGAGACGCCGGCCTACCCGGACCTGGTTCCGATCTATGCCCGGATCCATGCGGGTCTGGCTTTTGACCGGGCCGAACTGGTCGCCCAGGGCATGGAGGGTTGGGAGGGGTGTGTCGTCGACCGGTCAGAGGCCGATCCCGTGCTGCATTGCCAGGCTCAGACGCGTTTCTTTACCGACGATGTCTGGATCTGGGCCGAGCCGGCCGGGGTGGGGATGGCCAGGGTGATGACCCGATCCGCATCCAGGGTCGGCGTGTGGGACCTGGGGACCAATGCCGGGCGCATCGAGGCCTTCCAGGAGGCCTATGTCGCTTTCGGGGGCGTCCAGGGGCGCTGAGGTCCTCCTCAGTTGGTCTACTGGACCCCTTCGGTGTCGCGGCTGATCCGGTCCGCAGAGAGTTCGCCGGCCAGAATGAAGCCCATCAGGTCGGACTCGAATCCTCCCTCCATCACGCCGTCCTCGGTCAGGGTCCCGGTGAAGTCGACGGGCAACTCGTAGCCATAGACATCGGCTGACAGGTTGCCGCCCAGCAGGCCTTCCTCGTTGACGATGTAGGAGATGTAGGCCAGGTCGAGCTCCAACTCAAAGCCGCTGATGGAGAGCAGCAGGTGGCAGTCGGCGTTTCCGTTGACCTCTTCGCCATTCTGGTCGACGACCAGGGTGGTGCTGCCTGTGCAGGCAAAGGCATAGCCGTCATACTCGGTGGCGACGGTCAGGGAACCCGCGTAGGTGCCGGCGTAGATCGACTGGACCAGGATTCCTCCCAGGCTGTGGGAGAGCCTGTCTCCGTTGGGAAGCTCGGCCGTGGCGGTCAGGGTGTGGGTTCCGATCGCCAGCTCCAGATCGTCGAAGGTCGTGCCCACGGGGACCCAGGCTTCATCGATGTCCGAGTGCCAGCCGATCTCCTCGAAGCCCAGGTCATTGCCATCGGCGTCGATGATGCGGGCGCTGAAGGTGTTGGCCTCCCCCAGGGGCAGGAAGTCACCGCTTGCCGGTGAGAGCACCTCGAGCTCGGCAAAGTCCCAGATGCTCTGGTCCGTCGCCTCGGTGGCGAGGGTGTCCTCTTCGATCTTGTGGACTTCGACCTCAGAGGGGGCACAGGCAAGAACAAGGAAGATGATCGGGCTCATGAAGGCTCCACGTTGGTGGAGACCGTATCCGTCGATTCGTCAGTCCAGAGTCAAGTCTGTGTGGCCGGGAGCCTCAGGGCACGAGAACGGGTGCTGGAGCCCCCGTCCTCTTTTTCAGGACCTCTCGCAACTGGTTCCGAAGGACATTGGACTCAAACGGCTTTTCGATGAGCCGGTCGTGGTGTTTCTCGCAGAAGGAACGGGTCCGGTCTGTAAAGGCGCCGCCAGTGATGAACAGGATCCGGGACTCGAGTTCAGGTCGCGACTTCAGGACCCGTTCATAAATGTCGACGCCGGAGACGCCGGGCATCATCAGGTCGCACAGAATCAGGTCCGGGCTCGCACCTTCCAACAGCCACTCCAGGGCCTCCTGTCCCGAGGTGGCGGTTCGAACCTCCTGGGCCGCTCTCAGCAGCCGCTTGATGCAGCGAACGATGGCCGGCTCGTCGTCCACCACCAGGATGCGGGCAGTCTGTAGGGGGTCTGCCGCTTCCTCAGGGGGTCGATCGAGCAATGAGAATTGCACGGCATCCTGCATGCTGGGTAGTCGTATGGTCACGGTCGTTCCCTCGTTCAGGGAGCTCTCGACGTTCAGGGTGCCGCCATGCCGGGCAATGATGTCCTGGCAAATGGGCAGCCCGAGCCCCAGGGCTCCCAGAGACTGGGTGGTAAAGAATGGGTCCCAGATCCGGCCCAAGGTCTGCTTGTCCATGCCCCGGCCGTTGTCTCGAATCACCAACTCGATGGCGCCCTGGTTGACCCGTCCCGTGATTGCCAACACCCGCTCACCAGCGTGGTCGTCATCAAAGGACTGCAGGGCATTGAGCAGGAGTTGCAGCACGACCTGGGACAGTCGAGCGTTGGAGCCCAGTACCGGGGGAAGCTCTGGCACCTGGATCGCGATCTTGACCGGGTGGTCCAATTCGGACTGGGCGATCTGCAGGGCCGAGTCGATGGCCTCTCCCAGGTCGATGGGCATCGGGGCCTCGTCATCCAGAGCGGAGAAGCCCCTGAGGTCGTGCACGATGTCGCGGATTCGGCCCATGCCCTCCAGGCTCTCGGCGACCATCTCCCCGATCTGTTTGAAGACCTGGGGTGTCCGGGCCAGGCGATTCAGGCGCTCGAACTCAAGCCGATCCGAGTCTGTTCCGGTTCGTTGAAGGGTCTCGAACGCGTGAACCGTCAGGTCCTGTAGTGGCGCCATGCATTCCCGGAGTTCGTCCAGGTTGGCCACCACGTAGGCAGCTGGGTTGTTGATCGAGTGGGCGACGCCGGCGGCGAGCTTGCCCACCGTCGCCCTTCGCTCCCGTTCGACCAGGTTGGCCTGGACCACTCGGAGGCGGTGTGGAGGCAACTTGGTGTGGGTGGCCGTGCCGCTGTGAACCACGGCCTTCAGGCAGGCGGTCTCACAGTGGATGGCCTCCACGTAGTCCATGGCTCCGAGTCGCAGCAGCACAACTGCCCGGTCCACGTCGCGATGGTCGTCGACCACCACCACGGGCGCCGTGGCGTCCTTCAAGAGGAGCTCGCTCTGGTCGCTGTCATGGAGCACCCACAGGTCGTGCCCGGTGCCCTTGGTCCCCCGGCGGGCCAGCTCCAGGCTCTCGATTCCCTCCACGCGCACCTGGTCCGTCCACCGGATCGGGGTGCAACCGGGTGCCAGGATTTCGAGGAGGTACGGGCGATCCATGGGTCCGTCCGAGCTTCGCAACTCTCTGAGTCGGCTACGCGAAGCGTTCATTTAGGTCAATTTCGCAATTCTCTGGTTACGGCTGGGCTCCTGGTGGGAGAAGTGGTGCCGGTCATCGAGATTCGCGGTCTGCAAAAGCGCTACGGGAACCACGTTGCCCTTCGGGGGATCGACTTCACCGTGGACCGTGGCGAGGTCGTGGGGCTGCTCGGACCCAACGGGGCGGGCAAGAGCACGGCGATGAAGATCCTGACCGGGTATCTCTCGGCCACCGAGGGCACAGCACGGATCATGGGGCGGGACGTGGTGGTCGACCCGGTGGAGACCAGGCGACATGTGGGGTACCTGCCCGAAGCCGCACCGGTCTATGGCGACATGCGAGTCCAGGACTACCTGCAGTTTGCCGGACAGGTGCGGGGCCTGGGCTCTGCCGAACGGGCGGCGGCTGTGGATCGCGCCATGGCACGAACCGGTCTCGAGCCCCGGGCACTTCAGTCCATCGGAACCCTGTCCAAGGGATTCAAGCAACGGGTGGGGTTGGCCCAGGCCATCCTGCATGAGCCGGACATCCTCATCCTGGATGAGCCCACCTCGGGCCTGGACCCGAACCAGATCGTGGACATTCGGTCGTTGATTCGAGAGTTGGGTCGGCGCAAGACCGTGCTGTTGTCGACCCACATCCTCAGCGAGGTCCAGGCCACCTGTGACCGGGTGATCATCATCTCCGAAGGGACCCTGGTGGCGGATGGGCCGACTGAGGCGGTGACGGCCCGCCAGGAAGGCGCGGTGACCACACTGCATGTGGCACCTGGCGACGTGAGGCTGAGTCCCCCGCAACTGGTCGAGGCGGTGTCGGAACTGGAAGGCATCCGAGATGTACGCCTGGTGCCTGGGGTCGACCTGGGCGAGGGAGAGATCCAGGTCGAGGTGGTTGCGGATCGCGACGTGCGGGCGGAGTTGTTCCGACTGACGGTCAACCGGGGACTGGTCGCCCTGGAACTCCGAAGGGAACGCAATTCCCTGGAAGAGGTCTTTCGGAGCCTGACCGGCCAGCGACCTGCGGACCCCTAGCCCTTCCTGGAGGGTGTGTGGTCGACGCCGGCGAGGGCTTGTCAGCCCATGAGAAGGAAGAAACTCGCCCCCAAGACCAGAAATAGCAGCAGGCCGAAGAGCATCAGCTTTTTCCTGGGGCCGGCCAGGGTCGCCCGGCCCTTTGTTTCCGGGGGAATGGCGCGAGGGAGTTCCGCGGGGGTGGTGGACTTTGGAGTTTTCGCCTGCTCGGTGAGCGTGCTGGCGCTCTCATCCCGCTTCCATCCCTTGACCTGCTGACGGGCGACGGCGAGGCTCGCCACGTCGATGCCGATCAGGGTGAACACCTCTGCGAACTCTGGCCGCTCGCTGATCGGCTCCCACTCGGATCCGGTTTCCCGAACCCGTTCGCTTCCCTTCAATTCGCCGGAGTAGATGCTCTCCCGGATCCGAAGGCGATCCATCCGGCCCAGCACAAGCCCGTTCATGCTCTGGACATCGAGAGTCATGGCGACGGGAATCCTGACATCCGCCGGGCCTTCCAGTTCGAAGGCGAACATGCAGGCAGGGCAGACTTGGTCGGGACCTGTTGAAGGCGCCGGGGCGAACAGGGCACCACAGGACGGGCAGGAGACGTCCATTGGGCGGGACTCTAGCACGCCGTGACGCTAAGGATGGTCTCGTGAGCGCCACTCCAGACACCTTCGTGGTTGGCACAGCCGGCCACATCGATCATGGCAAGACGGCTCTGGTTCGGGCCTTGACCGGCGTGGATCTGGACTCCCTGCCGGAGGAGCAACGGCGGGGCATCACCATCGCGCTGGGCTTTACCCACCTGGCACTGGCCGATGGAAGGCGGGCAGCTTTTGTGGACGTGCCGGGCCACGAGCGCCTGGTTCGAACCATGATTGCTGGAGCAAGCGGCCTCGATGCGGTCGTGCTCTGTGTCTCCGCGGTGGAGGGGGTCATGCCCCAGACCCGAGAGCACCTGGACATCCTGGGCCTGTTGGGGGTGCGCCATGGCCTCGTGGCCCTGACGATGGTCGATCTGCTGGGCGAGGGGAGTGACGCTGAGGAGATGCTCGAACTGGCCGTCGAGGACGTACAGGACGCGATCGCCGGCACCTTTCTGGAGGGTGCGCCCATCCTGCCGACTTCGGCCAAGGAGATTCTCGGCCTGGAGGCGTTGACGTCCGCACTGGCGGCCCTTCCGGTGGAAAAGAGGGACGCTGATGGGCCATTCCGGCTTCCCGTGGACCGGGGTTTCCTGCGCCGTGGTTTCGGGGTGGTCATCACAGGCACGGTTCTCTCGGGGAGGGTCCAGGACGGCCAGGAGGTGCTGTTGTTGCCCCAGGGAGAAAAGGCGCGAGTTCGCGGCATCCAGGTCCACGGAGCCGAGGTGGGGGAGAGTCTGTCCGGACTTCGTACCGCCCTGAACCTCGCTGGACCCCAGAGGGACGACCTGCCTCGGGGCACGGTGGTGGCTTCGACCACCGGGGTGGCGGTGACCTCGATCCTGGACGTGCGCTACCAGCACCTGCAGGAAGCCCCGCCCCTGGAGCGGGAATCCCGGGTCAGGCTCCTGATCGGAACAGCCGAGGTCATGGCCGTTGCCGATCCACTGGACGATGCGGATCGGCCGGTGCTTCCAGGAGAAAACCGCCTGTTGCAGCTTCGCTGTGCTGCGCCTGTGGCCTGTCTGCCCGGTGACCGGCTGGTCTTGCGGCGCCAGAGCCCGATCACGACACTCGGGGGCGGCGAGGTGATCGATCCCTGGGCACCGCGGGTTCGGCGCCGGGATGCCGAGGATGCTGTGGCTGCACTGGAAGCCATCGAGCGGGGAGAGACCCTGTCCCGAATCGAGCGCGGGGGCCCGCTGGGGCTCCTGCGTCACCAGGTGATGGAGCGGCTGGGATCGGTTCCAGACGAGGCGGTGCTGCTGGGAGACCGCGTGCTTGCTCCCAGGATGGTGGAAGCCCTGGGCGAGTACTTGCTCGCGGACCTGGCCGAGACCCACCGACGGTTCCCGCTCAGCACCGGAATCGGACGCAGGGAGTTGCGTCGGGGCCGGCTGGTGGGCCTGGAGCCTGCGGCCTTTGATGCCCTGATCGGGCGCCTGGAAGGGGGAGGTTCACTGGTGGCTGAAGGGCCCCGGGTGCGCTTGCCGGACTGGCAGGTGGCACTGGAGCCCGCCCAGGCTCGGGCGCTTGAAGGACTACAGGCGCTGCTGATCGAGCGACGGCTGGACACCCCCACGGTCAAGGATGTTCTCGAGAAGAACCTGCCCGGAGGAGAGGCCCTGCTGGCCCTGCTGGTGGAGCGTGGGGACGTGGAGAAGATCGGGGGGCGCCTGTATGCCCGGGAGTGCCTGGATCAACTGGTGGTGGAGGTCAAGAGCACCCTGGCGGGTGGGGGCGAGTTGACGCCCCAGAGCTTCAAGGAGTTGACCGGCCTGTCCCGGCGTGGGGCGATCCCGCTGATGGAGTGGTTGGACGGCATCGGTGTGACCCGGCGCCAGGGAGATGTGAGGGTGGCGCGCTAGCTCACAGCAGCTCGCCAGGTTCTGGATTTGTCGGGCTCAGGGGACAATTGAGCCGGCCCTGTTTCAAGCCCCCTGTGGTGTAGTGCTAAGCTGCGTCGCCGCCTGGTTCGGAGAAAAGACGTGCACCGAGTCATTGTCCTGATCCTGGGATTGGTCCTCTGCATGGTCCCGAGGATTGGATTTGCCCAGGACGCAGCCCAGGGCATTCTCAAGGTGACCTCGTCCGTCGAGGGCGCCGTGATTCACGTGGACCACGAGTTGATCGGTGACGCCCCGCAGACCCGCTACCTCTCCCCGGGAAAGCACACGGTCCGGGTGAGTGCTGATGGGTTCGACCCCTTTGTCCGGCGGGTCACGGTCGAGCCCGACCACACGACTGGGATCCATGCGGACCTGAAGCCCGGTGGCGGGACGGTCGAAATCTTCTTCAAGCCCATGGGGGCGAAGGTCGAGATCAGCGGACAGGAGGTCGGGCCCTCTCCCATTCGGCTGGACACCGTGCAGCCGGGGGAACATTCCTGGCGTGTCAGTGCCCCCAAGCACCTGGCTGCGGAAGGGACCTTCTCTTTTGTAGAGGGTGGCAATGTGTGGGTGGCCGGCCAGTTGGAGAGTTCCGTGGGGGTGGTCTGGGTGGATTCCGATCCGGCAGGGGCGCGGGTTCGCATCGACGACGAGGACCGGGGGGTCACGCCTCTGCAGTTGACGGGAATCGCTCCAGGACCCCATGCCATGAGCATCGAGGCCGAGGGTGCAGCAGTGGCCATCCGCTCCTTTGACAACAGCGACGGCGAGTTGGTGGAGATGGATGTTCGACTGGGGGACACGGGTGCCAATGTGACCGTGCAGTCCTCCAGTGCTGCTGCCGTTGTCCAGGTGGACGGTCAGACTCTGGGCACCGGAAAGAAGGTCAAGGTCTTCCTGGAGCGGGGCCGGTATGTCCTCCGGGTCGATGCACCGGGGCTCCAGTCCCTGGTGGAGGCGGTGGACGTTCCGCCGATGGGTGCCGTGGTCTACAAGGCCGACCTGGCCGAGGAAGGAGCCCAGGAGCCATCGACC
Organism: uncultured Enterobacterales bacterium; assembly: GCA_964567625.1. Lineage (GTDB taxonomy): Bacteria > Myxococcota_A > UBA796 > UBA796 > CAJQPC01 > CAYFPX01. Next base: position 6,911 of record CAZMNK010000134.1, on the reverse strand, counting down.
CTGGTGATCGCCAGGCCGCTCATGGCCCGCTGGACAACCTGGGCCATCGCAGGAGGCGCCGCAGCCGGGGCCGGAGCGGTGGCCGGTGTGGTGGCGGTCGCGATGGCCCCGGAACCGGACCCCAATGGTGACGTGGTGGTGCCTCTCCCATGACTTCATTCGCTTCGCTGCTGCTATTTCTCGCCTGTACGGGGGACGACGAGCGCACCTCCATCCTGCTCACCCTGGACGCCGAGGACCCGACGGCGTTGGCCGAGGTCGCCGACACCATCGGGGTGCTGGTGGATCCTGACTCGCCCTTCCTGGACAGCGAGGGCAACCCACTCGAGGAAGGAGAGCAGGCCAGCGCAACCCTTGGCGACTACCTGGACGACGACCCCGAACTGGAGTTGATGTACGACCTGGCCTGGGCCGGGGGAGACTTCCCGACCCTGGAACTGCAAGCGGGTGACAACCGCCCGAGCATGACCATCCGGACCCTGGCCTGGGGGGGCAACTCCTGGGTTGCCGAAGGAGAGGCTTCCGACCCGATCACCTTTGCTGAAGGGGAAGTGCTGGAGCTTTCCTTGCCGCCCCTGGTGCTGTTCGATGAGTTCCGTCACGCCTGCAACAACGAGCTGGATGACGATGGCGATGGCTGGATCGACCTGGACGATCCCGATTGCGCGGACGGGGGAACCCGGGAGACGGGCTTTGACGAGGATCTGGACTGCAACGACGGGATCGACAACGACGACGATAATCTGATCGATGCCGAGGATCTGGACTGCGAAGACGCTTCAGACGACGAGTACTCCGAGTGTCTGGATGGGAAGGACAACGACGGAGATGGCTGGAAGGATGGCGATGACCCGGACTGCTCCTTCGACGTCTACGAGACCGGTTTCGATGCCACCTGGCAGTGCAATGACGGCGAGGACAACGATGGCGATGGGGACGTCGATGCCGATGATTCCAATTGCGAGAGTGCCCGTGACCGAGAGTCTCTGCTGCCCTGTGTGGACGGGGAGGACAACGACCTCGATGGTTGGGCCGATGCCGATGACCCGGACTGCGCCTCTGGGGACGAGGAGCTGGACTTCGGCACCAGTGAGTGCAACGACCAGGTCGACAACGACGGGGACGACCTCGTTGACGCCGAGGACCCCAGTTGCGCCGATGGTTTCGACGAGACGGAGCTGAATGTCTGCGAGGACACCCTCGACAACGACGGCGACACCTGGATCGATCTCGAGGATCCGGGCTGTGCCGAGGATCCCTATGGCGAGGACGAGGGGGGAGTCACCGGGACGACCCAGTGCAACGACCTCGACGACAACGACGGCGACGGGGACATCGACGGCAATGACGCCCAGTGCACCACCGCCATCGATGACTTCGAGGGAGTCGACTGCGAGGACGGCGAGGACAACGACGGTGACGGTTGGGCGGATGTCTTCGACCCCGACTGCGACGACGGAGACGAGGAGATCGGACTCGGCACCACCGAGTGCAATGACGGCGCCGACAACGACCCCGAGGCCAGTGATGGGGTGGACCGGGACGATCCCGACTGCAACAGCGCCCATGACGACAGCGAGACGGACTTCTGTGACGACGGGGTCGACAACGACCTGGACGGTTGGACCGATGGCGACGACCCCGACTGCAGCACCGGGACGACCGAGGGCGGCTACGGAACCAACGAGTGCAACGACGGCATCGACAACGATGACGATGGCCTGGTGGATGTCAGGGACACCGCCTGTGCCGCAGCCGGCGGGTCCAGCGAGCGTTTCGACTGCGAGGACGAAGACGACAACGACGGCGATGGTTGGATCGACGCCGACGATCCGGACTGCACCACGGGTAGCACCGAGTCGGGTTTTGGCACCAACCAGTGCAATGACGGGACGGACAATGACGCCGACACCCTGGTCGATGCCGAGGACCCGGAGTGTGTGGACGCCGACGACCTCTACGAGGACGGGTACGAGTGCAGCAACGACGAGGATGACGATGGCGATGGGTGGGTCGACCTGGACGACCCGGGTTGTACCGGGGACACCGACGATGACGAGAGCCCCGCCACCACCAGCGTCTATGACTGCAACAACGGCGACGACGATGACGGCGATGGCCTGATCGATGCCGAGGATGACGGGTGTGAGGACGGCTACGACACCAGCGAGTTGACCGACTGCCAGGACGAACTCGATGGGGACAACGACGGCTGGTACGACGAAGACGACCCGGACTGTGCCGAGGGCTCCGACGAGTTGGGCTTTGGAACCACCACCTGCAACGACGACGACGACAACGACGGCGACGGCAACGCCGATGCCGACGACATCGACTGCGACAGTGCCTGGGACGACAACGAGGACAGCGCGGACTCCTGTGAAGATGGCAGTGATGACGATGGGGACGGCTGGGTCGACAGTGAGGACCCCGACTGCCTGGACGGCGGGATCGAGGAACTGGGCCTGGGCGCGACCGCCTGCAATGACGGGGACGACAACGATGCCGACGGGCTGACCGACCGCGATGACCCCGCCTGTGGGACGGCCACCGATGACGACGAGACCGATGGCTCCTGTCAGGACGGATCCGACAACGACGTGGACGGCTGGACGGATGGGGACGACCCGGACTGTGCCGCCGGCGATGACGAGTTGGGGTACGGCAGCACCGCCTGCAACGACGGGCTGGACAACGACGGCGACTTCACCCTGGACGCAGCCGATAAGGGTTGCAGCACGGCCTGGGACACCAACGAGGAGGACAGCGCCGACAGCTGCTCGGATGGGTCTGACGATGACGGAGACGGCTGGACCGACGGCGACGACCTGGACTGCCTGACCGATGGGGCCGAGCTCGGCACCACGGCCTTTGAGTGCAACGACGGCATCGACAATGACGCCGATGGAGACACCGACGCGGGCGACGGCGACTGCGCGGTGCCCTGGCAGGACTTCGAGGCCGTGGCGGCGTCC
>CAZMNK010000134.1:0-3926 GCA_964567625.1 uncultured Enterobacterales bacterium | reverse complement strand
AGAACTTCGAGGACGACGACAACGACGGCTGGGTGGATGGCGAGGACCCGGACTGCGACAGCGCCGGCGAGGAGGTCGGCTACACCCTGGATGACTGCAACGACGGAGAGGACAACGACGGGGATTCCGACATCGATTCGGATGATCCCGACTGCGACAGCGCCACAGACACCGATGAATTCGCTGCAGATCCCACCTGTACGGATGGCGGAGACGACGATGGTGATGGGTGGATTGACGCGGAGGACCCGGACTGTGCCCAGGGCGGGGCCGAGGACGGCAGCATCCAGGCCAGCGCCTGCAATGACGGCGAGGACAACGACGGCGACACCCTGACGGATGCCGACGACCTCCAGTGCGACAGTGCCTGGGACAACGGTGAGTCCGAGCACGACGAGGCAGATGCCTGTGGGGACCTGCACGACAACGATGGCGACGGGTGGATCGATGCCGACGACCCGGACTGCGTCACCGGCAGCGACGAGGTCGGGTTTGGTCCGGATGCCTGCAACGACCTGGAGGACAACGACGGCGATGGCCTGGCCGACCAGGACGATCCTGGATGCCACGATGCCGATGACCCCCTCGAAGACGATCCGGACGCGACCTGCAGCGACGAGCTGGACGACGACAGCGATGGTTGGACGGACACCGAGGATCCCGACTGTGTCTTCGGAACCAGCGAGGGACTGGGGCTGGCGCTCTGGCAGTGCCACGACGGCCTGGACAACGGCGCCACCTCGGCGTCCGATGGGTTCGATCCGAGTTGTTCGAGCGCCCATGATCACAGCGAGGGACCCGCCACCGGGGGGACCTGCAGCGATGGCACTGACGATGACGGAGATGGATGGACCGATGACGAGGACCCGGATTGCCGCTCAGGGACCGAGGAGATCGGCGGCTCTGCAGCGCTCTGCAACAACCTCGAGGACGACGATGGGGATGGCCTGACCGATGCCGAGGACCCGGGGTGCCTGGTCGCCAACATGGACCATGAGACCGATCCGGACAGCAGTTGTGAGGACCTCCTGGACAACGACGGCGATGGGTGGGTCGACTCGGCCGATCCGGACTGCCTGCTTGCCCTGGCAGAGGGCGATGGACCGCTCTACGCCTGCAGTGACGGTGAGGACAACGACGGCGACGGCGCCGTGGACTTTGACGATCTGGACTGTGTCGATGGCTTCGATGCCATTGAAGGGGACGGGACCAGCTGCGATGACCAGCGTGACGATGACGGCGATGGCTGGGTGGACTCCGACGACCCGGACTGTGGCACTGACGGTGTCGAGGTGGGATTCACCCTCACCGAGTGCAATGACGGCATCGACCAGGACATTGACGACAGCACCGATGGAGAGGACAGCGGCTGCGTGGATGCCTGGGACCTGGTGGAGACCTCCACTGGTTCCTCCTGCGAGGACGCCTCGGACAACGACGGGGACGGCTGGGTGGACTTCGACGACCCGGACTGTGTGCTGGGCAATGCCGAGACCGGAGCGGGGGACCCTCAGGAGTGCCACGACGGCAGTGACAATGATGCCGATGGCTGGGTCGATGGGAACGATCCGGAGTGTCTCGACGGATGGGACAACCTGGAGGGCACGGTGGCCGAGGACACCTGTGAGGACGCCTCGGACAACGACGGGGACGGCTGGGTGGACGATGAGGATCCGGATTGTGCCTGGAGCACCACCGAGCAGGGGTACGAGACCGGGTTCACCTGCAACAACGCCCAGGACGACGACACCACGCCGGACGCGCTGGCCGACGCCGATGATCCCGGCTGCGAGAGCGCCTTTGACAGCGACGAGCACCACGACCCGGAGTGCGCGGACGGGCTGGACAACGACGGGGATGGCTGGGTCGACCTGGACGATCCGACCTGTGCTGATGCCACCCAGGACGACGAGTCGGATGGCTTCGGTGGAAGCACCGAGTGCAATGACGGGGTGGACAACGAGGACAGCGAGGACACCCTCGCCGACGCGGAGGATCCCGGCTGCGAAGACGGTTCGGATGCCGACGAGACGGACCCCATCGTCGAGTGCACGGATGGAGAGGACAACGATCTGGATGGTTGGACGGACGCGGATGATCCGGACTGCGGTGTGGGTGACGCTGAGGACAACAGCAATTTCGGAAAATACGAGTGCAATGACGCCACGGACAATGAGTTCGACGGCTGGGCGGACAGCGACGATCCGCACTGCACCGACGGCTACGACAACAACGAGGAATTCTGATTCTCTTCGGGGTGTTGTTCGCCTGTGGCGGCGAACCGGAGCCGCGCCTGTGCAATGGCCATGAGGCCTTCTGTACGCGAAGCCTGGCCGAGCTGTCCCTGGTCCGGACGCACAACAGCCACGCCAGCGAGGAGCGGGGGTACAACCCCTTTGCGATGAACCACTACCGGGCCATTCCCACCCAGCTGGCGGAGGGAGTGCGGGCGCTGAATGTCGACATCTACGAAGAGGACGGGGTCCTGGTTGCCTGTCATGGTTCTTGTGAACTGGGTAGCCAGCCGGTCGAGGAGATCTGGTCTGAGATCAGCGTCTTCCTGGCGGAAAATCCGGACGAGGTGCTGGTCCTTGACGTCCAGGATGAGGCGCCAACGGGGGCGGTCAATGCCTCCGTTGCCGCCCATGAACTGGGGTCCCATGGCTGGAAACAGCAGCCGGGAGAACCCTGGCCTGCCCTGGAGGAGATGCTGGATGAGGGGGGGCGGCTGGTCTTCTTCAACACGCCGGCCCAGGGAGACCCGGCCTGGGTCCTGGACCCCTCGGCCTTTGTCTATGGGACAGGCTGGCACTACCTGGAGGCCGAGGACCTGGACTGTGCGGTGCAGACAGAGGTGCTGGACCATGGGCTCTACGAGGTCACCCACGTGCTCACGAATCCGATCGCCAGCCCGGTCTATGCCGAGGAAATCAACCACCAACCCGTCATTGGGGAGCACCTGGGCCGCTGCCAGGACGAGGTCGGCCTGCCGAACCTGGTGAGCGTCGACTACTACAGCATCGGAGATGTGTTCGAGGCAGCGGACGACCTCAACGGGATCTGATCGACCTCCAGGAACCGGTGCGATTCAAGGACAGTCGCCCGGGAACTCTCGGAACGAAACCGTCAGGCCACGCGGACGCTGTTCATGGCAACGGGGCTCAGGGGCTTGCCCTGGCGGGTGCCCTGGGCCTCCAGTTTCTTCACGATGTCCATGCCGTCGGTCACCCGACCAAACACCGGGTGCTGCGAGGGAGTGGACTTGTCCCACCAGTCCAGGAAACGGTTGTGGGCGATGTTGATGAAGAACTGAGAACCGCCAGAGTTCGGGCGGCCGGTGTTTGCCATGGACAGGGTTCCAGGCTCGTTGGAAAACTGGGCCGCGGGCAGGAACTCGTCAGCGATGTTGCCGTGGGGAGGGCCTCCGGTGCCGGCGCGATTGCTGTTCGGATCCTTGGAGTGGGGGCACCCGAACTGGCACATGAAGCCAGGGATGATTCGGTGAAAGTGCAGGCCGTCGTAGAAACCACTGTTGGCGAGGTCGATGAAATTCTGGGCCGTGATCGGCATTTGCTCCAGGAAGATCTCGGCCTTGAAGTCGCCTTCTGACGTGGAGAATGTGGCTGTCGGGTTCGCCATTGGAGGCTCCTGATGGTGGGGTCGGGGACTCTAACGAGGGGGGGAGCCCCTTGCCTCCATGGGGCTTGTCCTGCACAATTCTATTGGCGCCTGACCCCGCAGGACCCAGGCCGGGAGGAAAGTTCCATGCGCTTGGCCCCGCTGTTCCTTGCCGGTTTGTTTGCCCTGATCGCGGCCTGTACCGACGCGGACACCACCGAAGATTCCAGCGATTCGGGCACGACGTCGGATGCCGACACCGACACCGACACCGACACCGACACCGACGCCGACACCGACGCCGACAC
>CAZMNK010000133.1:0-15708 GCA_964567625.1 uncultured Enterobacterales bacterium | reverse complement strand
AGACGGCCACGGTCTCCAGGCCGAGCTCGGCGGCAGCCCGGATGATGCGCACCGCGATCTCACCGCGGTTTGCGACAAGGACGGTGTGGAAGGAACGTTCGGACATTGGCCCCCTCCTAATGCACTGACACACCGACCACCGGCCTCAGGGACCGGAAGCGGTGTGTCCGTCCAGCTGCGTGGCCCGGCTAGGCCTCAGCCTGGGGATTCTCCGAACCGCCGTTCTTCTTGGCCTCGTCGGCTGCACGCTCGGCGGCCTGGCGAGTGGCGAGTTCAGCGGACTTGCGCTTCAGCTTCTTTTTGCCGAGCACCCGGTTCAACACCTCTTCCATGCGCCCGCAGAAGACGAACTCCAACTCTTCCTGAATCTCTTCCGGCACCTCGACCAGGTCCTTTTTGTTCTTCTCGGGCAGCAGCACCGTCTTGATGCCTGCGCGGTGGGCTGCCAGGACCTTCTCCTTGACGCCACCGACCGGCAACACGGCGCCCCGAAGGGTCGCCTCGCCGGTCATCGCGATGGACGGGTCCACCTTGATGCCTGTGAGCAGGGAGACGATGGAGGTGAGCATGGTGACGCCGGCAGAGGGACCATCCTTGGGGATGGACCCGGATGGCACGTGCACGTGGAAGTCGTGGGACTCGAACTCCTTGGCGGAGATCCCGAGCTCCGGCGCAGCAGCTCGGATGTACGACCGGGCCACGCTGACCGATTCCTTCATCACGTCACCCAGAGAACCGGTGAGGGTCAACTGGCCCTTGCCGGGCATCTTGGTCGCCTCGATGAACAGGATGTCCCCGCCCGCCGCGGTCCATGCCAGGCCGGTGGCCACTCCAGGCACCGAGGTGCGCTCGGCCACTTCGTTGAAGAAGTGGATGGGGCCTCGGATCTCCTCGACCATGCCGGGATCTACATCGACTGTGGCCTTCCGGCCGCTGGCGATCTCCCGAGCCACCCACCGGGCACACGCCGCCAGTTCCCGCTTCAGGGAACGAACGCCAGCCTCACGGGTATAGGCCTGGATGATGTGCCGGATGGCCTCGTCGGTGATGGTCAACTGAGCAGGCTGCAGCCCGTGGTCTTCCAGCACCTGGGGCAGCAGGAAATTCCGGGCGATTTTGAGCTTGTCCTCGGGGGTGTACCCGGGGATGCGGATGATCTCCATTCGGTCCAACAGGGGACTTGGAATGGTCTGTTCCATGTTCGCCGTGGCGATGAACAACACCCTGGAGAGGTCAAAGGCCACGTCCAGGTAGTGGTCCACGAAGGTGTCGTTCTGCTCCGGGTCCAGGACCTCCAGCAAGGCACTCGACGGGTCTCCCCGGTAGTCCGCACCCAGCTTGTCGATCTCGTCCAGGATGAAAACAGGGTTGGATGACCCGGCCTTCTTGATGCCCTTGATGACCTTGCCCGGCATGGAGCCGATGTAGGTCTTCCGGTGACCGCGAATCTCGGCCTCATCCCGGACACCGCCCAGGCTGATTCGGACCATCTTCCGCCCCAGCGCTCGGCTGACGGACTTGGCGAGGGAGGTCTTTCCAACACCTGGTGGACCCACCAGGCAGAGGATGGGGCCCTTCATGTCCTGCTTGAGTTTCAGGACAGCCAGGTACTCCACGATGCGCTGCTTCACCTTCTCCAGGTCGTAGTGGTCTTCGTCCAGGATGATCTGCGCCTGGTCGACCTCCAGTTGATCCTTGGTGGTCACTGACCAGGGCAGCTCGGTGAGCCAGTCCAGGTAGGTCCGGGAAACGGTGTACTCGGCTGCACCGGGACTCATGCGGGCCATCCGCTTGAGTTCCTTGATGGCAACCTGTTCGACATCCGAGGGCATCCGGGCCTTCTTGATGGCCTTCTTCAACTCCTCGAACTCTTCCTGACGCTCGTCGACCTCGCCCAGTTCCTTCTGGATCGCCTTGAGCTGCTCCCGCAGGAAGTACTCCCGCTGAGCCTTGTCCATCTCGCCCTTGACCTCGGTCTGGATCTTGTTGGACAACTCCAGAACCTGGATCTCCTTCTTGAGGAGGGCGATGACCTTTTCGATGCGCTGGGTCGTGTCCAGGGTCTCCAGCAACTCCTGCTTTTCCTCGATCCCGATGGAGAGGTTGGTGGCGACGATGTCGGCCAGCATCCCGGGGTTGTCGATGGACCGAACCAGGAAACTGGCCTCGGAAGGAATGTGGGGGGAAAGATCGATGATCTTTCTTGCCAGTTCCCGAAGCTGGGTCAGCAGCGACTCGAACTCGGAGCCTTCGGATTGGCTCTGCTCGAAGACATCCACGCTGGCTTCGAGGAAGGGACTGGTGGACTTCCAGTCCGTCACCTTGATCCGCGCAATGCCCTGGATGATCACGTTGAGCTTGTTGCCCGGCATGATGACCGACTTCAGGATCTTGACGATCGTCCCGGTCTGGTAGAGCTCATCCGTATCAGGGTCCTCATTGCGGGCGTCTTGCTGGGTCACGATCCCCAGAAGCTTGTCGCCAGCCATGGCCTCTTCAATCGCCTTCAGGGATTTCTCCCGGCCGACATTGATGGGAAAAGCCAGGACGGGAAAGATGACGGTGTTGCGAATTGCAAGAACGGGAAGGTCAAGCTGCGAGGGCAGGTTGACTCCTTCCATCTCTGAACTACCTGTTCCGGACATGCGCCCTCCGACCCGTATCAGGGCTGGTTTGGGGGAATCACTACCCAGGTATACACCTGGGCCGGCTACACAACCCCTCTACGGACAGGTTCTGTGGTTCTTCAGTCGATCCAGTCCGCGAGGACAGCCGATCCGTGTTCTCCGATCCGCGGCGGACCCCGTTCAGCGCCTTTCGGTGCGTCGTCAAGTCGAAAGCCTGGCAGACAGGTTCGAACCTTGCCCTTTCCTCCGGGATGAGGGTGTTCCAGCAGCGGGCCCTGGGCCAGGGCTTCCCGCACCGAGTTCATGGGACCCGATGGAATGCCCGCCTCGCTCAGGACAGTCAGCCATGCAGTCAGAGGGCGTCCCTCTGTGATCGCCGTCAGGAGAACATCGAGGGCCTCTCGGTTTCTCACGCGATCCTCGTTCCGGGCAAAGCGGGGGTCCAGGTGCCAGTCCACCCCCAGCTGTTCGCAGAGCTTCTCGAAGAGGCCATCATTGCCAATGGCAAGGATCAACCAGCCGGTCTCGGTGGGGTAGGCCCCGTAGGGATGAATGCTGGCGTGCTGGTTGCCCCAGGCCTGGGGTTCGACACCTGCATTGAGCCAGGCACTGGCGTGGTAGGTCAGGAGAGCCATCTGCCCATCCAACATGGAGACGTCCACGAGGGCCCCCTTCCCGGTCCGATCCCTCCGGACCAGGGCCGCCAGGATTCCCTGGACCGCATTCATCCCGCTCACCAGGTCCGCGATGGAGGCCCCGCACTTCCAGGGTTCGGTTCCATCCCCCGTCAGGCTCGGGATCCCGGAAAGGCCCTGGACCATGATGTCGTACCCGGCTGCGGGCTGGTCCCTTCCCAGGGCGGAAATACAGCAGTAGACCAGCCGTGGGTTTTCGGACCTCAGCTGTTCCACCCCCAGGCCCAGACGTTCCATCACCCCCGGCCGGAAGTTCTCGATCACCACGTCGGCTACCCGTGCCAGTGCGCGCACGGTGGCCAGGCCTTCGGGGGACTTCAGGTCCAGCGCAATGGAGCGCTTGCCCCGGTTGACGGACAGGAAATAGGTGCTCACACCCTGACTGAACGGCGGACCGAAACGGCGGGTGTCATCACCACTTTCAGGGCGTTCGACCTTGACCACATCCGCCCCCAGGTCCGCCAGGGTCATCGTGGCAAAGGGCCCAGCAAGGACTCGGGTCAGGTCCAGGACCTTGATCCCCGCCAACGGCGCACTCATGGCTTCTCCTTCTTCTGGGTTCTGGGTTTGTTCCCCACCCCTGGGGCGGGCCCTTCTCGGATACGCCCCTCGTCCCGTAGCACGCGTTCGTAGTCTGACATCTGGTCACTGTCCCAGGTCCGGGCTTCCAGTCGACCGGGCTGGTAGGAGATCCCCTCCGGTGGAGCGGTCAGACCCTGGAGGTCCCAGGTGACGATCTCATTCTCTACCGCCGTGGGGTCGCCCAGGATCTCCACCAGTTGCCTCGTGACCTCCTGCTGGCCTGCAATGCGCTCCTCTTCTGTCATGCGCTGGTCCCGCGTCCAGCGAGGCAGTTCCAATTCCACCAGGTCCCGGTGAAGCATGACCCATCGGAAGCCCTCTTCTTCCAGCTTCGCCCTCTGGGCCGGGTGGTAGTTGACCTCGGCCCCGGGTTTACGGGTCGCCCTGACCAGGGTGCGCACGAAGCTGTTCCTGAGCCGATTCTTGAACCCTTCGGGCCAGAGCAGTGGCGCATTCTCCCCCATGCCTCCGAACATGGGGAGTTCGTGAACGGTCTGCCAGACAATCGACCTGTGGGTGACCCCGAATGGCAGGTGAAGGACTGCTCCCTCCTGGTCCGCAAGCCATTGAACGGTCTCTGGGGGCGTCAGGTCCCGGGTGACGAACGGGTAGATCCGGTACCGGTGTTGTTCGGCAGCGGTCCAGACCGCCCAGGCCAGCACCAGCCATCCGGCTCGATGAACTGGAATCCGTCGCGCCTCGAGACCCCGCTCCAGAACGAATCCGATCATCACGCTCGCCACGAGCATGGCCACGGACAACAGGCGGTATGGGAACCAGAGCCGGTCGAAAAAGGGCAGTGCATGGTAGGCGGCCATGTAGTGAGGCAGGACCAGGGGATCCTTGCCAGGCCCCATTGGCAGCACAGGTCCAATGGCCCAGGCGAGAAGGATCACCAGGGCTGGCGCCCATCGAGCCCTGTCTCGGCCCCAGAGGACAAAGGCCAGGACCGGCAGACCCCAACTCAGGTGACTGAACATGGGCGCTCCCACCGTCTCCAGGAGCAGGTAGCCGTGGAGGGTAGCTGCCACGTTGTTCGACAGCGCCTGGGGGGCCTGGGTCAGGCTGAAGGTCCCTGCGGAGAGTCCGGGGACCGCCCCGGTGGATGCCAGGCCCGACATCTGCCAGGCGGCTGGGGCCACGAGCAGGAGGCACACCCCTCCGGCGAGGGCATAGCGGAGGACGAGACTTCTCCGGGTCGGATGTCGCCACAAGTCGACCAGTGCCAGCCAGGCGAAGAGCAGGGCCATGAACCAGCCCATGAACCAGTAGGTCCAGGCCTGGAGTGCCGTGGCGACCCCACAGGCGGCCGCCATGCACCAGCCTTCCCTCCCCTCTCGTTGGGGCAACTGGAGAAAGGCGTGGACCGCCAGGGGAAGGAAGAAAAGAAAGGCCTGAGTCGGGCGCCCAGCTGTCAACTCGAACAGACCATAGGGGTTGAGCTCCCAGGCGAGGGTCGCCCCGAAGACCGCCCAGGGATTGCTGAACAGGCCGCGGGCCAGCACCCGGAAGCTGAGGGCGTTCAAGACCAGGATCGAGAACACCACCCACTTCTGGTAGGCCGGAGACCCGAAGATCCACTGGAAGGGAACGGAAAAGAGGGCGTCCAGGAAGTTGTTGCCCGTGTGGGAGAAGATGTCCTTGCCCAGTGGGTGAAAGAACAGGTCCGTCCAACTGGGGTCCAGAAATCCACCAAGGCAGTGGGCGATCCACCAGTAGAACCAGATCGTCCCGTAGAGGTCGACCCCGTCACCGACCACGTGCCCAGGCGAAAAGGCCGGTGCGATACCGACCAAGGCCACCGCCACATAGGCAAACAGCTCCAGCCGACGGGAGGGTCCGGGCGCCTTGAGAGCCGGTGATTCAGTCGACATCGGACTGGGAGAATAGCGTGCCAGGGAGCCCAGAGCCTGGGGCTCGCGATAGGCTGAGCCCGTTCTGAACCGGAGACTTCCTGCTGTCCCTGACCTGGCTCTTTCTGGTCCTGCACTGGCTGGGCACTACGGTCTATTCCGGCTCAGTGCTGGGGTTTGCCGTGCTTCTTGGGCTGGGGTGGCGTCGTGACGAGCCCCAACGGGCCCGACGAATGGAGAGCCTCCAGGCCTGGGGCTCCATCTTGGGGCTTTCGATGGGGGCCCTGATCCTCGGGGGCCTTGGGGCCTGGTACCTCCAACATGGCAACGCCTTCGAATGGCCACGAGAGACCCTGAAGGACCAGCTCTCCCTGGCCAAGATCGGCGTTTTCCTTGTCCTCTGGGTGAGCAGTTTTCACCTGGAGATCTGGTCGCTCGAGCCCATCCGAAAGGCCCAGCGAAAGGGTGGAGAGGGTTGTTGCCCCCGGGGGCTCTACCGACGAGTCACCACGCAACTGGGTTTCCACGCAGTGCTCCTGGTCCTGGTGGCGGGCCTGGCCCTTGCCGGGAGTCAGGCCTGATCGCGCTTCTGGGCGGCCTCTCTTCTCTGTCGTAGCCAACGTGGGCCCAGGATGATGAACAAGATGGCCACCGAGGTCGCCGTGAAGAGCAGCTCGGTCCCCCCAAAGGCGAATGGCGCCTGTTCAATGGCAAAGGGGATCATTCAGTCGGCCTGGCCGCGACACCACAGGCCACCAGCTCGTCGACTGGCAGCCCGAGTGATCCGAGCACCTCGTCCGTATCCCGCCCGAGGGACGGGACCACAGGAGGGCCTCCCCACCGAAAGGGGGAACGAGGCATGGGAACGCCCAGCACCTCTTCGAAGCAGTTCCGCTCGGCAAACAGGGGATGATTCACCAGTTCTCTCGCCTTCAGTGCAGGAGCCACACAGCAACCCTGGAGCAGCGATACCCACTCATCTCGGGAACGGGTCAGGAACAAGGCCGCGAGTTCTGCCGGTTCGGCCGCGAGATCGGCTTGCCCCACAGCCGCCACGAACCGAATCCAGAATTTGGGTTCCAGGGGCCCAAAGGTCAGGAGTCCCCCATCGGCACAGTGGTAGGTGCGGTAGGCGCCATAGCCCCCGGTCAACATCTCTCCCCCGGGAACCAGGTCCCGCCCTTCCGCCAGCGCAGTGGCCACGTGGGGCATGTGCAGTGCCAGGGCTCCCTCGGTCATGGAGATGTCCAACCACCTTCCCTGACCCGTCCGCGCCCTGCCGACCAGGGAACCGCAGATCCCCACGGCGGCCATCAGTGCTCCGCCTGCCACGTCCGCCACCTGAACTGCGTAGGGATGGTCGGGGGACCCCAGCGCCGCCACCACACCGGCATAGCCCAGGTAGTTGACGTCGTGCCCCGGCTCCATGGCCAGGGGCCCCGTCTGCCCGTACCCGGTGATCGAGGCGATGATGAGGCCTGGGAACTCCTGACGCAAGGTCTCGGGAGCCAGCCCGGACCGGGCCATGGTGCCCGGTTTGAATCCCTCCACCAGGACGTCTGCGCTGCCCAGGAGAGTGCGAAAGGCCTCACCTCCCCGGGGATGTCTGGTGTCCAGGGCCACCGAGCGTTTCCCCCGGTGCAGGGCAGCGAAGAAGATCCCCGTCCCCTCAGCCACAGGCGGCAGGGTGCGGGTGTAGTCACTGCCCGACGGGTCCTCGATTCGGATGACCTCGGCCCCAAGACTGGCGAGGACCCAGGTGGCGTAGGGCCCGGGTAGCAGCCGGGAAAGGTCGATGACGCGAATGCCAGCGAGGGGGGCCGAGTCCACAGGATTCTTGGGGGTGCGGGGTTATCAGGGAACTTCGAGTGGGAGGGCGCCATGTCCTTAGAGGACGTCAGACGGATCGTCATCATCTCCGATGGGACCGGAGACACGGCCAAACGGGTGGTGGAAGCCTGCCTCAAGCAGTTCGACGAAGTCCCTGTCGAGGTCCACACCTACCCCAACATCCGGGACGCGGAACAACTTGCAGAGAAGTTCGCGGTCGCCGCTCATCGAGGCGCGCTGGTCGTGACCACCCTGGTGCGGGCCCAGCAACGGGTCGAGGCCGCCAAGCTGGCCAAGCACCATCGGCTCCAGTGCGTGGACCTGGTGGGCCCACCCCTGGCCCACATGGCCTCGTTCCTACGCCAACACCCCCTGGGCACTCCGGGCCTGTTGCACACCACCAACGAGGATTATTTCCGCCGTGTGGAGGCGGTGGAATTCACGGTCAAGGCCGACGATGGAAAGGAACCACGCCTCATGCTGGAGGCGGACATCGTCCTGATCGGGGTCAGTCGGACGTCCAAGACACCCCTCTCTGTCTTCCTGGCCCACAAGGGCTACAAGGCGAGCAACTACCCTCTGGTCCTGGACCGGGAACCGCCGAAGGAACTGTGGGACGTCGATCCCCAGCGAATCTTCGCCCTGACCATCGACCCCCACCGACTCCAGGAGATCCGCCACCGACGTCTCCAGGCAATGCTCATGAGCGATCGAACCAACTACGGACAGTTGGACTACATCCTGGCCGAGCTCGACTACGCCCACGACCTTTTTTCGCGCAATAGCGAGTGGCCTGTGATCGACGTCACTGGCAAGGCTGTCGAGGAAACGGCGGCCATCATCCTGAAGATCATGTCCGACAGGGAGCTGACTTGGCGGCGAGACGAGAGGAGCCCCTGATCCGCGTCGTGGCGGCAGTGGCCCAGTCCAAAGGCCAGGTCTTCCTGGCGCGCCGCCCTCCCCGCGGGGTGCACGGCGGGCTCTGGGAGTTTCCTGGGGGCAAGGTGGAACCGGGGGAGACGGATGAGCAGGCACTGCGCCGGGAGCTCTGGGAGGAACTCCGACTTCGAGTGGAGGTGCATGGCCTTCTGGCAGTGGGTCAGGACGATCAGATCGCTTTGTGGTGCTATCGATGTTCCTGGCAGGGGGCGGCACGGCCCACCGAAGAACAGGATGTTCAATGGGTGTCCATAGAAAAACTCCACACCCTGGACGTACCTCCAGCGGACGAGGCAGCTGTCCGGGCTCTGCAGGCGACGGTGGGAGAGGTACCCTGAGGACGTCCCGGTACCTCTGGGGAGTTCGGGCGTCTTGATTGGCACGTTTCTGGACAAGTACGAAGTCCTCCAGAAGATCGGTGAGGGCGGGATGGCGACCGTGTACCGGGCGCGCCACACCACTCTGGGACGGGAGGTGGCGGTCAAGGTCCTGCACCCCCACCTCAGCGCAGTTGCCCGGAATCGCCGACGTTTCGCGCGAGAAGCCCGGGCGATCGAACACCTGAATCACGACAACATCGTCCAGATCTTCGACTACAGCGGGTCCGACGCTGAGGACTGCTACATCGTCACCGAATTCGTGGAGGGGCAGACCCTTCGACAGCTCATCGAAGCCCGGGGGTTGTTGCCCTCAGAGGTGGCCTCCCTCATCGGTGCACGCCTGGCCGCGGCCCTGCAGTACGCCCATGATGCCGGAATCATCCACCGGGACCTGAAACCGGAAAACGTGATGCTCCGGTCCGATGGGACCGTCAAGTTGATGGACTTCGGGATCGCCCGTTTCCTGGATGAAAGTTCCGTCACCATGACGGGGGCCCTGGTCGGAAGCCCTGCCTACATGAGCCCGGAACAGGCCATGGAGATGGACCTGGACCAGCGATCTGACCTGTTCTCCCTCGGCACCCTCCTTTTTCACCTGGTCACCGGGCAGCTTCCCTACGCGGGAACCAACCCGTCGGTCATCCTGCGAAAGATCATCGAGGGCAATCGCCGCGAAGTGCTCGATGTTCAGCCGGGAGTGGACCCAGGAATGGCCGAAATCATCGACCGGTTGCTCGAAACCCAGCCGGACGCCCGCTACGAGGCAGCCCGAGCCGTCGAGTTGGCTCTCGACCAGGTTCTCAAGGAAGCAAAGGTACCCACGGGTCCGGACTGGACCCTCTTTGCCTACCTGAAAGCCGAGGATGCCTTCGAGGAGCGCCTCAAGGAGCACCTGAACACCGTGCTTCTCAACAATGGACGTTCTGCTCTCCGTGCCGGCGATCACCTGATTGCACAGCGGATGTTCAACCGTCTGCTCGCCCAGGACCCCCACCACGAGGAGGTCCTGACCCTCCTCTCTGACCTCCACCAGAGAGACACCGACGAGGTCCAGGGCAGGCGTCGTCTTGCAGGAATGGGCGGTGCCATCATCGTGTTGCTCCTGGGCGTCCTGGCCTGGTGGGGGATGACACCTCCCGACCGCCTGGCAGTAGCCGAGAAGACCCCTGAACCCGACATTTTCGAACAGATCCAGCCACAGGGACTTGATGCTGTCGCCCTGGACGACCTGTTGCTGGCCCCCAGGCCCCGGGTCACCAGGCTCCCGGAAACCGAACGCGCGGTGGAAAGGTCCCCGGGAACCAGAGTGGGCGTGCGGTCCCTGATCACGCCCCTGGTTGAGACCCGCCCCACCAAGGACGTCGCCGAGGCAGAGCCAGCCTTGGGAGCAGATCTGCCCCCGGAGCCCGCATGGGTGGTCGTGACGCTGGGCAAGCCCGGATACGCCAACGTGTTCGTGGACGGTAAACGGGTCGGACAGACACCCAATGAGGGGACTCGTTTCCAGACGACAGCCGGCATTCATGAGTTGTTGCTCAGCAACCCTGCAGGCAAGGATTTTCGTACCACCTTCGAGGTCGAAGCCGGGCAGGAGGCCGAGTTCAAGGGCGTCCTGCTCCAGCGCAAGCCCATTTCAATCGTCTTTCGAGACACCCTGTCCGGGGCCTGCTCGGTGAGGCAGGACGGCCAGGAACTGGGTACCTTGCGTAGCATTGGTCGGAACCTCGTCATTGCGGATTCCGAACGGATGCACCTGCTGGAGATCCGTTGCCCGGACGGACACACCGAGACTCAGAGACTAGGCCCGAAACAGGCGGGGCCTTCGGTCTATCTGGGGCCCGTACCATGACACGGAGGTCGTGGTTCACCTCTTCACCCGCGACCGCGCCTCTCCCAACCTCCTGGAATTCCAAGAAGTCGAAGGGATGGCACGCCATGTGCAGCCTCCTCCTCACGATGACTCTCTCAGCCCAGACCTTGACCGCCTGCTACTGGGGGGACATCCAGCTTGTTGATCCCAACGAGCCGCCCTGGATCAACGAATCCACCACGAACGATCCCATCCTGGTGATCGATCAGGAGGAGTTCTCGGTGTACGTGGCAGCCCAGGACGACATCGACGATGTCCTGATCTACCTGTGGACCAAGGACAACGAAGTGATTCCGGATGCCATCCCGTTTGTGGGTGGTTCACAGGTCTACCTGACCCGCAGTGAACCGGGCCTCTCCGGCAAGGTGCTCCGGGTCTCTGTCTACGACAGCGAAGGCGCTTCTACCAGCCAGAGCTGGGTCCTGGAGGTCCCATGAATTCCAAGAACTACACGCTGGTTCTCGCAGGCCTGATGTCCAGTGCCTGCGCTGATTACAGCCTGGCGGCGAGCGGTGAGGACGGTAGCCTTTACGGGGACCAGGACCACACCCTTTCGCTGCGCATTGACGTCTACCCCAGCGAGGACCTGGCCCAGGATCAACTGGAAGAGGGCGTCACGCTCTCTGCGCAGAGCTTCCGCCTCGAAGACGAGGAACTGGATGCCCTTCCGATCCTCCAACTGCAGCCGCCAGTGGTCTTTGACGGGGTTGTGCTCGGTTTCGAGGCCTACCCCACGACGGCCGAGGTCGGCGTGCCCGGTATGCAGTCTGTCGCCGTCGAGGCGGAAATCCAGGCCTACGCCCCGGGCACACCCATGGGTCGTACCGTCGTCAGTGATGCAGACAGTGGCGAATTCCTGCTGCATTTGACCCCGACGGAGTGGGACTACCAGCTGGCCGTCGTGCCGCGAGACCCGCTTGCTCTCCCCTTCCTGGTGGAGCCGACCTTCCTGGTGGCACCGGGCGACGATGGTGTCCTGGATTTCGAACTGGACTATGGCGTGCCCCTATACGGGCGGGTCACCCAGGGTGAAGGAGGGGCCGCGCTGGCTGGCCTACAGGTCCAGGCGATCGACGTCGAGACGGGTATTGGGGGTCCCACGGTCGAAACCGCCGAAGATGGAACCTATGAACTGCGGGTCTATCCGGGCTCTTACGAGCTTCGGATCAGGGGGGATGCCGCCGTCCACCTGCCGGACCGCACACTGCTGGCCGAGGTGGAGGACACGGAGGCGGGATTGAGGCTGGATTCCACCTATGGAGCCACGGCTCCCATCACCGTCCTCGGCGCATTGCAGGACGATGGAGGGGCGGCGCTGGACGATGTGTTGGTGCGATTCACCTCGGTGGACATCTACGACGATCCGGACGCCGAACTGGTCGTGGCGGCCACCACCGCCAGCAACGGGGCCTTCACCCTGCGGATGCTGCCGGGCACCTACCAGGTGGAGTTCATTCCTCCCTACGCCCAGTCCGTCGGGCCCATGCGCTGGCCGGAGATCGTGGAGTTGACCGCGTCCTACAACGAACTCAATGGGACCGAGCCGATCGTCCTGGCCTCCCGGCCGCGGGTGCAGCAGCAGGTGGAGGACGCGGACGGGGCGCCGCTCGCCAATGTCATCGTTCGGGCCCAGGAACTGGCCTTTGACAGCTATGCCTACAGCACGGTCACGGATGAAGACGGGTGGTTCACCCTGGATGTGGCCAACGAGGACCTCCAGTGGTCCTTTACCCCGCCGCTTGGTGCCAAAGGCGCTGCGACCTTCCTGGTGGCCACCGCCGAGGATCTGGAGGAACTGGAGCCGGTTCACCTGACGGAGGGCCTGGCTGTCGAGGGTTGTGTCAGGTACCAGGATCTCGTGGCTGCCTACATTCCGTTGGACGTCCGCGACAGCGAGGACCGGCTCTATGCCAGCGCCCTCACCGGGATCGATGGTTGTTTCTCGGTTCGGGTCGACTGGGACCAGGCCTCCCCCGACGAAGCTCTCGACACCGGGAGGTAAGGACTCTGTGGCATCCATTGACCCCCCAATGGGGGACGGCTACCCTGCCGCCGATGGGCGTTTTCATGGTCGGTACGCTGCTCTTCTTGGCCGGGACGGCCCTGGCGCAGGAGGCATCTTCGGAAGAAGGCCCTGTAGATCCCGCCGGTGTTCACCCCGCGCCAGAACCGGAGGCCTTGCCCGATCCCCCGCCTGGGCCGGGCACCCAGGCCCCCACGCCTGAGGACACGGGGCCAGAAGCCCGTTTGAGCCGGGCCATCCAGGCCTACCTGTCCGGCGAGCTCGAGGAGGCACGAGAGGCCTTCCTTTTGCTGGTGGCCGACAAGGGGCTGGAACAGTCCCATCCCCAGGTGCGACGAGAGGCGCAGGTCTACCTGGGGTCGCTGGACCACAACCTGGGGGATCGGGACGCCGCCCGAAATACCTACCTGCTGATCTTGTTGGAAGACCCCGACTTCCAGTTGGACCCCTTTGCTCATCCCCCGGAGTTGCTCGCCTTCTTTGACTCGGTGCGGGTCCAGGCTCAGGCCATGCGGCCAATCGCCCCGCCACCGGAAGCCCCGTCCAAGTCCCTGAATCCCCTTCTACTCGTGGTGCCTGGTGGACTCCAGCTCCACAACGGACAGCAGATGACTGGCCTGACGGTTCTTGGGGGCGTGGCTGGCCTGGGCCTGTTGACTGGCGCCCTGCGGGTACGGCTGCAGACAATGGATGTCGACACCGACCGCGACGGTATCCAGGTCCACACCGAGGAGGACAAGCTCCTGGCCGAACGCCTGAAATTGGCCACCCAGGCCACCGGCTGGTCCACGCTGGTCATCTGGTCCGCTTCATTTCTACACGGCGCCCTGGTCAGCACACGCTCGGACGGCACCAAAACCGTCAGCATGGTAGGACCCAATCTGGTGGTGCGCTGGTAGGGTCGCCCCTGTTTCTCGATGAGGCCGGATGTTCCTTCGCTACCTGGATCCCGTCACCCGGAGGCCCCGGGAATTTGTCGTTCGGAAGCCCATCGTGTCGATCGGGCGAGCCCACGGCAATGACATCGTCCTGAATGACGCACTGATCGCGCCGACCCACGCCAACCTGCTTCGAAAGCCGAAGCACCTGACCATCGCGGTGGTG
Source organism: uncultured Enterobacterales bacterium (assembly GCA_964567625.1). Taxonomy (GTDB): domain Bacteria; phylum Myxococcota_A; class UBA796; order UBA796; family CAJQPC01; genus CAYFPX01. The sequence continues at coordinate 1,805 of CAZMNK010000133.1, read as the reverse complement.
GACCGGAAGAACGAGGTCTATGTCAACGGCAAGCGTGTGCGTCGTGCCGATCTCCGTCCCGGGGACAAGGTCCTGATCGGGAAGTTTGAACTTTCGGTGGTCGACGGGGAGCCCGAGACAACTGCCAGCGCCGGAGACCTGGCCCCGGAACAGCAAGCTGAAATCCTGGCTGCGCTGGTGAGCTTCAGCGAACGGTTGATGGATGAGGCCAACTCAGGTGACCTCTTCAAGGAGCTGCTGGCAGCAGTCGTGGAGCAGACAAAGGCCGAAAAGGGCTTTGTCATCGTGCTGAAGGACGGCGAACGTCACCTCGCCGCCAGCCACAATGTCGGAGACGACAAGCTGGACCTGTCCCGGGTCTCCGATTCCATCGTGGACACCGTCGTCGAGACCCGGAAACCCCTGATCGTCTCCAATGCTCTTCGAGACGGGCGTTTCCGCACGGCTCAGAGCGTCGTGGACCTGCGCCTTTCCTCGGTCATGTGTGTGCCACTGATCTACCGGCAGAACCTGTTGGGTGTCCTGTACCTGGGAAATGACTCCATCACCGACCTCTTCGACGGGGGAAAGCTGGCGGTTCTCCAGGTCTTCGCCACCCAGGCATCCCTCCTGGTGAACACGGCGCTGACCCTCAATGAGTTGAAGACCAGCAACAAGAACCTTCGGGTTCAGCTGGCCAACGCCTCCCAGGGAGACATGATCGGCTCCTCCGGGGTGATGAAGGCGGTGTTCAAGGTCATGCGTCGGCTGGCCCCCACCGACCTGACCGTGCTCATTCAGGGGGAGACAGGCACCGGGAAGGAGCTTGTGGCACGGGAGATACACCGGCTCTCGGAACGGACCAGGAAGCCCTACATCTCCCTCAACTGCGGCGCGATTCCGGAGAACCTTCTGGAATCAGAACTCTTCGGACACCGAAAGGGAGCCTTTACCGGGGCGGTTTCGGACAAGGTCGGAAAGTTCCTGGCGGCAGACGGTGGCACCATCTTTCTGGACGAGGTGGGGGAGATGCCCCATGCGCTCCAGGTCAAACTGCTCCGGGTACTCCAGGAACGAGTCGTGGAGCGGGTCGGCGAATTCGAGGGACGACCGGTGGACATCCGCATCATTGCGGCCACCAACCGTGTCCTGCTCGAGGAGGTCGGCGAGGGGCGGTTTCGGGAGGACCTGTACTACCGCCTCAACGAGGTGACGCTGGACCTGCCTCCCCTTCGGGACCGGGGTGATGACATCATCCAACTGGCCCAGTTCTTCTTGAATCGGTACGCCACCCAGTACGACTCCAAGGTTCGGGGATTCACGAATCCCTGTGTCCTGGCCTTGAAGGGCTTTTTCTGGCCCGGCAACGTTCGTCAGCTCGAGAACCGGGTCAAGAAGGCAGTGATCATGAGTGATCGCTCCCTGCTCACGCCCGAGGATCTCTCGCTGAAGCCCGGGGACAAGCGACACGTCAAGCCACTCAACGAGGCCGAGGAAGACTTCAAGATCGTGTACATCCGCGAAGTTCTGGACCTGAACAACTGGAACAAGGCACAGACCGCACGAGACCTTGGCGTCGATCCGCGAACCATTTTTCGCTACATCGAGAAGATGGATGAATAGCCCGGGACGGCCAGGAGGCATCGAACTCCCTGAGCCCTTCCCTTGCTGACCATCGGCCTGACAGGCGGCATTGCAACCGGCAAGTCGACGGTTGCAGGGATGCTGCGAAGCCGAGGCGTCCCGGTGCTGGATGCCGACCTGGTCGCCCGTGAGGTTGTGGAGCCTGGGACCTCGGTCCTTGCCGCCATCGCTGCAGAGTTTGG
>CAZMNK010000132.1:6365-15726 GCA_964567625.1 uncultured Enterobacterales bacterium | reverse complement strand
TTCTCCTCACCTCCGCCCTCGCTGACCAGGCCCTGGTCGCCGACACCGGCTACTGCGCCCAACCCATCGTCCAGACCCTGCTGCCCGTGGAGGGCCAGGCCGACGTGGCCGTTGACGCCCGGCTCCTGGCGCTCTTCAGCGACGGCTGTGTGCCGCCTGTGGGCTTCGTCACGCTGGTCGGTCCCGGTCAAGAGGAGATCATGAGTGACGAGGAGGTCGGTGGCAGCAGCATCACCAATCGGATCAGCATCCAGTCCGTGGTGCCCCTGGAGGCGGACAGTACCTACTGGCTCTACGTCCAGGACCAGACCGGTGGCTCCCGAGAGGTGACATTCACCACGGGCTCGGAGCAGGCAGAGGTCATCGACGAGGCTCCGACGGGCACCATCACCTCTCTCAGCTACGAGCACGAGCGCAACGCCGAGACCGGGACCTGGCGGGCCACCGTCATCCTGGATCACCACCCCGTCGACAGCGGGCTGTCGATCCTGCGGGTCACCGACAGCCGCACCCCCCAGGTCATCATCGACGAGACCTGGGCCACCTCCTCCGGGACGGTGACCTGGGAACTCGAGTGGTGGGGTGCCGAGGAGGAGGAACTCTGCCTGGAGATCACCCAGGAGGACGAGGCCGGCCGCGACTCCGAGCCGTCCAACGAGATCTGTTCCGAGGCCGAGATCTCCCGGACGAGCTGCAGCAGTGCAGCCATCGGTTCGGTGGGCAGCTGGTGGCTGCTGGCTGGCCTGGTGGGCCTCGCCCGGAGGCGACGGGCTTCCTGACGCTTCCTCTCGTCGCCCTTGCCGGGAGCACGGGGGGCTGACGGCTCAGTCGTCGATGTACCCCAGGGCCCTGAGCGCCTCGAGTTGGGCCTCGCCCCCAGCTGCGGAGGGCCGTGGGTCCAGGTCGGACGGCAGGGCCCGAGCGGCGGCCGCGAGTGTGCTGGCGCGGGCCGGGGAGACCTCTCCGCCCCCCAGGTGGACCGGCTCGACGTGGTCTCCGTGCACGGCGACGGCTTCTTCCCCTTCCCGGTACCAGACCCAGCGGCTGGACAGGCGCTCGGCATGGTCCCTGTAGGCATCGCTGGGCCAGGCCATGGCCGTGATGGGCTCCTGGTGTGGCACCCCCCGAGCGGCGTCCAGGAGGGTCCAGCCGGGGGCTTTCACGCCCGCGAGGGCGAGCAGCGTGCTGTGGAGGTGCTTGAGCTGCACGGGCTCTTTGACCCGGACTCCCTTGGGGATGCCCTTGCCCACCATCAACAGGGGAATGTGCAGGACCTCGGGCCGGGTCACGAAGCGGTGCTGGAGCATGTGGTGCTCCCCCAGGAACTCGCCGTGGTCGGAGGTGACGACGACGACCCCGCTCCGTCCCGCCTGGAGCCAGGCTTCAATGACGGCGCGCAGGGCGTTGTCCACGCTCACCAGGCCCCCGTCGTAGAGGTCCTCGATGAGGGCGAGCTCACTCTGTTGCAGGGAGAAACGCTCGGCGGCGTAGGCGATGTCGCAGCGAAGGTCCGGTGCGCAGTCGTTGTCGGGATGGAGACCCATCTCGCCCTTCTTCACCGTGCGCATGGCTCCCAGCGGGCCCTCGGCCGCTTCCACCGTGGCTCGGTGCTGCTCCGACCAGGGCACCTCCTTCTTCACGAACCAGGGTGCGTGGGCACTGAGCAGGTTCACCAGGACCAGTTGCGGGCGGTCATCCAGGCCCTGGAGATGGGCGCCCAGCTTCTCCACCGTGTCCTGGTCGTTCTCCCCGATGAGCACGGTGTCGAAGCCGCGTGTGAGTCCCATGTCCGCTGCCAGGAGGACGTTGGAGGACACACACGAGGTGCCGTAGCCCCGGGTTTCGAGTTGCTCGGGCAGGGTGGGCAGTTCCGGTCGGAGTTCGGCGAAGGGAGAGACACCGGGGACGTAGTGGGCGCCGTGCTCCCAGGGGGGACGCCCCGTGAAGAGCTCGGCGTGCCCGGGCCAGGTCCATGTGCTGCTGACGGTCACGTCGTCGAAGACCAGGCCTCCTTCGGCCAGGGCCTCCAGTTGGTAGCTGGTGTCCCGGGTGTGGCCGTACAGCCGCAGGTGGTCGGCCCGGACCGTGTCAAGGACCACAACCAGCAGGTCCGGCGGCGGGTCCGGCGGGGGGGCCTGCGCAGAGCAGGCCAGCAGGGCAATCAGCAGCACAGGCCCAGGATACCCGTGCTCACCCGGTCTCCTGCAGGCGGATGCCCTGGTTGTCATGGATGACCTGGATGCGACTCGGGTCATCGCCGAACCCGGCGCGAGCAACGGTCCACGGGTCCGTCCGGGTGTCCACCTGGATGAATCCGCAGCAGACTTCGGTGTCCGGACCTGGGCGATTGATGGTGACTCCGTGGCTCAGCAGAAAGACCGTGGGCGAGCGAGGAACCTGTTGATGGAGGTCCTCCAGGAGCCTGTCGGCCTGGAGGCGACAGGAGCAGATCGCAGCCACCAGGGCCTGCTCGTGACGAGGCACGCGAGCCGGGTCGCTCAGGGTCGCCAGTCGGTCGATTCCTCGGGACAGGAAGGCCTCGCGCAGCGCCCGGGCAAAGGGCAGGTCGGAGCCATCGATGACCGCCCGGAGTGCCCCACAGGCCGCCGAGTCCTGGGCGTAGCGTTCCATCTGGCCGTAGACAGGTCCGGCGGGTCCAGCCTGGACCGAGACGTGTGCATTGAGCTTGACCACCAGAGTCTTGAATGTGTCCATGGAGGCGGGCGTTGCGAAGTGCGACTCGGCGATGGCGATGGCGCCCTGTTCATAGCGTGCGCCCAGGTTGGCGCTTCTGAACGCGGATCGACTCGAGAATTTCAGGTCCGGAAGCAGTTCGTGCACGAATTCCTGGTCGAATGCGTCTACAGCCTCCTTTTCCGTCTCGTCTGAACAGTTGACCTGGTAGGCACCGACCTGGCTTGAACCCAGGCTCTGGGAAAAGGCCTTCAGCGCCTGGGGCAGGGCCTGGAGTTCGTGTTCGAAGCCAACGAGCCTTGTGAGGATGTCGGGGATCTGCATGATTTGCTTCTCTGTGTCCGGCTCTTCGCGTCCAGGAACGGTACACCTGTGGTTATCAAGGTCTCCTGCTCGCCGGGTCAGGTCTCTCGTGCAGGTTGGCGCCACCAGGTTTCCGTCGGGGGTGACCTCCGGGGCTCTTCATGCCCTGACGTCACTCTGTTGGCCGGGGCCTCTCCAGATTCCGACTCTCCTGTCGGCCCACTCGGGAGGGGTCACAATGCCCTGTTGCCATCGATGAGGTGCTGGTGCATGTGGGGCCGCGAGACGAAGACCCGGCAGCGCTCCCCGAGTTTCTGACTCTCGATCTTCTCGCACCACCGGTTGCTGGTGGGATCGACGTCGCGGGTCAGGCTGTACCAGCCGTAGTCCTTCAAGAGGGGGTCGGAGACCTGCTCGATCAGGGCGACGCCGGCGTCCACATCGCTCTTCGCGGTCTTGACGCCGAGGTCTACCAGGCACCGGTCCAGCGTTTCGCCGCTGAGGCTGTCGCAGCCCGGAATCGGATCCGGGGAGTCGGGAGCAGTTTGACAGGCAAGGAGCACGATCAGGACCATGCAGGGATGGTACCCCCGTCGGTGGCGAGTCTCCCGGATACCGGCCAAGTGGTTCGGGCAGTTGGCGCCGGGATCCGCTACAGTCGGTACCGTTGGTGTGGGTGGTTTGGATTCCGGGCCACCCACGCTCCCGGTGGACCCCTGATGCTCTGGTTGTTCGCATGCACGACCGCGGAGCCGGAGTTGGCGCCGGAGCCTTTGCCCGTCGAGCCCTCCTACGTGGCATTGCTTGAGCAGGAACCCCAGGCCGCGCTCCTGGGCTGCGCCGAACTGGAGGATGAGCGCGAACGCGGAGATTGCACCCTGTTTGCCGTGATGGAACTGGGGAGGCTGAAGGAGGACGCGCTCGGGGCGTGCCTGGACCTCGGCAATGGCTGGAGGGAGCTCTGTGTGCTCGAGTACTCCGATGCTGCGCGACTCACCGGTGCCGCCGCCGAGGAGGCCTGTCGCTATGCCGGTGACCTCCGGGAGCGCTGCATCGCCCACGTGATCAGCCGGGAGGTCTCGAACTACTGGCTTGAGACAGGGCTGAGCGGAGAAGCCGGGCTCCTGGCCTGGACCGAGGCCCGGCTCGTCGAGGTCGACTACGCCAGCTTCCCGTCGGCCCGGAAAGATCTCGCCACCGAGCTTGTCGCGGACCTGGTCAGTGGCGATAGCTCCGAGTGGGCGATGCAGCGCTACCTGAGGTCTCGAACGGTGGCTCTCAAGCGGGCTGCAGCCGCGCTCACCGAGGGCAACTTGTCGACCGGTTTGGTGATGCCCTCGCCATCGAACCGCTCGGTCGTTGGCCGAGACGGTTCGTCGTCAGAGGATCGTATCCTCCTGGGAGCCGAGTACAGCGAGGCTTTCTGCCCCTCACCTCGTCGGGCAGTGTGCCGCCAATGTTGTTCTTGCGGGAGTCCTCATCGCCATTGTCCTTCTCCACGGTGCGCATGGCTCGAGCACACGGAAGTCGAAGCCCCTTCGCCAGACACACTCACCACTGGCTTCTCTGATTCCTTCCCCCGACAGGTCACGCTGAACGCGTCCAGCGCGGATGAAAACCTGACCGTCGAACTGCTCGAGTCGCTGGAAGCCGCAGCCCGTAAAGACGGCATCGTGCTGCAGGTGGAAGGCGCCCTGATCGAAAACGCAGAGGCAACGCCTGTCACATTCCAATTCTTCCTGGGCGCCTACGTTCAAACCGAGGGCGACCGCAAATCCTTCACCCTCCAAGAACTCACTTCACTCGCGGCCGAGGGAGGATTCATTGGCACCTTTACCGGCCACGATGGCGAGCATGGGAAAGTCAAAGCCCTTTCGACAGGCATATCCACCACGCCAGGCACAGCCGCGGAGCCGGAGACCGACGTCCCCTCCTACCTGGCGTTGCTTGACGAGGAACCCCAGGCCGCGCTCCAGGGCTGTGCCGAACTGGAGGATGAGCGCGAACGCGGAGATTGCACCCTGTTCGCCGTGGTCGCACTCGGGAAGCTGAAGCAGGACGCCCTCGGGCCGTGCCTGGACCTTGGCGATGGTTGGAGGGAGCTCTGTGTACTCGAGTACTCCGATGCCGCGCAACTCACCGGGCCCGCCGCCGATGAGGCCTGTCGCCATGCCGGTGACCTCAAGGAGCGCTGCCTCGCCTACGTGATCAGCCGTGAGGTCGCGAACCGCTGGCCCGAGACAGAGTGGGGTGGAGAGGCCGGGCTCCTGGCCTGGACCGAGGCCCGGGTCGTCGAAGTCGACTACGCCAGCTTCCTGACGGCCCGGGAAGGACTTGCAATCGAGCTCGTCGCGGGCCTGGTCAGTGAAGACCGCATCGGGCCGGGAGCCGAGTACGGCGAGGCTCTCTGCGGCACACTGCCCGACGAGGCCTGCAACGAGGTCATCCACCAGGCCTTGAAGCGTCAGAATGTCCCCTATGCCGCCTGCGTCCACAAGGAGCCTGCGCTGGCCCGGGACGACCACGACATGCCGTCGTGGCACGAGAGCCTGGACGACCGGATGGTGCAGGCCTGGGAGCTCTACTGCCAGGATGTCCCGGCCGAAGAGGAGCACTAGGACAATCAAGGCCCCTTCGCCAGGCCCACCCACCACTCTCCGCCCCGCTCCAGGGTGACCTGGCAGGGTTCCACAGTCCCTGACAGCTCGCCGCACCGGCCCCGATCCAGACATCCACCACCACTGCCGGGAATCCTGCCTGCACGAGGCAGAGCGGTGCATGGCCCTGGTCAGGGGAGGGGGAGCAACGTGGTTCGGGCAGTTGGCGCCGGGATCCGCTACAGTCGGCTCCGTTGGCGCGGGCGGTTTGGATCCCGGGCCACCCACGCTCCCGGTGGACCCCTGATGCTCTGGTTGTTCGCATGCACGACCGCGGAGCCGGAGTTGGCGCCGGAGCCTATGCCCGTCGAGCCCTCCTACCTGGCGTTGCTTGACCAGGAACCCCAGGCCGCGCTTCAGGGCTGCACCAAACTGGAGGATGAGCGCGAACGCGGAGATTGCACCCTGTTCGCCGTGATCGCACTCGGGAAGCTGAAGCAGGATGCGCTCGGGGCGTGCCTGGACCTTGCCAGTGGCTGGAGAGCACTCTGTGTACTCGAGTACTCCGATGCTGCGAGACTGACCGGCGCTGCCGCCGAGGAGGCCTGTCTCCTTGCCGGTGACCTCAAGGAGCGCTGCATCGCCCACGTGATCAGCCGGGAGGTCTCGAACCGCTGGCTCGAGACAGGGTGGGGCGGAGAGGCCGGACTCCTGGCCTGGACCGAAGCCCGGCTCGTCGAAGTCGACTACGCCAGCTTCCTGTCGGCCCGGGAAAGTCTTGCAATCGAACTCGTCGCAGGGCTGGTCAGTGAGGACCGGATCCGGCAGGGAACCAGGTACGGCGAGTCCCTCTGCGGCACACTGCCCGACGAGGCCTGCAACGAGGTCATCCGCCTGGCCTTGAAGCGTCAGAAAGTCCCCTATGACGCCTGCGTCCACAAGGAGCCTGCGCTGGCCCAGGACGACTACGACATGCCGTCGTGGCACGAGGGTCTGGACGACCGGATGATGGAGGCCTGGGAGCTCTACTGCCAGGATGCCCCGGCGGAAGAGGACACCAGGCTCGCCTGGATGAAGGCACCCCAGCAGCAGCCGGACCAGGACCGTTGGCTTGCGTGGCTCAAGGCGCCACCGGGGGGGGGTGGCGCCAAGGACAAGGACTCGGACTCGCCCCTTCTCGGCATCCAGCAATTCCAGATCTTCCAGGACCTGCTCGACGAGGGCCTGACCGGCGACGATCCCCTGGGTTGGCTGGAGCTGGGGAAAGCCACCGTCAACGTCTTCGGGAATTCTCCGGGCCAGAAGGGTGGCGATGAAGAGCCGGACCTGGTCTCGCTATTTGGAGACCTGGTGGGGTCGATGGTCATGGTGTCCGGGAGCATCAGCGGGATCGAAGAGGGGCCCCTGGACCTGGACCTGCTGGTGGCGAACGCCGAGATGCCCGGGGGCAGTGCCTATGTGGGCAAGATTCTCCTGGATGGTCCCGGTGTCTTTTCCTTCGAGGCGCCCGGGAACCTGGGTTTGCTGTCGATCCAGGCCTTTCACGACCTGACCGGCGACGGGCCCTCCAGGGATGACCCCTTTGCCTTCACCGACCTCCAGGTAGGGGGCCAGGACATCCAGGGTGTGGACCTGGTGCTCGAGATCGGAGGGAGGGCCGCGCTCACCGCACAGAAGGACGAGGGCCGCAGCCCGGACGACTCACCGGGTCCCTTTGTCGACCACGATGGGGAATGGACCCTGGTGGGTGGAACACTCACCGGTGCGGGGGAGGGCCTGGTCGACGCGGACCTGCGGGTTCTCGACACAAAGGCCAAGGGCGGCAACCGGCAGCTGGGCAAGCTGAAGCTGGACCACTCGGACGGGACCTGGGAGATGCAGGTCCCCCGAGGCATGGGCATGCTGGTCCTCGAGGTCTTCCAGGACCTGGACGGCGACGGGCCGTCAAACGATGAGCCCTACGCCACCGCCACCATCGATGTCGGGTCCCAGCAGCGCATCCAGTTGGACCTGGCGCTGCTGGTGTCCGCTCGTGGTGAACCGAGTCCAGGGAACCCGGCGACCACCAAGCGGGCCGATGGGGCCATCTTCCCGGACCTGGGGTCGGACCCGGTGACTCTGTCAGGCACGATCAGCGTGGGGCCCGGGGTGTCGGTGGAGGCGGCCCAGGTGGCCCTGGACGTGTTCAGCCAGGGGGGGACTTCGGAGGCCGGTCGGAACTACCTGGGCAAGCTCATGGTCGGGCCGGGAGCGTTCCGCATCAAGGCGCCTCGTGGTGTCGGCAAGCTGGAGTTGGAGGCCTATGTGGACCTGGGGGGCGACGGGCCGTCTCCGGGGGATCCATTCGGCTCCTGCACGGCCAACCCGGTCGAGGTGGCCGATCGTGATGTGGACGGCCTTTCCATCGTCCTCGAGGTCAGTGACGACTCCCCCTGATCCGGTGTCCCTGTTCTCGGAGACCGGGAGGAGAATCACGGGGTAGGCTGCGGTCCCTGGAGGTGCCTTGTGAGACCTGTTCTCTTCCTGGCCCTGTGTTCCCTGTCCTGTCTTCTGCTTCCTTCCTGTGGGGGCGACGACACGACCGAGGACTCGGTGGTCACCGACACGGACACGGAGGGTGTCACCGATACCACCGACACGACGGACACCACCGACACCCAGGTCCACACCGGCGACTCCTCGGACACGGCCGGTGGCCCCGAGGAATCGGCCAGCCAGGGCCAGGCCTTCTGCGCCGGGGGCGGCGTGGTGCAGGGGGCAGGCCTCTCCGGCGTGACCTGCACCGCACCCCTGGAGATCGCCACCACCCGGTCCACCAACGGGCAGCTCACCTGGCAGCCCGGCCCCATCACCTTCATCGCACCCCTGGGAGGTCTGAAATGACCCGCGCCACCGTGCTTGGTTCTTCCATTCTTCTTTTCGCCCTCTCCCCGGCCGCCATCGCAGCCCCGGGCCAGCTGGCCCACCAGGGTCGCCTGCTCGATGCCGATGACTTGCCGCTGGACGGGTCGAGCACCCTGCACTTCGCCCTGTACGACGCCGAGACAGGCGGCGAGGTGGTGTGGGAGGAGACCCACGAGGTCGACATCGTCAACGGGTACTACAGCCTGGTGCTGGGGGCTGACGAGGAGAGCAATCCCCTCGAAGATGAGACTCTTGGGAGCTACCCGCTCTACCTGGAGTTGAGCGTGGATGGGGGGGACCCCCTGGAGCCTCGTCATGGGCTGGTGAGCGTGCCCTATGCCCGGATGTCCTCCACGAGCACCAGCCTGTCCGGCGGAACGGTGGATGCCTCGGAGATCGCCGTGGGTGGCCAGGTGGTGGTGGACGGTGACGGCAACTGGGTGGGTCTCCCATCCCCGGTGGACTGGACGGACCTGTCCGGGGTGCCGTCCGGCTTCTCCGACGACCTGGACAACGACGCGCTGGTGGACTTCTCGTGTCTCGACGGGGACATCCTGGCCTGGGACGAGGTGCTGGGGGAGTGGGTCTGCGCTGACGACCAGGACACCACGCTCAGCGAGTCCGAGGTGGACGCCTACGTGGACAACAACGGCTACGCCCTGGACGCGGACCTGGCGTCCTATGTGCTGGCCGGTGATCTCGACGGCTACACGCTTGTGGCCGATAGCAGCTGTCTGGATGGCGAGATCCTGGCCTGGGACTCCACGCTCGAGGAGTGGGTCTGTGCCGAGGACCAGGACACCACCCTGGGCGAGGCTGTGGTCGACGCCTTCGTGTCGGACAATGGCTACGCCCTGGCGTCG
>CAZMNK010000132.1:0-6265 GCA_964567625.1 uncultured Enterobacterales bacterium | reverse complement strand
GCCACCAGCGGGGACTGGGGGGACCTGGGCGGGGTGCCCTCGGACCTGGCCGATGGGGACGACGACACCCAGCTCAGCGAGTCCGAGGTGGAGGCCTACGTCACCAATGACGGCCTCGACCTGGCCAGCGGAACCACTGTGGGTGGCCTGGCCATTGCGACCGGGGACGGCGTGCCCGATGGCGTCATCGTGATGTGGTCGGGAGCCCTGGAGGACATCCCCGAGGGCTGGTCGCTGTGTGACGGTGAAAACGGGACGCCGGACCTCAGGGGTCGGTTCCTGGTGGGCGTTGCGGACAGCTCGACCGATCCGGGCGACACCGGGGGGTCAGACTCGGTCACCCTGACCACGGACGAGTTGCCCAGCCACGAACACACCGTGAACGATCCCGGACACTCCCACTCCACCAACTGGGTCCACGCAAGTGGTAGTGAGCCTGGACTCACTGGCGTGAAGCATGCGGAGATCTACTCAACTCTCGGCACGAGCACCGCCACCACCGGCGTCACCCTCGAGTCCTCCGGAAGCGGCAGTGCCTTCGACAACCGGCCCGCCTTCTACACCCTCGCCTTCCTCATGAAGGGGTAGCCGCGGCGAAACCCGGTCCTTGTCCTACGGGGTCTTGCAGACGTAGTCCAGAGAGTCGCTGCACGTCTGGTCGTTCCACTCGCCGTCGGTGTAGATCTGTGTACAGTCCTCGTTCCCCGAGTTGTTCGGTTCGCCACCCGCCCAGTTGGTGTAGGTCACGGATTCTCCGCTGACCCAGACATAGGTGCCTTCCGAGGCCTGGTCGTTGAACCCGATCCAGGAGTTGTCGTGGCCAAAGGCCGCGAAGGTCGACGCGATCCAGGCGCTCTCTGCGCTCGAATGGATGGTGGCGAGGTCGTAGCCATAGCTGGCGCAGGTGCTCTGGGCGTCGTCCCAGTTTTGATTGCTTGCACAGTACATGTAGGCGTGTCCGTCGTATTCCTCGACGGAGCAGGGGCAGACGTCGTTGTCGATGGAACCGTCGCAGTCGTTGTCCAGGGTGTCGCAGGTCTCTGACGCCGATGGGCTCACGGCGGCATCGCTGTCGTCGCAGTCGTCGTCGGTGTTGGCGTAGCCGCTGGGCAGGCTGCAGGCGTTGACGGAGGAGGATGCGTCTCCGTGGCCATCGCCGTCGCCGTCGAGGTAGTAGAGAGTGGTGCAGGTCTGGACAGTCACCGAGGCGGAAGCGGACGGCCCGTCCTCGGTGCCATCGTCTGGCGTGACCGTGCAGGTCCACTGCTCGTCCGGCAGGATGTCCGTCGCGGGGACCGTGTCGCCGGTCTCGTGGGTGTCGGTGGCGTCCGGGTAGTCGGCGCCGTCGACCCTCCACGTAAAGGTGTAGCTGATCGCATCCCCCTCGTGGTCCGTCGAGTCGGTGTCGATCACACACACCAGGTCATCTTCTCCCTCGATGGGGTCCTCGGGGGTGATGGAGATCTCGGGCGCCTCGGGGGGAGTGTTGATCCACGTGCTGGCCGAGGCGCTGTCCCCGTCCTCATCCCCGTCGTTCGGCGTCACGGTACAGGTCCATTCCTCTCCGCCCGTGTAGTCACCATGGGGCACGGTGTCCCCGGTCTCGATGGTGGATTTCGCGTCGCCATAGGAGGTCCCGTCGACGTCCCAGTCGAAGGTGTAGGCGATCTCGTCCCCGTCGTCGTCGGTGGCGTCGGTCTCGACCAGGCAGACCAGGGCATCGGCGCTCGAACCGTCCGCACAGTCTTCCACCCAGCTCGTTCCTCCCTGGAGGATCGCCTCGTGCCCACTGATCGAGTCTTCTGCCGTGGTGCCGGAGCCTTCATCAAAGGACCACAGGGCCACCGTGTCGCTGTCCTCGTAGAAGGCACCCGTGGGAGGCGTGAAGTCCGAGGTGTACCTGGCCACCGATGAGAGGCGAATCTCGTCGAGCATGCCATTGAACATGGGGACCTTGTCGTCGCCCCATCGGCCGAAAGTCGTGTCCTCGCTGCTGCTGATGATCGACCCCGAGACCTCGACGCTGACGTCGAGCTCGCCATCCACAAAGGACATCCAGGTGGTCCCACTCTTCACATAGGCCACGTGGTGCCACTCATCGAGGGACAACGAGGTGGCGCCCACGCCGTTCCCATCATCCCCCGTGATCAGATCCCAGGAGGTCCCGGTGGAGCTGGCCCAGATGTTCACATTCTGGGTGCCGTAGTAGTGGAAATCCATTCCGATTCGGTAGTCATGTTCGAAGGCGAAGATCGCCTGCCTGCTCCCGACTGTGGGGTAGATCCAGAGTTCGATCGTGAAGTCATCGGTGTCAAAGTTCCAGTCGTCACTGTCCGCCATCGAGAGGTAGTCGGAGGTGCCATCCAGGTCGACCGCGCCACAACTCAACACCTCCTCGATGCTCACCTCGGCCTCCTCTGGCGGCGTGTTCAGCACCCACAGGGCGTCCGACGTCAGGGCGACCCCATCATCACCGCCATCGTTCGGTGTGACCTCCACATAGACCTCTTCGTCCTTGTCGAAGTACGTCGCCCCGTCCAGCGTGCTGCCCGTCTCTCCCACCAGGTCACCGTCCACGTACCAGGCGTAGGAGACGCTCACCGAGTCCCCGTCCAGGTCATCGGTGGAAACGGAGGCCGTGATCGTGTCGTCCGTGTAGACCGTGCTCGGCGAAAGGGTGACGCTGGTCACCTCGGGGGCGGTGTTCCCGATGGTCACGGAGTCACTCACCGCCGTGCCGGTGTCTTCTCCGTCGTCCGGGGTGACCGTGCAGACCACCGTGTCGCCACCCTCAATGGCACCGTAGCCGTCCGCACCGATGGTGATGCCGTTGACCATCCACTCCAGGGTGGAGGCATCCGCGTCCCCATCCGAATCCTCGTAGCCGGTGTAGGAACAGAACAGGGTGTCACTGACCGTGGCCGGGTCGGGCTCGATGGTGACGCTGTCGATGGAGGGCGCCGTGTTGGTGATGGTCACCGTGTTGGAGTCCACCGCGTCCCCGTCGTCATCGCCGTCGTTGGGTGTGACGGTGCAGAACACCTCCTCCCCCTTGTCGAAAAGGCTGCCATCCAGTGTGCTGGCGGTCTCCCCCACGTCCACGCCGTCGACACTCCAGGCGGTTTCGTAGCCAAAGCCGATCGTTCCATCGACGTCGGTGGTCGTTCCAGGAGTACAGGTCAGGGTGTCCGCCTCGTAGGCCGGGTCCGGGTCCAGGGAGACCTCTGCGAGGACCGGCGGGGTGTTGCCCACGGTCAGGGTCGCCGAGTCGCTGTTGCCCGTGTCGGTGCCGTCCTCGGCCGTGACCGTGCAGGTGACCTCGTCGCCGGAGACGAAGACGCCGGACAGCGTGGACGACGTGCCCACCGTGGTGCCGCCGATCGTCCAGGCAATGGTGGCGTTGTCCTCGTCGCCGTTCGCATCGCTGAAGGTGTAGGTGCAGCTCAGCTCGTCCTCGGCGAACGCGGGATCGGGGTCGATGACGACCGTGCTCACGACCGGGGCGGAGTTGGCGATGGTGAGGGTATTGGAGTCGACTGCAGCCCCCTCGTCGATCCCATCGCTGGGGGTGACGGTGCAGAGGACTGTGTCGCCGCGATCAAAGGCACCTTCCAGCTGGGAGGATGTCTCGCCCGGGTCCAGGCCGTTCACCGTCCAGCGATAGGTGTAGGTGAAGGAACTGGATCCGTCCGTGTCCGCGGTGGTGCCCGGCGTGCAGACCAGGGTGTCGTTCACGCTCGCCGGGTCCGGGGACAGGGTCACGTCGCTCAACACCGGTGCCGTGTTGTCGATCGTCAACGAGTCGGACACCTCCGTGCCGGTGGTGGTGCCGTCGCTCGGCGTCACCGCACAACTCACCGTGTCCCCGCTGCTGAAGGCGCCGGAGAGGGTGGTGTCCGTGCCGGCCCCCGTGCCGTTCACCTTCCACTCCATCGTCGAGGCGTCCGCGTCACCGTCCGGGTCGTTGAAGCCGGAGTAGCTGCAGGTCAGCGTGTCGTCGGTGCCGGCCGGGTCCGGGTCGATTTCCACGCTGTCGATGGTCGGGGCCGTGTTGTCGATGGTGACCGTGTTCGAGTCGACTGCATCTCCGTCCTCTCCCCCGTCGTTGGGGGTGACCGAACAGAAGACCGCGTTGCCGCTGTCGAAGTGGGTTCCAGTCAGCTCGCTGGCGCTGATTCCCGGGTCGCTGCCGTCCACGGACCAGGCATAGGCGTAGGTCAAGGTGTCGCCATCGGGGTCGGTCGCGGTGCCGGGGGAGCAGACCAGGGTGTCTCCCTCGCTGGCCGGGTCCGGGGAGAGGGTGACGTTGGCGAGCACGGGGGTGCCATTGGCGATGGTGACCGAGTCGGTGCCTGCAGGCCCGTCGCTGAGGCCGTCGGTGGGCGTGACCTCGACGGTCCAGGTCTGGCCCCTGGCGGTGTTCGTTTTCGACAGGGTGGAAGTGGCCGATGCGCCGGAGGCCACCCCGCCGACACTCCAGGCGTAGCTGTAGCTGAGGCTGTCCCCGTCAGGATCGGTGGATGGGGTGGTGAGGGTGACCACCAGGTCGTCCTGTGTGGTCGCGGGATCGGGGGCCAGCGCCACCTCGGGAGCCGTGGGCACGCCATTGACCACCAGGGACAGGATGGCCTGGGCAAAGAGTCCATCGCTGTCGGTGACGGTGGTGGTGATGCTGTGGGTCCCCAGGCTCAGCCCACTCTCGTTCAACAGGACGGTTCCCGTGCTGTCGCTGCCCTGGGTGGAGAACTCCCCGTCCAGGTCGCTGTTCCAGCTCAGCGCCAGGTCCGTGAAGACGTCCTCGCCATCGGCCACCGTGGCCTGGAAGGTGACCGTGTCGCCCTCGTCGACGATGTCGCCACTGGCGGGCGCGTCGACGGTGATCGTGGGCGGGGTGCCCACCGAGTAGAGGATGTCGTCGGTGCAGGTCGCCCCCACCTCGTCGCTGACCGTCATCGAGATGAGGTGGGTGTCCACCGTCAGCGCGTCGTAGGCAAAGGTCACCTCGCCCTGGGAATTGGGCGTGGAGGTCCCGATCACGTCGTCCTTGTCGCTGGACCAGGTGACGGTCAGCCAGTCCGTGGGCACGTCCACGTCGGAGACCACGGCCTCGAAGACCACAGTGGTGCCCTCTTCGTCCGAGGCACCGTCCTCGGGCGCCGTGATCGAGCACGCCGGCGAGGTGTTTGCTGGACCCACGGTGAGGGTCACGTTGTCGCTGCCGGTCTTTCCTGTGGAGTCCTCGGCCGTCAGGGTCAGGAAGTGAATCCCCTCTCCCAGGTAGCCGGCGCCGGCAAGCTCCCCGTCGTCGTTGGGCACAGCCTCCACTGTCAGCACGCCCTCCAGGTCGCTCTCCCACTGGACCGCCAGGTCCGTGGCGCCGTCCTCGCCGTCACTGACAAGGCCCTCGAAGGTGATCTTCTGGTCGGTGTAGTAGACGCCGTCGGCGGTGGGCAGGAGGATCTCGACGTCGGGGGACTCCGTGGGAATGACAGTGAGAGAGATTTTGGCGCTGCCTGCGGCGTTCTCGATGTCCTGGACCTGGAGGGTCACCTCGGTGTCGCCGGCGGGGATGACGATGTCGCAGAGGGTGAGTCCGAGGTCCAGGGGGGTCGCCGCCTCGCAGGCGACGACGCCGTCGAGGAGCCAGGTGGCCAGCAGCTCATCGGTGTTGTTGTCGGAGTCATAGACCGCTCCCTGGAAGCTCTCGGTGTAGCTTTCCAGCACCTCTTCCCCGTCCGTGTGAGAAGTGATCTCGGCCTCGGGGCTGTTGTTGAAGGTGGTGATGCCGTTGTCGTTGCGACAGCCGGTCAGGACCAGGAGGAGAACCAGGAGGTTCATCGGAGACTCCGGAAGGAGCGCACATTGTACGGCCTTCTCGGGGCCTGTGTTGCGGTCAATCGCCGGGGCCTGGTCCTGGCGGTCTCCAGGTTCCTGGCTGCCACGGTCGTCCAGAGTGAATCGCCGGGGTGGGGCGGAGCAATGCTGCCGGCCCCCCAAGTTTCCGGTTAGGGTGGCTCCTCGAACCTGGTAGAGAGGATTTTTGCCATGCGATGTCGTCCTGGATTCTTGTGGATTTCCGTTCTTGCACTCGGCCTTGGGGGCTGTGGTGATGACACTGGCACAGATGAAACGGGTGATTGGGGCGATGCCGACACCGACACGGACGCCGACACGGACACGGACACGGACGCCGACGCGGATGCCGATGCCGATGCCGACGCCGACGCCGACGCCGACGCCGATGCCGATGCCGATGCCGATGCCG
>CAZMNK010000131.1:0-15900 GCA_964567625.1 uncultured Enterobacterales bacterium | reverse complement strand
GCGCTCGCCCTTCTGGTGCCGTGGCTGTACGGCCGCGCCGTAATCCCGTCTTCACCGGCGGCGGAGAAGACCGTTCGCGTGGCCCTGGTACAGCCCAACCTGGCGTGGGGTGAGAAGTGGGGAGCGGACGGGCTGGCCCGCAGTTTCGACCGGCTGGAAGAGCTTTCGCGCCGGGCCGCCGCGCTGCACCCCGACCCCTCCTGGTCCCGGGACAACGACGCCTACGGCTACGGCGACCCATCCCTGGAAGCCACGGTGTGCGAGGCGCCGACCGCGCTCTATGTGCGGGACGACACCGACTGCAACGACACCGAAGCCACGGTTCACCCGGGTGCCTCCCTCGCCTGCGACGGCAGCGACCAGGACTGCGACGGCCTGGTGGACAACGACCTGGACGGCGACAGCTTCGCCGACATCACCTGTGGCGGCGACGACTGCGACGACGATGACGCCAGCATCTTCCCCGACCCGTCGGGGCCCTGCGCCGAGGGCACATCGTGCCAGGACATCCAGGACCGGGAATACGGCACCAGCGACGGCACCTACAACATCGACCCCGACGGCTACGCGACCGGCGAGGACCCCGAGGAGGTCTGGTGTGACCTGAGCGTGTACGACGGCGGCTGGACCCTGCTGGGCACCAGCCCGGCCGAGAGCGGGGGTTGGGGCGATGTCTTTGACCAGGCCAGCGGCTTCGGCTCCCTGTCCCTCACCGACCGCTACAAGACCACGGCCTACGGGACCATGCCCTTCACCGACCTGATGTTCACCGACGGCATCCTGTCCGCGGTCTACGAGGGGGTGGGAGACGGCACCACGACGCTCCTCGACTTCCAGGCTTCCGTACCAACGTGGAATTGCGGCTCCAGCGACGGCTACCGCTGGTCCCTGACCGACGGCGATCTCCACGGCGGCAGCCTCTGCGACACCGACCTCTACATGCACCCGCTTGACGAGGACGGCACCACCAACAGCGCCTGTGAGACGGACTACGAATGGGCCGACCACGGGCGCGGGCCGACCTGGAGTGCCGCCAACAACAACGGCTGCCCCCTGGACGACCCCTCGCTCACGGGCTTCGGGTACTGGGACAGTCGAGCCGGCTGGGACACGGGCAGCGCCCTGCTGATGTATGCACGGTAGACGCTTCACCTCCTGTTCAAGAGAGGGCAGATTCAAAGGATGAAAACACTCTGGCTGGTGGCACTCCTGGGCTGTCCGGGGTCAGCCCTCGCCCATGGGGCCGACGAGGATGACGATGGCTGGATCGACGAGGTCGACTGCGACGACGGGGATCCGGAAGTCTTCCCCGGTGCCGAGGAGCAGTGCGACGACAGGGACAACGACTGCGACGAGGAGGTAGACGAGGAGCCCTGCGACGAGGGCTGCCTGGGGCGTTGGTGGCGTCAGCGACAGGACCAGTCCTGGGTCCTGCTGCTTGGATTTGGTGCCTGGCGGGTCCGTCGGCTGGACTGAGTACACACACTACTCACTGCACTCGTCCCGGCTCCATGCCTGGATCCAACCCCGGCAATGCCCGGAAAAGGGAGGACGGCAGCCAACATCTCCGAAGCGGTATCCTCACCTCTCCGAAGTGTTTTCCTGGAGGTCGCGATGCGTCTGAAGCAGCTCTTTTCCCTGGTGTGTGTGGTCCTGGCAACCGGGTGTGGGGGAGATGGGGCCGATGGCGCTGACGGGACCAACGGAGCCGATGGCGTTGACGGGGCCGATGGCGCTGACGGGGCCGATGGCGCTGACGGGGCCGATGGCGCTGACGGGGCCGACGGGGCGAACTGGAGCGAGGATCTCGGAAACGTACTGTACGGCCACTACGTCATCTCCAACAACATCGATCTCCATGCTCTGAAGGGCATGACGGAGATCACGGGAGACCTCACAGTGAGTGCCCATGACCTGCCGAGCATCGAGGGGTTGGAGAGCCTCACGTCGGTGGGGGGCCTGCTGTACTTCGCTGACAACAATGGACTGGTCAATTTCAAGGGGCTCGAAGGGCTCACGACCATCGGGTACGAGCTGAGGCTCGAAGAGAACAGTGCTCTGGTCAACTTCGAGGGACTCGAGGGACTCACGACCGTGGAGGAACGGCTGTGGATCGTCAACAACGACTCCCTCACCAGCTTCGATGGCCTGGAGAGCCTCGCGGATGTGACCACCCTGCACATCACGGACAACCAGGTACTCTGTCAGTCCGTCGCCGAGGACTTCGCTGCATCCCTGGGGTTGGACACCACTGAAATCGAAAACAACAACGACTGTTAACGAACGCCGAACGGTGTCGGGAATGCGAGCCCCTGACTACCTACAGGCGTTCGTAGGAGAGGTCGGAGCCGAAGTACTGCACAAGAATCAGTTCTCCAGTACTCGAGTAGGCCTCGACACTCCCGTCGACGATCTGACTGTAGGATTTGTCGAAGACCATCTCGTACAACCAGACCTCCGTTCCAAAGAGCGTGGTGCCTTCTGGATCGCTCCAATCGATGGTTCCGAAGAACGTTCGTTGCTCGAGGTAGAAGGAGTTGTCGATGAATGCTTTCTTGTTCGGGATCGGGAGGCTGTTGTCCATCAACACGTCCACGTTGTCGTAGCGGATGTAGATGTCGTCCACCTCGTCGAAATGGTACGAGGCATGGCCCACTGATCGGCCTGCACGAAGACCAGGCCGATCAGTGGGCCGTCGGCAGACCCTGTGTCTGAATCGGTGTCCCCACCCGTGCAGTCCGAGGACCCCGCGCAGCCGTCGTCATCCCGGTCGTTGTCCGCATCGTCCGAGCAGTCGCCGGGCTCTTCTCCCTCGTAGCGGTCCGTGTCCTCGTCGGTGACGCAGGAGCCGTCTTCTTCGTGGGTGCCTTCGCCGCAGTCCAGATCGCCACCGCAGGCCGCCAGGCCAAGGGAAAGCAGGGGCAACAGGGTCACTGAAAGGAAAGCTCGCATCGACGGCATGGCCATGGCACTGGATTCGGACGATCTCCGGGTCGTCGACAGCAGCACCCAGGAGCTGTTCAGGCTCCAGGACTGGCGCCAGGAGACCCCCGAAATGTGAAGCTTCAGGGCTGACTACCGGGCTGCCCAGGGGTAAGGCGCCGCCGAAACCCCGCGAACAGCATGGCTGGCAGCCAGAGGACGAGGCCGGTGGCCGGGCCTGTGCTGCAGGAGACACCCCGGAGGGTACCCATGTCGACGCCGTCGAGGGTCCAGGTGGCCGTGCTCTCCGGATCGCAGTCGGTCTCCCCATCGTAGGTGATCACCGCCAGCCCGTTGGCGGCATCGAAGGTGGTGGTGCCAGAGAGGGCTTCGGTGCCACACAGGCCGCCGTTGATGCGCTCTTCGACGGTGGTGACCGTGGCTGTGCCAGCGCTGGTGGGGAGGGTCATGGCTGCCTGGGCGACGCTGCTGAAGACGGTGGTGGTGGACCCGTCCGAGGCGACCGTCTCGGCTTGCTCGATGGTGGCGTCTACCGCAAAGCTGTCGTCGACCAGGGTGCAGTCGTCGGGCTCGATGGCGAGGTTGTCCGAGGCCAGGAGCAGCGCAAAGGCCAGGCCATCCTCAGAGGTGTAGAGGCCGTCCATGAGGAGTCGCCCGGCCACGTCCGGGCATGCGCTGTCGGTGATGTCGACCCCAAAGCCCGTGAAGACGGCCCGCAGGACGACCTCGGTGGTCGACGTCAGGACGTAGCTGCCGGTCCAATCCAGCCCCTGGAAGTCGGTACAGCCCCCGGTGATCGACATCCCGGCATCTCCGTTGTCGACCACCACCGGGCAGTCGGGCTCGCCGGGCTCGCCAGACAGGGACCACTCGATCTTGGACGCCTCCCACAACAGGATGGGGCTCAGACCCACGGTCATCAGCCAGGCGCCACTCATCACGGACCAGGCCTCCACGGCCTCGGCCTGGTCGAGGGTGACCGGGTCGAGGCCATTGAAGAGGGCGTCAACGGCCTCCTGGGCGTGGGCCTCATCGGGATCGCCGGGTGTGGCGGAGTCCTCTGCCGTGCAGCATTCATCCCCTGTGTCGGTGTCCTCTTCGTCTGGCAGGCCCTCCTCTCCCGTACAACCCACCAGGCCGAGTGAGAAGACGGAAAGGAGCAAGAGAGCAGGGACAGGTCGCATGGCCAACTCCAACCCCGAGCCTACACCAGCCCCTCCCTTGCCCGGCGAATCGAGTGGCTCGGGGGGCAAAGAGCATCGGAGAGCTGGCGGCAGTTCAGTTCGGCTCAAATTCCACTGGTTCGGACCAGTGACTCCACCGCCCCGAGGTGTCTCGGTAGCGAACCCGAACGCGGTATCGCCGCCCCACCTCCACCGCCGTGGCAGGGATCGTGACCAGGGACTCGGGATCCGTGAGCACCCCACTCTCCCAGACCTCCTCGATTTCCTGCACCCCGGGGCCGACCTCCCCGACTCGCCACGCCATGGCTGAGAAGGTCTCGACACCCTGGGGGTCCGCGAAGTCGCTGGCCTGGAAGACCAGGTCATCCACTGGAAAATCGGACGACCCCACCGCGGTCACCTGGGCCGTCTCGGGGATCCATGAATCAAAAGCGACAGAGGCCACGCTGGAACCTCCCCAGCCACCTGGATCCATGAAGGACTTCATGTACCCGACCATGTCGGAGAGGTCTCCAGCCGGGTTGACGTAGAAGACGCCCTGACGCGTGTTCCGGGGGTGGTGGTCCCAGAGCGCCCGGTCCGCCGCGGCAAAGCTGGCCCCGGCGCCGGACTGGTGGATGACCGCGGCCAGCTCATCCAGCAGCTGGTGCCCCTGGTCGTCGTTGAAGAGCAGGTCCCCGAATTCCCGCATGCGGTTGTTGTAGGCGATCTCCCACTCCGGGAATCGCGAGATCACCTGGGAGAACTGCTCACCGTCGTTCTGGTAGATGCAGCAGTCCCAGGTGAGATCCACGTCCCAGGGAAGCATCCACCAGTGGTCCTGGCGATCGTCGGTTTCCGGGTGGTGGTAGTAGACGCTGTTCCAGCCATCGGGGATGTCGTAGTGATGCACCGCGTCGACCACGGCGCGGTAGCTCACATAGGTCTCCAGGGCCGCGTTCTCCTCCCACCAATCCTTGTCGGGACTGGCCTGGTAGGTGTTGATGAAGGTCCACAGGTCGGACATGTCGTCGACCTGGGTGGGACCCTGGTTTGTGCCACTGGTCCACTCCACAGGGGTGGTTCCCGCCATCTTGTAGACATTGCCATCCGGCAGGCCTCGGGCGTCCAGGAAATTGCCGTCCGGCTGCTCGATGGCCTGGTAGAGGCCCCAGAAGTCTCCCTCGTGCTGGCTGTCCGTGCTCTCATCCGCTCCATCGATGATCCGGAAGTGCAACCAGTGGGTGTCTGGGGCCGGGACCTCCATCAGCTGGAAGAGCCGGTAGGTCATCGCCTCGAACAGCCCCTGCTCACCACGATGGGGGCTGTAGTCCACCGGCGTGATGCAGGAGGAGAAGTTCATCTTGTCCCAGGCCTCCAGGTAGAGCGCCCCCTCGTTGTCCCGGGCCTGGAAGTCGTGGCCACGTTGGAAGTCGAACTTCCACTTGTTCTTGCCCCACTCGTAGGCCGACCACCAACCCCGGGTCCGGAACCAGATGTGGTCGTAGACGACCCCCTCGTAGACCAGGGCGCCCGTCCACTGGTACCAGCCGGCCTCCTCCGACATGTAGTCGATGTAGTCGTACTGGCACGCCATGACGTCCTCGGGCCGGGCGATGAGGTGGTAGACCGGCAGGGAGTTCATGACCTCGGCGTCATAGGTCACTTCCGGGGTCACACCCGGTTTGTCCGCACCCGTCCAGGCGGGCACTCCGTCGTACACGAACCAGGCAAAATTCGGCTGGGGATCGTCGGCATAGGGCACCCGAACGGACAGCCCCCCGACGTCCGTGATCGTGATGCGGTAGCGCATGAGATGCCGGTGCTTCTGTTCGCTCTCCTGGATCTGAACGGTGTAGACACCATCCGCAGGCACGGCGTCACCATCCCGGCCCTCGTCATTCATCTCCCAGTCCGTCCAGCCCTCTTCGTAGGCCGGATCGGGGATCCGCGTGTTGCTGCCGACCGTGTGTTCGTGGCGCACGTAGTTCCCCGGTTCGACGACCTGGAGATGGAGGGTGACCGCCGCCACACCCTGGGGATCCGAGACCCGTGCCGTGACCAGGACGGCCTCGCTGGCGGTGGGCTGCAAGGGGTCATGGGCGACCTCCCGGATCTGGGGAGGCATGTCCGCAGCCAGGACCCCCTCGTTGGGCCGGCCTGGGCTGGGTTCTGCCGAGCGCCAGGAACCCCCGAGGGCATTGTCGAGAGCCGGGTGTGCCAGCTGGGCTGAGTGACCGGTGCCGGTGAGATCGTCTGGAATCCTGTCCCCCACCGTGGGCCAGGGAAAACCGAGCTTGTAGTGAACCTGGTCGACCGCTTCCCCACCCCGGTCACAGAGAGCAATGACCTCGCCCCCGTTGCCCAGGCGGCCGGACCAGGGCCCCTGGACCTCCGCCTCGACCCGTGAATACCTGGCGACCAGCGCCTCGGGGTCCTGGGCCACCACCAGGTGCTGCTCTGGCTCGAGGACGGTTCCTTCCTCCAACACGAGATCGACACCATCACAGATGGACCAGCCCGACAGATCGACGGGTTCCTCCTCCCAATTCACAAGCTCGATGAACTCAACCGGCTCCGTCTTGTCGTCCGGATCGTAGTGAAGCTCGTTGATGACCACGGTCGGAAGTGGCGGGGACTCCACGGCCTCGACCTCGACCTCTCCGCCCACGCTGTCGCCAGTCGGCCCGGGCGTCCCCGCGGTGTCCCGGGTGTCCACCGACGCCGTTCGTCCACAGGCGACGAGCCCCAGCAAGAGCACGGTCCAACCCCTTTGTGCCCGGAAAGACAGGAGCCACTGGGAGAACAAGCCCACAGGACGCAACGCCAATCCCCAGTCCATTCCAGCGGTGTCCGGCAAGCTGTCAGGCGCTCAGAAGCACGCGCCACTGCTCGTGCTGCAGATTTTCTGGAGGGTGTCCAACAGTTCACCCAGGTCGTGATCGTACTTGTAGGCCTCGTCGATGGCCAGCTGGACGGCCACCGCTGCCAGGGCCCCGCGAAGGGTCGAAAGATCTCCAGCCAGGAGCGCGTCGCGCTCTTCGATGATCCGGTCAATGGCGTCATCGAGCTGGCCTTCGAGGCAGTCCACCACCGCCGATGAGTCCTCCCACAACAGGCTGGTGTTGGCGGTGACCCCATAGCCGTGGGAGCCCACGGCAACCTTGCCCTCATCCCATTTCAGGTCAAAGAAGCCGTCCATGGGGACTGAAAAGACAATGGAGAAGTCCGCGTCTGTGATCTCGGAGCCCTCGAGGCCCATCGGGTCCAGGGCCCCGAAGCGGGTGTCCTTGCAGGTCTCGAGAGCCGACTCGGCAGCGCTCTGCAGCTTTACGGCCTCTTCCGGGTTCTCCTCCATGGTGCGGCGGACCTCTTCCCGGGCCTCCTCCGCGAGCATGGCATCGACAGCCTCCCTGCCCCCGTTGTCCTCGAGCCACTGGGAGAGGGTGTAGACAACGACCACCTCTTCCTCGTTCTCTTCACTCCCCACGGCGGCCTCCGTCTCCTCACTCACCGGCTCCTCTGCCACGGCAGGAGAACCGAGACACAGAAGCAGGCCACCACAGAGAAGAGGACGCACAGGAAACCCTGGAACCGGGAGAACCCCGGGATTCTACCTGTTCGAGCACGGGGAAACCGAAGCCCTTTCTTCCAACACACACACCTTCCCTCCAACCCCCAGGCAACCCCAGGCCCTGGCGAAGGGGGCTGGGGTAGGCTTGGAGATGGAGCTGGCCATGCGACCTGTTTTCTCCGCAGCCCTGTTGTCCCTGCTCGCTGCTGGCCTGGTGGCCTGTGGCGGGGACAGCACCACAGGCGACTCCGGGGGCACTGAAACGGATGCGGACACCGACACGGACACGGACACCGACACGGACACTGGCGACGAAGACCGCCGGACGGAAATCCTGGACTGTGTCGTTCAACAAGATGGCTGCGATGAGATCCTGGCGCCCGACAAGGCCCACGAGATCTACCTGCAGGGCCCTGGCTACTACCTCGACGACGGCATCGACCACTCGGGTCAGACCGTCTGCATCCCGGCCGGGACCTACCGACACCTGAATTTCAGCGGCCTTCAAGGCGCCGAAGACAGGCCCATCTTCATCACCAACTGTGGCGCCGGCCAGGTGGTGGTCGATGGCGAAGGGCAGAGCTCGACGTTGACCGCCCACGGCAGCCGGCACCTCCACCTGTCCGGAACCGGTGACCCGGACCAGGAATATGGAATCGTCCTCCAGAATGCCGGAAGTGGCTTCATGGGCATCGACATGCAGAGTGGCGCCAGCGATATCGAAGTCGCGTATCTGGAGATCACCGGGACCGCGTACGCAGGAATCGCCATTCGCACCTACCCGTATTGTGACGAGAGCCTGGGCAGAGACGCATTCACCCAGTACAACACCCTGATTCACCACAATTACGTGCACGATGTGGGCGGCGAAGGGCTCTACATCGGACCCTCGCACTACCACGAAGACTCCTCACCCACCTCGGGCGAGGAGTGCTCTCCAGGGATTCCCGAGGCCGCCCTTCGGGGGGTGCAGATCCACCACAACACCATCGAAGACGTCGGACGCGATGGGATCCAGGTGGGGGCCGCCGTCGAGGGCATGGCGATCCATGACAACGTCATCCGACGCTACGCCCTGGAACAGGTCTACGGGCACTGGGGCGGCATTCAGATCAACCCCGGATCTGTCGGGCACGTGTTTCGAAACCACATCGAGTCCGACGAGAGCGTCCCGGACAACGCCTTTCAGTTCGCCGGAGGCGTGGATGGTCCAACCTATCTGTACAACAACGTCATCGTCGGCTCGAGCACGCCCTTCGTGGCCCTGGGGAGAATGGGAAACACCGAGAGCGAGGTGCATTTTCTGAACAACACCACGATCAGCCGCAGTGACTCTGGCAAGACCTTCACCCTTTATTGCATCGAGGAAGGAGAACAGTTCTTCTGGTTCAAGAACAACATCTTCTCGGCCTATGCCCACGTGGGTGGCTACATCTACACCGACAGTTCCGACCAGGTGTGGACCTACCTTGTGGGAAACGAACACGCGTCCAATTGCCCCATCAATGGCGTGGTGCACGGAAACGACCTGGACGAAAACCAGGCGATCGAGGGAAATCTCTACGAGCAGGACCCGATGCTGGTGGGCTTCGTCGACTTCCAAGGCGGGGACCACCACCTGGAGAAGAGTTCGGCTGCCGTCGGTTCCGGGGAGAACCTGGGCCACATCTTCACCGATGACTTCGACGGGAATGAACGCGGGGATGGCGCCTATGACATGGGCGCATTCCAGCGCTGACAGCCCCTGGCGGGCGGGCCATCTCGGACTCAATTGAGGGAGTCTCCACGGGTCTGAGCCCCCTCACCGTCCCCACAGCATGTCGAGAAACAGCGCCCTGTCGCCTGACTCGAACTCGCGGAAGTGATGCCACTCCGGGTGTTTTCCGGCAGGTGTTCCCAACACATCGATTCCCCACATCGGGGCAATGTCGTTGGGGACGCCTGCATAACGAAAGTCCGAAACAAATCCGGGATGCCGAGGGTCTTCCACGAGATACCCCGCAGAGAAGTATTCGAACCGGGCAATGTCTCCCTGGCGCAGGTCGTCCAGCTGGTGGGTGGCGATGTACTCCGGCACGTCCAGGACCGGGTGGTGACTCCCCCGGTAGACCCTGGCATCCCCAAGCCAGTTCACCCGCACGGCGTCTGCAAAGTAGTCGCCGTTGTGTTCATAAAATGCCCGAAACAGGATGTTGTTTCCCAGGGACGGCTTGACCTCCACCCCGCTGGCCGCATGCCCGCGCTCGGCAATCACGCCGGCGTACACCGACTCCGCCCGGTGGAGTTGAAAGACTCCAAAACCCATGTAGGCGAGCGCCAACACCACAAATGCCCGGGTGATCCGGGCTGCCCGCTTGCGCATCGCCCAGACAACGCCGAAAAGAAGCGGAAGCGTGAAGAGCGGGTCGACAATCGAGATCACATGCCAGGCCACCCGTTCATTGGAAAACGGCCAGTAGAGGTAGGTGCCATAGCTCGTGCATGAATCGAGCAGTCCGTGGGTGGCCCAACCAAGGGTGGCAGGCAGGTACAACTCCTTGAACCCCACCCGGCCTCGGGAGAGCCTGGCGCAGCAGAACGCAGCAATGGCACCCCCGATGGGAATGAAGGCAAGGGAGTGGGTGAAGTGGCGGTGGTATTCCAGCGAGAGCAACGGATCCGTGCTGGAGCGAATGAGCACATCTGCGTCCGGGAGAAAGCCCCCGATTGCCCCCGTCAGGGTTGCCGCAACAAAGCGTTTGGGCCTGGCCACCACCTGGGCAGCGGCGGCACCAAGAGTGGCCTGGCTGAGTGGATCCATGGAGGGATCCTACCGGGTCAGGGCGTCGCGGGCTTCTGCGAGGGCCTGGCCGAGGTCGCAGTCGGGGCCTGGACCCAGTTCGGCGGCGATCGACTCGGCCAAGGTGGTCGCGGCTGCTGCGGGATCGCCATCAGTTCCTCTTCGGTGCGCTCGGGGCCGGAAGGCAACGACTCACTCGATGCCGATCACATAGGCACCGCCGTCATTGTTGAAGCCGCCGAGACCGATGATGAACTCCTGGCCAGCAGTCGCGCTGAAGCTGACCTGGGAGAGGAGATTGCTGTCGTCGTCGTTGCAGGTGATCTCCGGTCCGCCGCAGCCGTCGAGCACGTAGATCACCGTGTCAAAATCAGAGCCCGTGGTCGTGTAGGTGTAGGTGCCATCCTCAGGCGCGGACCAGGTGAACTCCAGGTTGCCCACAGCCGGCGGACAGGACTCCTGGTGGGCCTGGTCAAAGTTGTTCAGGGTGCCTGACCAACTCCCGGTCTCCGACCCCAGGTCGCCGTCGGGACAGCTCTGCGTGTAGGGGTGAATGGACAGCACGCTGGGGCTGCTCTCCTGGGTGGAAAGGGAGTCCACCACGATCACCAGCGCCTCTCCCGCCTCCACGTCCAGCGAGAATCCAGAGCGGCCACTGCCCAGCCCGTCGATGTCATCGCTGCAAGCCAGTTCTTCGCCATCACAGCTGCCGTCCAGGGCGTAGAGCGTGGTGTCCCGGTAGGCACCCACGGTGTCGAAGCTGTACCGGCCGGTCTCGGGTGCAGTCCAGCCATAGGTGCTCTCGTCGCCTTCACCGCCACAGCTGCCCGTCCGCACACTCTCGTCAAATGCCACATTCTCCACCAGGTGCGTGCCCGTCTCCTGGCCCAGGTCATAGGCAGGACACTCCAGGCAGGCGACGTCCTCCTCGCAGTCGGGGTCGGCGCAGTCGACCAGTCCGTCGCCGTCGTTGTCGATGCTGTCCCCACACTCCTGCTCCCGCTCCCACCAGGAGACGCCGTCCAGTCCGTAGTCCCCGGAATCAAGACCCAGGAAGTCAATCACTGTCGGATGGACGTCCATGTGGGAACCCTGGCCATCTTCCAGTTCAGCCGAGCCCAGGCCGGGGCCCGCGATGATCAGCGGGATGGTCTGGTAGTCGCTGTCCATGGGGCCGTGGGAGCCCCCGAGATCGCCGCCGTGATCGCTGGTGACCAGGATCAGCCAGTGCTCTGTCTCGATCTCAGGCCGGCTGAGGATGGCGTCGAGCATGTCGCCGATCATCCCGTCCACCTCCTGGACGGCATCGACGTAGTCACTCTCGGTGGCCAGGTAGCCCACGCTGTGCCCGGCACCGTCCACGTCGTCGAGATGCACGAAGTGGACCTCGTAGAGCCCGCTCTGCAGGAGATTCACCATGGTGTCGGACACCTCGACCATGTCCCCCTCTCCGACAGCGTCATAGGAATCCGGCTCGAGGATCTCCCAGAGGTCTCCCCACTGAATCGAGGCGGCGGTGCCCAGGCCCAGCTCCTCCTTGGCCCGGTAGAGAAAGGAGGGGTAGTCGGTGTTGCGATCCTCGTAGCCACCGTTCGTGCTGATGCCGTGAACCGAGGCCTCGACGCCCGAGAAGATCGAGGTCCAGCCCGGCCCAGAACTGGTTGCCTCGGTGAGCTGGGTACGGGCCGCATAGGACCAGTAGCCCCGGCTCATCAGCTGCTCCATCACGGGAACGGAGATGTCGCGGAGCTCGTCACCGTCCAGCCCATCGACACCGATGACCAGGACGTGTCGACCCTGCTCGTCTGCCGGCCGGACCAGGGCGCTCAGTTCGACGGTGACCTCGGCCGCCGTCACATCGAGAACGGTGTCCCATAGGAAGACCGTGGTGCTGTGATGGCCGCTGACGACGGCCTCTTCACTCAGGCCGATCACAAGGCTGTCCTCGCCAATTGATGCGACGAGCCAGTCGTCCGAGACCTGGGGGATCAGAACGTCGCAACCCGGGTTCTCGAGGGTCAGCGTCAGCGTACTGGTGGGCAGGTCCTCGCCCTCCCACCAGTCCAGGACCACGGCGCTCTCCGACAGGCCGACCACGCCCGCCCCGCTGGCGTCACAGGGATTGTCCGTGTCGTCCGTGGGAAGGTCCATTCCGCTGTCGTCCGTTCCGATCGCAAGGTTGCCGGACGGGCAACCAAACACAAGGAGTGCAGGCAGGAAGAGGGTCAATATTCGCTCCAGGATGAGGAGAATCCTACACCGTCCAACTCCTTTCACATGACCTGATGGTGAGGGGGACTGGCTGGCGAAAGGACCCCGTCCTATGCTCCACCCCACCCATGCACCTCCTCCCTGCCCTGCTCCTGGCTGCCTGCGGAACGCAAGCAGGCGACGACACCGCCCAGGACACCCACGCCAACCGCGACACCGACATGGGTTGCGAGGACGCCTGTGACATCCCCTCGTCCGCTGTGGCCGCCCAGACCCTCTCCGAGCTGTCCTACGACCGGAGCCGCACGGCGGACAATGCGCTCAAGGGGTTCTTGACCTCGTACCTGTGGGGCGAGCCGAGCTCCGAGTTGCCGGACCAGCTCGAGTTCCTGTACCTGCCCATGAAGGACCTGTGGGACGAGACCGGAGCCACCCTGGAGACCGGTCTGGAGCCCCTCCTGGAGGCCGCAGGCAGCCGAGACCACCACGCAATCATCCGGGTCTACATCGACTACCCCTCGCAGGAGAGCGGACTGCCCGACCACCTGGCCGACACCGTGCCCTGTCAGCCCTACGACGACTACGGCGGCGGCTGTTCACCGGACTATGGGAACGAAGACCTGCTGGCAGCCATGACGGGTCTCATCGAGGCCATGGGCGCCGTCTACGATGGCGACCAGCGCCTGGGGTTCGTGCAGATCGGTCTGCTCGGGTTCTGGGGCGAGTGGCACACCTACCCCCACACCGACTGGTTTCCGGACGAAGGGGTCCAGGACACCATCCTGGCGGCCTTTGAGACGGCCTTTCCGACCACTCATCTCCAGGTTCGTCGACCCGCTGCCAGCAGCCTGGAGCGCCGGATCGGTTTCCACGACGACTCCTTCGCCTACTCCACCATCGGCGAGACCAGTTGGTTCTTCTGGACCGAGTTGGAGGCCGAAGGGGGCGGAGACCGGTGGCAGGAGGTCCCCATTGGTGGCGAACTCCGCCCAGAGCTCCAGGGCGAGATCTTCCGCGACGACTACGAGCTCGGCGAGTACGCCCAGGACCTGGACGAGTGCATCGACCAGACCCACGCCAGCTACCTCCTGAACTACACCGGCTTCAGCGGTGACGGCACCGGCTACCTCGGTGAGGAACTGGCGCGTGCCAGAGAAGCCGCGCTGCGCATGGGCTACGAGTTTCACCTGGCGTCCGCCACCCTCACCGCCTCGGGTCTGCTGGACAGCGAGGTCGACGCGGTGCTGTCCCTCGACATCGCCCAGACCGGCGTGGCGCCGTTCTACTACCCACTGGACCTGGTGCTGAGCAGCGCTCACCTGGAGGCGTCCATCTGGGCGGGGGAGGACCTGTCCACCCTCCTGCCCGGGGAGAGTCGGACGGTGACCGTGGACCTGGGCCGTGTGCCGGTGGGCCAGCTCTCGGATTCGATCGCGCTCTCCCTGGGCTCGACCATGCTCCAGGAAGGTCAGGCCGTCCGATTCGCCACCGAGTCTCCCGTGACCACCACCGGTGACCTGGCGCTGGCGTGGGACTTCACCTGCGACCCGGGCGGCGTCTCTGTCGGTGTCGGCACCGTGGTCGGGACCACGGACCAGGGCTGCGACTGTCTGTGCGACGTGGACCGACAGATTCGAGCCTGTGATGGGACCTCTTGCGATTGATGGGCATCCCCGTCTGAGGGTGAGGGGTGCTCGAGTCCGGGACTGGCGGCACTATCGGGTCAGGATCTCACGGGTCTCGGCGAGGACCTGGCCCAGTTCGGAGTCAGGGTTGGCGGCCAGTTCCGCAGCGATGGACTCCACCTCGGCAAGGGCGATCGCCGCTGCTGTGGCGTCGCCAGCGAGGTGCAAAATCTGGCCCTTCTTGCAGAGGAACTTGGCGTGTTCGGCGGGGTGAGAAGTGACCTGCACCTCGCCGGCCTCGAGCAGCCCCTGGACTTCGTCCTGCCTGCCCTGCCGAGCAAGGAGCAGGGCGAGAGAGCCGCGGAAGGCGCCAGCGGAAGCGGGGAAGACCTCGTCACCGATGGGAATGGCCTGGCGAAACGCGGTCTCGGCTTCGGCCAGGCGCCCAAACCTGAACTGGGCGTCCCCGAGATTTCCAAGGTTGATCGCCTCAGAACGCCTGTCTCCGACTTCTCGATGAAGGTCGAGGGCCTGCATGTAGCAGGCGAGGGCCTGTGCGTGCTGCCCCTGGGCATGAAAGGCAAGTCCAAGATTTCCAAGGATGAGGCCCTCGGAGGCGCGGTCTCCGACTTCTCGTTCAATCTCAAGAGCCTCTGAGAAGCACTCAATGGCCCGTTCATGCTGGCCCAGACACAGCAAGGCGGTTCCGACATTTCCCGTCTCGGTTCCCTCTGCGCGTCTGTCACAGATTTCTCGATAAATGTCGAGGGCCTACGAATAGAACACAATCGCCCGTTCATGCTGGCCCTGGTTTCGAAGGACTCCCCCCAGGTTTCCGAGGGTGATTCCCTCCTTGCGCCGGTTTCCGACTTCCCTGTGAATCTCGAGGGCCTGCACGTAGTGCTCACTGGCTCGTTCGAGTTGCCCTCGGCGAAAAGAGACGTTTCCGAGACTCGTGAACACAGCACCCTCACGACTTCGGCTGCCCTGTCTTCGGAAGATAGCGAGCGCCTGCTGGTAGCAATCCAGGGCCGCCTCGTAGTTGCTCTCCGCCCGCTCGATGTGCCCCAGTTCCACCAGCCGATCCCCCTCCAGGATCGCCATCTTCTGTTCTTCGGTGCTCTCGGGGACGGAAGGCATGACCAACTCCGACCCGCAGCCTACCCCAGCCCCCTCTCCGCCAGCGCCGCCTCGATCGCCTCCAGGTCCGAAGCCCGCAGCAACCGCTGCACGTACAGGAGCTGCCGACGCCGCGAGGACTTGGGGCCCAGCTTCGCCAGCACCGCGATCTCCTCGAGCACGTGGGACTCCAGCGGCAGCTGTCGACGCTCTCCCGGACTCATCGCCGTCAGCCGACGGGCCAGCTTCTCCAGCTCCCGGGTCCTGGCCTTCTCCTTGACCCGGCTGCTCCGCTCCACAGGCACGGTCTGCTCATCTTCCTGGTCCTCGCGGGTCCACTGGAATCCACGTTTCTTTCGCGCCATGAGGTCTCCTGTCGACCCCACGATACCCCGCTCGGACAGCCAGCCGTCCAGGGGACACGGAACCACCTCTGGGGCGGATGGAACTGGTTGAACGATTCCCTGGCCCCCGGCCGCCTCCTAC
>CAZMNK010000130.1:0-16022 GCA_964567625.1 uncultured Enterobacterales bacterium | reverse complement strand
GCTACACCAACTGCGAGGACTTCGACCCGAGCTCCTGGGGCGAGAGCACCCCGACAACCGTGCTCGAGGCCCTCCCCTTCGGCATGGGCATGGGGCCCCCCACCACTGACTTCTACGACGAGGTTCACGACGGGCTGATCGACTACGGATGGACCGAGACGGAGTGGGAAGATGACCTGGGTCCCTACATGTACGCCCACTACATCGCCCTCTATGACGACACCGCGGGCGCCCTGGTTGGCTTCGAGAACGGCATCGGCCGTTCCTACTCCACCGACGAGGACTACGAGATCGTCTACGACACGGACGGAAACTCGGAGATCATCGAGGTCCGCATCAGCACCTCGACCTACGAGGCAGCGCTGCCCGATGGCTATTCCCACAATGGGGCCTGGTGGTACTGGTACGCGGAGGCCCTCTTCCTGGAGTAGTGGCATTCTCCGGGTCCCGGGAGTCCAATGGCGTGGAGCTTCACGGCTTCAACGGTACGCAGCGCCGAGCGCCCCCGCCCTTCTCAGAGGTCCGTGCGGTCGAAGTTGCAGTTCAACAGGTTGCAACTCCGCTCGCACCGGCTGACCTCCCAGCGACGACGCAGGGTCTTGGGAAGGTCCCAGATCGCCGCAAGGGGAGCCCAGTCAAAGACAGTCGCAACCGGCTCCAGGAAGTAGCAGAGGCGAATGTTGCCCTGGGGGTCAAAGGCCAGGTCCGAGTGACCGGCCTTGCAGGTCAGGCCATTGAACTCACTGGGGGCCTGGTAGTAGCCCTTCATCGCCTGGAGCTGGCCCACGGAGTTGCAGACCGGCCCCCCACGAAAGCGCTCGTTCGACAGCAGGTCCAGGGCCTCGAGCAACGGCGCCGGGTCCTGGGCCCACAGGGGCGAGGTCCGGTACCACTCCCGGTCATACCGGTTCTCGTAGCCGAAGTTCTGGTACAGCGGGTGGACGACCAGCTGGTGGTTCCGCTCCTTCACGAAGCGCAGCAGATCCGGGATCTCCGGGGCCGAGTTCTTGTTCAGGATGCAGGCGATGACCACCCGGGGAGCCGGGTGCCTGTCCAGCAGGGCCATCGCCTCCAGGCACCTGGCGTGGCTGCCCTCTCGCCCTCGGCTGAAGTCCACGGTCTGTGCCGTGAAGCCATCCATCGAGATGTAGCAGATGGAGACCCCGGCCTGGGCCACCTCGGCCGCCCGCTTCTCATTCAGCAACCAGGCATTGGTGTTGAAGGTCACCGTGTTGCCCAGGTCCACCGCGTGGGCCATCAAGGACCCCAGATCCTTGCGCAGCAACGGCTCGCCGCCCACAAAGTTCACGCTCGCCGGGCCGACCCACTCCGCCAGCCGGTCCAGGGTCTCGATCCAGACCTGGCCCGGCAGGTCCGTGGTCTCGTTCTTCCAGATGTCGCAGTGCAGACACGGCAGGAAGCAGCGATCGGTCACCGAGAGGTGAATCTGTTTGGGGTGATCGGGCGCCCGGCGGAACTGGACCCGGTCCAGGGCGCGATCGACCAGGGGTACGCTGATTCCCATCAGGCGGCCTCGTCGGAGCGCGGGGAAGGCCCGTCTTGCCCGGCTTCCCAGGCCCGGTGGACCGCGATCTCGTCGGGGTCGATGTCGGTGTAGTTGCTGGAACGGGGAATGAAGCAGGTCGAACAGGGCTTCAGGCCCTGGTAGTCGCCCACTCCGACACGCTCCCGGCGACCGGCCATTGCCCGGCCCCACCAGAGCTCGGAGAAGCGGTGATTCGCCAGGTTCCCCAGGCTGTTCTCCAGCAGGTTGTCCCGAGTACAGATCGTCACCTCGCCATTCCAGCCCACCACCGGCGACTTCCAGAACCCCGAACAGGCGGAGAGGTTGGCCTCCTCGACGATCTCCGGGGCCTTTTCCTGCCGGGCAACCTCCAGCCCCAGCTCGGACATCAACTCCCGGAAGACCCCGTTCTGCCGGGTCTGCTCGGCAGCGGTCGGGCAGTCCAGCTGCCGAAAGAAGACGACCGGGTCGTTGCCCTCGGGAACGTTCTGGGCCGCGGTCCGTGCAGGGAACCCCGCCCGGTGACAGGCGGCGAGCCACCGATCCCGAAAGCGTTCCGCCTCGTGGCGATTGGTGTCCGACACGATGAACTGGAAGACCGGACGGGGCCACGGCGCCTGGAGCCGGCCCTTTTCGGCGATGAACCGGGCCACGTTGGCCTCGACCTTTTCGAAGCGGTCCATGCCCTTGATGACCCGGTAGGTCTCCCGGCTGGCGGCATCCAGGGAAAAGTGCAGGACCTGGCGCACAGAGGCCGCGTTCAGGAGCACCCGGGCATGGCCCAGGTCCAGGTGGGTGGCATTGGAGTGCAGCTCGACCTTGCCGAAGACCGGACGGGTGCTGTTGGCCCGGATGGCGGCCTGGTACATCTCCCGAAAGTAGGGGTGGATGAGCGGCTCACCCAGCCAGAACAGGATGAGGGTGTCGAACCAGGCCCCCACCTCCACCAGGTCCTCGAACAGCCCGGTGACCAGGTCCGGGTCGATGTAGCCGACCTGCTGGTGATGCGGGTGTCCCTCGTCGGAGACCGAGCAGTGCACGCAGGCCAGAGAGCACTTGTTGGTGGTCTCCACCACCAGGTAGCTCCCGGCCATTCGGGGAGGGGTCTGAGTCCAGGCCACGGCTGCAGTCTACCCGGTCCAGGGCATGGTACCTTTGACCTGTGAGCGAACCCGCCGCCATCGCCGCGCGGATCCGCCGCTGGGAGCACGAGGGCATCCAGGGCCCGGTGACCCTGGAGCTCTACCCCACCTTGCGCTGCAACCTGGACTGCAGCTTCTGCGACACCACCGATCGCCACCAGGCACCGGTGGTGGAGATGCCCCTGGAGCGACACCTTGCGCTGCTCCAGGAAGCCGCCGAGATGGGGGTGAAGCGGGTCTTCATCCTGGGGGGCGGAGAACCCCTGATGGCCCGCCAGGTCACGCCTCCTGTCATGGCGCGGGTCAAGGAACTGGGCATGGAGGGCATCCTGACCACCAACGGGACGCTCTTCCCCGCAGGCTTCATCGACCAGGTGCTGGACAGTGGCTGGGACGAGATCCACTTCTCCATCGACGGCCCCACCCCGGCGATCCACGACGACCTCCGAGGTCTGGACGGCGCCTTTCGAAAGACCGTGCGCAACCTCTGTGAGTTGAACGTGCGCAAGCGGCAGCGGGGCCTGGACACCCCGCGACTGGCCCTGCACTTCGTCCTGACCCGGAAGAACTGGCAGACACTGCCGGACATGGTGCGACTGGGCCACGCCCTGGGCGTCTTTCGAATCGACTTCGACGCCCTGATCGCCTACCGGCCCGAGCAACTGGCCCTGCAGTTGAGCGAAGAAGAGCGGGTGGCGGTGCCTGGGGTGGCCGAAGAGGCGCAGAGGCTTGCCGAGCGGTGGAACATCGCCACGACCCTGGATCGTTTCGCCGATCCCGCCAACCTGCAGCGTGGCGAGCGGGAGATCCCCATTCCGGAAGGGGAAGGGCTCAAGGGGGCCCCCTGCCTGAAGGCCTGGCACTACCTGGTCGTCCAGGCCGACGGTAAAACGAGTCCCTGCTGTGTGCTGGCAGGACAGGGCGAATCCGTCGCCGAGACACCCCTGAGCAAGGTCTGGGAATCGGGAGAGTTCCTCAATCGCGTGCGCCAGGGCATGGAAAGTGGTGCGCCCCTGACCCGGTGTCGGGAATGTTCCGGCAACATCCTGGAACACGAGCGGGTGATCCGGGGGTACCTGTAGACCATGGCGATCCACATCAACCTCGAGCTGACGGACCACTGCAACATCAAGTGCCCGATGTGCAGTCAGTCCCTCCGAGACGAGGCCCATGGTGTGCCCATGCGGTTCATGGACTGGGACACGTGGCGGACGGCCCTCAACGGCCTGGCGGAGATGGACGAACCCGTGCACCTCTGCCCCCACTGGCTGGGGGAACCCACCATCCACCCCCAGTTCGACCGGTTCGTCGAGTATGCCTTTGCCATCAACCAGGACCGACGGCTGTTTGAGGGGTTCAAGCTCCACACAAACGGGGTGGTGTTCTCCGAGGAGCGGGCCCGACTCCTGATCCGCCTGGCCAACGCGCCCACCACCGATCCAGAGTGCTTTCGGAACATCCACTTCTCCATCGACAGCTACAGCGACGCGGTCTACCAGGCGGTCAAGGGTGCGGACAAGCGAGACCAGGTCTACCGAAACGTCGAGCGGTTCCTGCGCGTTCGCCAGGAGATGGGGGCCGAACTGCCCTACGCGCACCTGGCCTTTGTGGTCCAGGACGGCAACCACCACGAGGCCAGGGCGTACCTGGACCACTGGACTGGCATCCTGGATGAACTCGGGCGGCCCTGGCGGCTCTGCTGGGACTGGCCCGGATCGGACCGAGACGCCATCTACTACCGGCCCCTCAACTGCGGCGACCAGGTCCAGGCAGACGCCCTGCACGCCCGAACCGTGGCCGAACTCGGGGTGGCCGAGGCCCATGGCCAGGCCCGCCTGCGGGCGGCGGAGAGCTTCTGATGGTCGTCCTGGGACTGATGACCGCCTGTGCATCAGGATCGATCTCGACCCCGCGTGGGGACGACAAGCTTCGAACGGCCTGGTACCAGACCGTCCAGGCCGGCCAGGATGTCCGCACCCTCGTCGTCCTGGCGAATTCGTCGATCCCCTGTGAGGAACCGGAGATCGCCGACCCGGCCGAGTTGACCCGGGAGCAGCTGGCGATCTACAGCTCAGTGACCCGGGAGAACGCCCGAATCGTGATGATGGACCTGTACCGGTTCCATCTCGAGGACAGCTGGGTCGGACACTACCCGGTCCATGATGACGCCGATGTGGCCTGGCCCAGCTATGTCAACGCCACCCATCCCCACGTGGCCAAAGCACGCTACCGTGGCATCGACGAGGCCGAACTCACCACCGACGAGGGGCTCTATCGACTGTATGAGCCCACGGACTACGTGGATGTGGTCGTCGATGACCCTGGCGTGATCCAGGTGACCCGGGATGGAGACACCCTCTGGGGGTCCTTCCATTTCGACAACGAGGATGTCTCCGGCAAGTTCCGGGCCGACCACTGCGACCATGTGGACCTGCTTCACCTGCTGGCCTCGCTGGACCTGGTGGACACCACCCCCGAACCCGAGTCGGAAGAATGACCCCCGCCACAGGCACCGTCCTGGCTCTGGCCCTGTTTCCAACCGGGGACCACCATGAGTTCACCCTGGGCAGCTATGGGCACCAGCTGGCGACAGACGAGGTGCCCGGCCTGGAAGTCGCACCCCTGGGCCTGGACATCCACTACCGACGGGTCTTCGACACCCTGACACCCGAGGTGATCTGGACGGGAGACACCGCCCGCCTCCGGGTGACCCGGGACGCCAGCGGCGCCGCCCACATCGACCAGCTCGAAGTGGAGACCGTGTGGGCCTCGGTTCGAATTCGACCCGAGCTCGGAGACAAGCTCGACGTGGGACTGCTCCTGGGAAGCTGGGACGAGACCTGGCTCCATGGAGACAACGGAGCCTCCCAGTGGCGCCTGTACAGCCCGATGACACTCACGGGCCTCGGGCTGGCCAACAACGACATGGACGACGCGGACCGCATCAAGTGGTACGCCGCCGTGGGGGCAGGCCTGGGAGGCCACTGGATCCGACGGGTGCGGGGCCCCCTGGGCATCCAGGCACGGGCAGACACAGGCTTTCACAGCCGGGTCCGCTGGAACCCCGGCGATCCGGCCACCACCCGCCACGAGTGGTGGACCACCGCCGAAGTCGGCCTGGGCTGGCTGACCTCTCAGCAATCCCTGGCGCTGGTCGGTTGGGGAGAGACCATCACCCAGTGGGACCCACGGGACGCCGGGGGCCGGGATGGCATCGACCGCCACTACAGAGCCGCGGGACTGGCGGTCAGCGGCCGGATCTACCAGGGCCGGCCTGCCCAGGCCGAGCCGGACCTGGGGCTCCTGGCCGGGGAGTTGGAGGCAGAGGCAGCCATGGCCGAGCTGGAAGAGGCCGACCTCCTACCAGAGGCGGACACCACCAACCCCGAGCTCCTGGCGATGCTGGAGAACCGACCGGACCCCGAGCCCCAACCCCAGGCCGAGGAGATCCCCACGGACCAGGACCCCGTACCGAAGACGCCCATCGTCACCGGAAAGGACGAGGACCCGGAAATCCTGACGGTTCACTGGTCCGAACTCCAGGTACGCGAACAGGCCTCGGCGGTCACCACCGCAGCGGACAAGGCCCCCAAGTGCACCCTGCGCTTCGTGCTCGACGCCGAGGGAGTGCCTTCGGAGGTCCGGCCGGCCATGTGCCCGGAACACCTGTTGGAGCCGGCCACGGCGGCCGGTCTGCGCTGGCGATTCGAGCCTTTCCTGGACGGTGGC
Organism: uncultured Enterobacterales bacterium; assembly: GCA_964567625.1. Classification (GTDB taxonomy): domain Bacteria; phylum Myxococcota_A; class UBA796; order UBA796; family CAJQPC01; genus CAYFPX01. The sequence continues at coordinate 9,626 of CAZMNK010000130.1, read as the reverse complement.
CGGGCAATCCCGGTACAGGTGGTGTTCCCCATCCAGTTCGAGCCCCCGCCATGATTCCGCTTTTCCTTGCCCTCTTGGGCTGCGGCTCCCTGAACGAGCCCCCTGACGAGGACAGCCAGGTCGAGGACAGCCGAGTCACACCCGACACCGAAGAGCCGGACAGCGGCACTGGCGGGACCACGGACACCGAGACGGACACCTTTGAACCCGACCCCTCGGCCCCGACCGTGGCCAGCTGCGACGCCTGGTGCTACCGCCACAAGATCGGGCACAAGTTCTACGAGTGGAACATCGACTGCACTGTCACGGATCCCGACGGCGCCAAGAACATCTGGAACGGCCGCTGGGCCTGCACCAGTGGGGGTTGTTCGGACCAGTCTGGCCTGGTGGCCTGCACCAAGAACACGGGCGCCTGCAACACCAGCTTCAAGGAGACCCAGGTCACCCCCCCGATTCTCTGCCAGCAGGCATCGAGCTACACCTTCACCATCTGGGTGAGCGACTGGGATGGCCACGAATCCAAGGGCTACAAAGTCACAGGAAGGCAGCAGTAGCGGAAGGCCCGGGGCCTCGAGCCGGGTGGCTCACAGCAGGTGCGGGTTAAAGGGCGACCCTTCCCGGGAACCCCATGGACCAGCCGCGCACCGACCCGACCTTCACACTGCCGATGAACCTGGGTCTCAATGACGGCACCTACTGCCCTGAGGCCTGCGTGGAAGTGCTCAAGCGCTTCAACCACCGCACCTGCCTCCGCAACTACACCGACGGTGCCAACCAGCCCGTGCTCGATGCCATCGCCGCGATGGACGGTGTCGCTCCCGAGAATGTCTACCTGGCCAACGGGTCTGGCCCCATCCTCAAGCAGGGGATGACCATGCTCATCGAGCAGGGGGTGAAGTCCAGCCTGTCCGGGGTGTTCAAGCACCTGGCCAACAAGTCCGGCTACCCGATCATCACGCCGACCCTGACCTACTTCAAGGTGCCGATCAAGGCGGCCAACATGGGCCTGGCCCTGCGCTGGGTGCCCCTGCTTCCAGAGACGGGGTTCACCCTGGACGTGGGACAGCTCGAAGCCGAGCTCAAGAAGGGCCCGGGCCTGGTCTACATCGCCAGCCCCAACAACCCGACCGGCAATGTACTCATCCGCCGAGAAGACCTGGTACCGCTGTTGGAGCGATACCCCCAACACACCTTCTGGATCGACGAGGCCTACGTCCAGTACGCCGATCCCGCCGAACTCACCCCGGTCTCGAACCTGGTTCCCCACCACCCGAACCTGGTGGTCGGTCGGACCTTCTCTTTTGCCTATGGCCTGGCTGGCGTGCGCATCGGCTACCTGCTGGCCCGCCCCGAACTGGTCCGTCAACTCGAAGCCCAGGTGGTCAATTACCGGCTGGGCCTGCTCCAGCAGGAACTGGTGATCGCAGCGCTGGGCGATGAAGACCACTTGCCCTGGTTGCGCCAGGTCTGCGCCGAACAGCGCCGGGTCCTCTGCGACGGCATCAACGCCCTGGACGGCCTGGAGGCCTTTGAGAACTCCACCGCGAATTTCGTGCTTTGCCGCACCACCGACGGGGGCCCCGCCAAGGGCATCACCGATGCTGTGGAGGCCGCCGGAGTGCACCTGAAGACCTTTGCCGACGTCGGCGGCCAGACCTACCCCGAGTACTTCCGGATCACCCTGGGGCTCGCCGAGGAGAACCTCTTCCTGTTGGATCTCATTCAGCAGGCCAACAAGGCCCGGCACGCCTAGCCCGACTCCTAGTGGTTCCGGGAATGGCATTCTGCCGAGAGTTCAAAGGGGGCGTCGACGCCGCCTTTGCCCTCGACCACGATCAGGAAGTTCCGCGGGTGGGTGATCGCCTCCAGCTCGATCGAGCCGCCCTTGCTGGTGATGTCGGAATCACAATTGCTGATGGAGTGGCTCATCCCCGGACAGGTGTCGCCAGTCCACTGAAGCACGAAGAGATCCAGGTCCTCGCAGTCCGAGGTGAGCTTGATGATCGCCCTCTGCTGGCGCTCCATCTGGAACCGGTAGGCTCGCTCCTCGCCCTTGTAGGGATCCACCACCGCCGAGCAGAACTTCCTCTGGTAGAAAGGGCCTTCCCAGCGACTCCCTCCATTCCTGGTGTGTCCGGTCAGGGTGCTGCCACAGGTCAAGGTGCCGCTGAAGCATCCCCCTTCCGGGTCCACATCGGCTCCCGAAGTGTCACTGCAGTCCTGGTCGCTGCCAAAGAATCCAAAGCCACTGCCGCTGGACTTCTGGGAGGCGGCCGCTGGAGCATCCCCTCCCCCAGAGGAACCGCTGGAAGAGCCGGAGGTCGACGATTGACCGCGGTCACAGGCCATCAATGGGGACAGAACGAGAACAAGGAGTGTGGTCATGGCCCAGCAAGCCTACAAGACGCGGTAGAATAGGACATGGCCCGCCCACCCTGTGCCGGACTCTGGAACACCCCGATGGTGCATGTCGATGGTGCGGTGACCACCTGTTGCCTGGACGAGGGGCTCGAAAACCGGCTCGGGAACCTGAGAGAGCACTCCCTTCGCGAGTTGTGGCAGGGAGAGACCCTGCACGCCTGGCGACTGGCCCACCTCGAAGGGCGCTTCGAGGATTCTGGCCCCCTCTGCACGCGATGCAACTGGCAATCGGCAGGCAGCTACCCCCCGGAGAAGGCCGTCAACTACCTGGAAAAGACCGGCGAGACGGCGACACTCGAAACGTTGCAAGACGCCGGGCGTCTTCCCCGATAGCCGGGGTCGAATCGTCATGTCCACCGACACCGTGCTCTGGTGCAAGAGCCTGCGAAAGGTCTACCGCAGCGGCTTCTTGCGCATTCCCTTTACCGGGCTGGAAGGCCTCGATCTCGCCGTCCAGCGTGGCGAGATCTTCGGTTTCATCGGGCCCAATGGCGCCGGGAAGACCACCACCATCAAGTGCCTGATGGGACTGCAGTACGCCACTTCAGGCCAGGCCACCTTGCTGGGCATCGACCACAACGATCCCGCCTGTCGGGCCCGGGTCGGTTTCCTGCCGGAGCGGCCATACTTCTACCAGCACCTCACGGCACGGGAACTCCTGGACTTCTATGGCCAGCTCTTCGACCTGGACAGCCAGACCCGTCAACAGCGCATCGGCGACCTGCTCGAGCGCGTGGACCTTGCCCGCTTTGCCGATGTGCCGCTGAGCGCCTTCTCAAAAGGCATGCTCCAGCGTGCTGGACTCGCCCAGGCCCTGATCAACGACCCGGAACTGGTCGTGCTCGACGAGCCGATGTCCGGGCTGGACCCCCTGGGACGGGCCATCGTTCGAGACCTGATCCTCGCGGAGCGCGATCGAGGGCGCACGGTGTTCTTCTCCAGCCACATCCTGGCCGATGTGGAACAGATGGCCGACCGTGTGGGCATCCTGGTGGGCGGCGAGTTGCGGGGCTGTGGGTCGATCCAGGAACTGGTGGGAGACAAGGTCCGACACGCAGACTGCACCTTTCAACTCGACGCCGAGGTCGACCTGCCCGGAACCCTGCTGCGCAAGGACGGGGCACGGATCCAGCGGCGCTTCGTTCCCGAGGACCTGGACAGGGCCATCGGCGTCATCCTGAACGCTGGAGGCACGATCCACGAGGTGGCACGGGTCCGGCAGACCCTCGAGGAAATCCTGGTGGACGAGATTGAGCGGACCCGACCGGTGAACGCCAAGCGACTGGGGGTCCTGAATTGAAGATCCGGACCAGCCGACAGCTGGCGGCCCTGGCCACCACGACGTTCCGGGAGGCCATCAGGGACCGCATCCTCTATTCGCTGCTGTTCTTCGCAGCGCTGCTCTTGTTGGTGAGCGTCGCCATGCAGGAGTTCACCATCGGCGATCAGGACAAGGTCGTGCGGTCGACGGCCCTGGGAGCGATCCGGATGTTCGGGTCGATCATCTCGCTGTTCCTGGGCATTGGGCTGGTCTACAAGGAGCTGGAACGGAAGACCATCTACACCCTGGTCGCCAAGCCCCTCAATCGAGGGACCTTCCTGTTGGGCAAGTACCTGGGCCTGATGGGGGTGATTGCGGTCCAGCTGGGCCTGATGGGCCTGATGTACGTCGCCCTGCTCACACTGCAGCAGGGATTTCCCCAGAGCGGTGTGTTCATCAGCTGGTACCTGCTCTACCTGGAGCTGGCCTTTCTGACGGCATGGGCACTGCTCTTCAGCAGTTACTCCTCCCCGACCATGGCGGGATCCTTTTGCCTCTCGATCTTCGTCATCGGGCACCTGGCCGATGACATCGCTTTGTTCGGCCGCCAGGCAGAGTCGGAGACCCTGCGTTCGGCAGCCGAGGTCATCTACTGGTTGCTGCCGAACTTCGAGGTCTTCAACGCTGCCCCCCTGGCCGCCCACAACCTGCCCATCCCGGTGGACATGATCACCGGGGCCACGGCCTATGGTCTCGGCTACACCGCGGTGGTGCTGGTGGCAGCGGTCATGGTGTTCAGCACAAGGGACTTCAAGTAGATGGCAGGGACAGGACGCCTCGGCATGGCGGACATCGCCGGGCGGCACGCCGTTCGGGCCGAGGAAATCGAAGCGCGGGTCCTGGAGACCCTGCGTTCGGGCCGCTACATCGGCGGGCCCCAGGTCGAAGAGCTGGAGACAGCCCTGGCAGAACGGCTGGGCACCACCTGGGGACTGGGCTGCAATTCAGGCACTGATGCCCTGGTGCTGTCCTTGAAGGCCCTGGGCATCGGACAGGGCGACCGGGTCGCGGTGCCTGCGGTCTCCTTTTTCGCCACTGCCTCTGCGGTCCTGCTGGCCGGGGCTGAACCGGTCATCTGCGATGTCCTGCCTGACCGACCGCTGCTGGACCCCACCCAGGTGCCTCCGGACGTGTCCGCAGTGGTGCCCGTTCACCTGTTCGGAGCCCTCTGTCCCACACCGGAGGGGATTCCCGCGGTGTCTGACGCGGCCCAGGTGGCCGGGTGGGGCCACGGTCGTCCCCCGGGGGTGTTGGCCACCCTCAGTTTCTACCCGTCCAAGAATCTTGGTGCAGCAGGCGACGCCGGCATGATCCTGGGCGATGATCCGGCACTCGCCGAGCAGTTGAGATTGCTTCGCAGCCACGGCGAGTCCCCGCGACAGGTGCACCGTCAACTGGGCTGGAACAGCCGCATGGACGCCCTGCAGGCGGCGATTCTCCTGGCGTACCTCGACGACCTCGACCCCCGTGTGGCCCGGCGCCGGCAGATCGCGGCCCGCTATGAGCAGGCACTCGGGCACCTGGCGCCGCTGCCCCGTGACCCCAAGGACGCCGTGCACCAGTTCATCCTGCGAACCGAGGGGCGAGCAGCGTTGCGGAGGCACCTGGACGCCGTGGGCATCGAGACCGGGGTGTACTACCCGCTTCCCCTGGACGCCCAGCCCTTGTTCACCGGGGCCGGGGAACCGTCGCCCGGGGACTCGAACTGCCCCCACGCCCGGCGCTACTGCGAGATGTGCCTCGCCATTCCCTGCCACAGTGGGCTGGACGATGCGGACGTGGACCGGATCATCACCGCAGTGACCGCGTGGGCGCCGTGACCTCGCTGGAGAACAGCCACCTTGTCTTCCAGGTCCTCGCCGTGGCCATCTCCCTGTGCGTGGGGAGCTTCCTGAACGTCTGCATCGCCCGCATGCCCGAGGACCGCTCCGTGGTCCATCCACCCTCCCATTGCCCCGCCTGTGGCACCCGGATCCTGGTGCGCGACAACCTGCCGGTACTGTCCTGGTTGTGGCTACGGGGCCGCTGCCGTTCCTGCCAGATCCCGATCTCGGTGCTCTACCCGGTCATCGAACTCCTCACCGGGCTGTTGGGGCTGTTGCTCTTTCGCCACCTGGTGCCGACCCCCGAGGCGATCACCGTACCGAACCTGGTCGCCTGGGCCGTGTTCCTTGGCTTTGTGGCCATGTTGCTGGCTTCGAGCTTCATCGATCTGCGCCACTACATCATTCCCGACCAGTTCAGCCAGTACGCGGTGCCTGTGGGCATCGGAGCCATGGCCCTACTGAACTGGCTGGGCTGGAGCGAAGCCATGACCTGGACCCAGGCGCTGGCAGGGGCCATCGTCGGGGCTGGAAGCCTGTTGATCATCATCGGCAGCTACTGGTTGATCCGCCGTGAAGAGGGCATGGGCATGGGTGACGTGAAGTTGCTGGCCATGATCGGGGCCTTCCTGGGTGCACTTCCCGCCATCCCCTTTGTGATCGTCGTCAGCTCTGTCCTGGGTTCCGTGGTCGGACTCAGCCTGATGATCACTCGTGGAACAGGCATGCGCACCCAACTGCCCTTCGGGCCTTTCCTGGCCCTTGCGGCGATGATCTACGTGTTCTTCGGCCCCATGCTGACCAGGTCCGCCATGCGCAGCCTGCTCATGCTCTGGGACCTGCCGACCGTGCTGTTGGGAGCCTGAACCGGCGCTAGAGTCCGTGGTTCAGGAAGGTGTAGACCCCCCCCACTGCATCGTCGTTGTCGCCATCGCCATCGGTGTCAATGGCCTTCCAGGGGTCACCCATGACCAGGTCCAGGTCTCCATCCCCATCCAGGTCGGCCGGCGCGGCCATGATCCCTCTGGAGCAGTCCTCATAGCCATCGTCGGTGTCTCCGTAGACCTCGGCCGCCGCGGCTTCTTCACCGTCATGGGAACCCGTCAGGTCGCCACCCCGGTAGACGAGCAACGTCCCACCGCTGTAGCTGGCGTCCCCATCCACGCCGAGGACCCACTCCGGGATCCCATCGCCATCCCAGTCTCCGATGGTGCGGATGCCGGTGGAGGTCCAGTCCTCGTCATAGGTCAGGCTGAGGAAGGCGTCGTCCGAAGAAACGGTGCCCGCGGCGGCCAGCTCGCCACTGACCACGCTCACGGTGGCTGTTCCCGATGCCCACCAGGCCAGCTCGTCGAAGCCGTCGCCGTTCATGTCCGGAAGGATGGTCGCCACCGCGCCCACTCCTTCGCTGGACTCACCATAGGCGGCGGCCGTCGTGCCCTCGCCATCCTCGAAGTTGCCGCCACTGTCGCTGTACTCCCCGGACCGACCCCAGAGGACGTAGACCGCGCCACCGGAGGAGGCGCCATTGCTGTCTGAAGGATCGCCGTGCGCCCAGTCCGGATAGCCGTCCTGGTTCAGATCGCCGCTCGCACCCAGGAAGTACTTGGCGTCGCTGGTGGAACGGTCGGTGCTGTAGCGGACGTCCGCATCGCCCAACTGGATGGTCGACGGTCCCTCGGCATCGGGCTCCCCGTACTGGAGCATCAGGCGAACGCTCCCGGTGGTGGTCGTGGAGGAGCTGTTGTAGCTGCTGAGCAACTCGGTGAGACCATCCCCGTTCAGGTCCCCCACATGTCCCATGCTGGAGCCCAGGTGGTAGCCATAGCTTGAGCTGCCCTGGATCACCGTGTGGGCCTCATTGGTGTCCCCGTAGGCCTCGATTTCCACCGCGTCGATCAGGTAGATCCCGCCGGTGCTGCCGGAGAGAGCGGGGGACCCGATGGCCAGATCGATCCCGTCCGCCTGGTTGAAGTCGTGGAGCATCATGACCGAGGAGCCGAGCAACTCGTTGCCGCTGCCGCGAATGCTGTTGTACGCCTCGCTCACGTCCGAGCCCGTTCCCGGAATCCAGTCATCGGAGAGCCACACGTAGACCGCACCATTTCCACCGGGATCGCTGATGCCCCCGGAGAAGCCGTCGTACCAGGGAGCCCCCACGACCAGGTCGTCGATCCCATCTCCGTCGATGTCTCCAGCCGACATGGCGTAGCCGACACCGTTGGGAGACTGGTCCCCAATCCACTCGTAGTCGGCAGTATGGGGCGGGATCTCCCGGTCCTTCTTGCCATCGCAGTTGTCCAGCTTGCCGTTGAGGCGTTCCAGGGACCCGGGGTAGGCCTCGACATCGTCGTCGTCGCAGTCGTTGCCCTTGTCCAGGGCCTCGATGCCATAGCCATCCCCGTCCGCGTCGTAGTCGCTGTCGCCGGCGCAGTCGGCATCCACGCCGTCATACCAGACATCTTCGGCACCCGGGTAGATGCTCGCGACCACGTCGTTGCAGTCCCCGCCACCGGTGGCGGTCGACTCGTTGAACACGTCGGTCTCGTAGCCGTCGCCGTCCTGGTCGTAGTCGTTGGCCTCGTCGCAGTCCGCGTCGATGCCGTCGTACCAGGTCTCCGTGGCGTCCGGGTTCACCGTCTCGTCGGAATCGTCACAGTCCAGGCCACCGGCCTCGGGACGGTCATAGCCATCCCCATCGACATCCACGAGCACCGTTCCGACCAGGGCCACCTCGACCACCGGCTCATCCGGGTCGTCGCTGGCGATGGTCAGCGTGGCAAGGGACTCCCCGTAGTCCACCGGAGTCAGGAAGACCCCCAGACTGGCGCTCGAACCCGCCGAGATCGACATAGCGGTCAATGCCGTGGCAAAGGGCGCATCGACCGTGATCTCCGTGATCTCCAGCTCGCCGGTCCCCGTGTTCTGGAGGATGAGCTGCTGGGAGAGCAGCTCTCCCACGTTGTCCGCCAGCCCCAGGTCCAGGACGGTCTCGGTCAGCACGATGTTCGGGACCCCGTCTTCCGTGACCGGATCGGTGGTGCTCGAGGTGATGTTGTCACCGCAGCCGACAAGGAGCGAAGACAGGGTCAGGGGCAGAGTCAGTTGAACCAGGCGCACTTCGCCTCCCAGGCGGCAAGTGGGGCAGTCTATCCGAGGCTTGTGGCTGCCTGCCAGCCCACACCTCATTCCTCGGTTGGCATATCCGACAAATGGGCGACAGGAGGGGCAGAAACAGGAGGTCCATCCGGCGAAAGAAGGGCCCAGTTCTCCGTGACCTCGATGCCCCGGGTCAGGATCAGGTAAGCCTCTGTGGCAGCGAGATCGGCTCCCCCACGAGCCAGGGGCGCAGTCACGAACACGCCGACCAGGCACAAGCAGAGGCCCACCACTGCTGCCACGGCCTGAACCAGCCCCAGCACCACGAAGAAGAGGATCATCTGCAGGCGATTTCCACGAGCCAGTTCCCAGGAGCGGGACAGGGCCTCCATGACCCCCAGGCCGTCAAAGGTGATGGCCTCACCGCCAAAAGCCAGCCCAGGCTGCACATAGAGCGTGGCAGCGATCACCGAAACGGCCCCCACAAGGGCGGCCCCGATGCCCAGGCCTCCACTCTCCAGGACCACAGCACCCACCCCGAGCATCCCTGCAGGCACCAGGGCAACCAGGAACATCGCGAAGAGGATCACCCCCTTCAGCAGGTTCCAGAGCACCATGTTCAGGAACAGGTCCTGGCCCGAAAACAGCGTGGAGAACCCGCCCCCCCCGGTGCGCAGGCACTCCTCGTGCAGCCGGTACCACCCCGGCAACAGGTAGCAACGGAGGGCGAAAAACGCCAGACCGACCACCAGGAGACAGCAGACTATTCCCAGGATCAACCACAACACGGCCAGTCCGGCAGAGAGCGCCAGGGGGTCGTCCTTCAGGAAGCTGGCCTGCTGCAGACCCTCGGAGAGATCGAAGTCAAAGCCTCCTCCAGTGTCAAAGGCACCCCCACCCTCCCCGTCGAACAGGTCGACCAGCCCGGCCGGGTTGCCCGAACAGCCTCCGCCACCCGAGTC
>CAZMNK010000129.1:0-16029 GCA_964567625.1 uncultured Enterobacterales bacterium | reverse complement strand
GGCTTCTCCACCCGTCTGGACCCACGAGACCATGAAGAGGGCCACGGCGACCAGCGCCAGGCCGGGACCGACCACGCCTCGCCACCAGGGCAAGGCGGCGTTCGAGGGGTCTGGAGCCAGGTTCAATTCGACCGGTTCCATGGTTTCCTGGGGCAAGGCCGCCATGACGTGGTCCGCCAATTCCCTCTGCTCGCCCAGGGTCAACTCAGACCGAGTGGCCACCGCGGTCCGGAGTGCCGCTGCAACCGGTTCCCACCCGGGCACATGGTCGGGACTTTCGAGACCGATACTCCCCGCCACCTTGGGCCAGACCTGTTCGAGGGAGACCTGGCGAGTCTCCTCCCGAAGGGCCTGCCGAACCATGCGACCGATCTCGGCATAGGCGGTGAGTTCGGCCAGGGCCCGTTGATCGCCGGGAAGTTCATTGGCGATGCGAAGGCGCTCCTCCACCGACAGTTCTCCATCGTGGAGCGCCGAGACCCAGGCCTCGGGCGAAGCCACTTCCAACTTGTCCACGGTCTCGGCCGAAGCCTCCGGCGACGCCTCCTCCAGAATCGAGGCCATGACCCCGTCGACCAGGTCCACCGGGCTGGAAGCCAGTCCGCGCAGTTCCGAAAGGGCTTCGGAGACCTCGTCTGTCAATCCGAGGCTCGCCATGACCTGGTCCGCCACATCGATCGATCCGGCCACGGACTGGCGCATGGCACCGGCGATCGTGGACCATCCATCGTCACGACCCAGGGCACAGAGCACCGGTTCCGCCAGTTCAGGCTCCTGACCAGCTGCCGTCCGGACCGCCTCGACCAACACCTCCGAGAGTCCTCGCAGGGCCGCCAGTTGAACCTCGCTGTCCGGAAGCGCAAGAAGCTCCTGTCGCTCCTGGACCGTGGCTTCGCCGTCCAGGACCCGCATCAGCAACTGGTCGAGCCGCCCAAGGGTTTCCTGCTGGTCACTCACAGACTCTCCACTTCGCAGAGGGTCAGACGGACTACCTGGAGGTTCATTCACGAAGCCTCAGAAGCGGGGAGATGTTCCTTGAGGACATCCCGCAGCTTTCGCCTGGCGTAGAAGAGCCGACTCATCACCGTGCCTTCTGGAATGTCCATTGTCTCGGCGATCTCCTCGTAGGAGAGCCCTTCGATCTCCCGGAGCAGAATCACCTGGCGGTGATCCGGGCTCAGGGTTTCCAGTGCATCGAAGATCTGCTCATTGAGTTGCCGACGGTGAAGTTCCTTGGCCGGATTGGCCCGGTCATGGGCCGCGATCAAGGTGCCGTCGCTGTCCTTGGAAGCGATGCCCTCGTCAAAGGCCTCGTGCTGCCGCTTCTTCATCTTCCGCAGATGGTCGATCGCGACGTTCATCGCGATCCGGTAGAGCCACGTGTAGAAGCTGGACTCCAGTCGGAAGCGCTCCAGGTTCTTGTAGGCCTTGATGAAGGCATCCTGGGTCAGGTCCCGGGCTTCTTCCCGGTCCCGGACCATGCCACAGATCAGAGCGTAGACACGCCCCTGGTAGCGCTCGACGAGCCCTCGATAGGCACTGGGGTCCCCGTCCAGAATGGCCTGAACGAGTTCCACATCCTCCTGGCGTGGGTTCTTCTCCATGTCTCCCTCAGTGGGCCTCTGCCCATGTGCGGCCATGTCCAGCATCCACCTTTAGCGGAACCCGGAGGTCGGCCGCAGCCTCCATCTCTTCCGTCACCAGCACCCGAACCGGATCCAACTCCTCTACAGGTACCTCCAGCAGCAGTTCATCATGGACCTGCAACAAAAGCTTCGCACGGGGATGTTCCACCGCGAGCCGGCGGTCCACCGCCAACATCGCTCGCTTGATCAGATCCGCTGCAGTCCCCTGGATGGGGGTGTTGACCGCCAGTCGCTCCGCGGCCCAGACCTCCCTCTGGTTCTTGCTTCGAATGTCCCGGATCGGTCGCTTGCGACCCCACAGAGTCGTGGCGTGACCCATCTCGCGGGCCTCGTTTTTGAACCCCTCGATCACCCTTGCCACCGCGCTGTAGCGCTCGAAGTACCCATCGATATAGGCCTGGGCAGTGCTCCGAGGAATGCCGAGTTCATTGGCCAGGCGAAAGGCACTCATGCCGTAGACGATACCGAAGTTGATCGCCTTGGAGGCCGAACGCTGGGCCGGGGTGACCTGGTCCATGGGCACCTCGAAGACCTCGGAGGCCGTGCGGCGGTGGATGTCCTGGCCCGAGGCAAAGGCATCCACGAGCGGTCCCTCCTCGCAGTAGTGGGCGAGGATTCTCAACTCCACCTGGCTGTAGTCACAAGACAGGAAACAGAAACCCTCCGGCGCCACGAAGCAGGTGCGAATGCGCTTGCCGTCCTCGGTGCGGATGGGGATGTTCTGGAGGTTTGGATTGTTGGACGACAGCCGACCCGTCGCCGCCACGGCCTGGTGGAAGTTGGTGTGGACCCGTCCATCCACCGGCGAGGCAAAGCCCGGGAGCGGATCCACATAGGTGCTCTTGAGCTTGGTCAACCCCCGGTAGACGAGGATCGCCTCGGGAAGGGGGTGGTGGTTCTTGAGCCTCTCCAGGGTGTCGGCGTCGGTGGACGGTCCCGTCTTGGTTTTCTTGATGGGGGTCAGCCCCAGTTCCTCGAACAGGATGACTCGAAGCTGCTTGGGGGAGTTGATCGTGAAGGTCTTCCCGGCAAGGTCGTGGCAGAGCTGCTGAGCCTCCGCGATGCGCGTGGCCAACTCTTCCGAGTAGGCCTTGAGCTCGTCAACCTGGATGCCGATGCCTGCGCTCTCCATCCGAGAGAGAACGGGGACGAGGGGCACCTCGATGTCGCGGTAGACCTCTACGAGCCCCTGCTCTCCCAGCCTGGGAGCGAGTTTCTGGTGCAGGAGCCAGGTGACATGGGCGTCCTCGGCGCCGTACTCCGTGGCCTTCTCCACCGAGACATCCGCGAAATTCGGCTCCGTCTTGTCTGCGGAGGCGAACAGATCCTGCTGGCGAACCCCCTTGATCAGTTCTTCGAACTTGATCATGTCGTGGCCCAGGTACCGCATGGCCAGGTCGTCGAGCCCATGCCGGTTGCGATCCGGCTCCAGCAGGTAGTCGGCGAGCATCGTGTCCGACACGATGCCCTCCAGGGCGTAGCCCCGATTGGCCAGCACGGCGTGGTCGTACTTGAGGTTCTGGCCCAGCTTGCCCACCGAGGCATCCGCGAGCAGCGGCCCCATGATCGCCATCACCTCGGCCACACCCAGTTGGCCCCCGGCCCCCGGGTCCTTGTGGCCCACGGGCACGTAGACCGCATCCTCGTCACTCCAGCAGAGGCACAGCCCCACCAGTTGGGCCTGGAGCGGGTCGAGCGAGGTGGTCTCCAGGTCAAATGCGACCTTTCCCACCCGCCGAATGGCCTCCGCTGCCGCCTGGACCTCCGCCACGGTGCGCAGACAGCGGTACTTCGACCGGTCGACCGCCTGGGGGGTCGCCTGCCCCCCCTTCTCCAGGTTCTTGAGATGGCTCCGGAATTGCCACCCGATGAAGAGTTCCTTGAGCCTGGCCACATCACGGGGATGTTCCCGAAGATCCTCGAGCGTGAGGTCCAGGGGCACATCGGTCACCAGGGTGACCAGAGTCCGGGAGAGCACTGCCTGGTCCCGCTGCCGCCGAAGGTTCTCCCCCCGCTTGCCCTTGATCTCCTCTGCCCTGGCCAGCAGTTCGTCCAGTGACCCGTAGCTGTTGATCAGCTTGGCAGCGGTCTTGATACCGATCCCGCTGACCCCTGGAACGTTGTCGCTGGAGTCCCCCGCCAGGGCCTGGACGTCCACGACCTGCTCAGGAGTCACCCCGAACCGTTCCTGGACCCCTTCCCGTCCATAGACCCGGTTCTTCATGAGGTCGAGGATCGTGGTGTTCTCGTCCACCAGTTGGCAGAAGTCCTTGTCGCCCGTGACCATCGAGACCTGGAGGTCTGGGCTCGCCCAGCGTCGAGCCATCGTGGCGATCACGTCGTCAGCCTCGTACCCGGGTACGGAAAGGCTCTTGTAGCCCCAGGCCTCGATGAGTTCGTCGAAATGGGGCCACTGGGCGCGCAGCTCGGGGTCCATCTCCGGCCGGTGGCCCTTGTACTCCGGGTACAGCTCCGTGCGAAAGCTGGCGCCCTTGTCGAAGACGACGACGATGTAGTCGGGCTTGTGAACCTCTTCGAGGTTCTTCAGCATGTTCGCGAAGCCGAGCAGGGCCCCAGTGGGGAATCCCCCTGCAGTCATGCGCGGCAGGGCAAAGAAGACGCGGAAGGCGTGGTTGCTTCCGTCGATGAGGAACATCTTCTGCGGCGTATCAGCCATCCCGACCTCCGTGCCCGTTTCCTATCACGGTTGCGTTACAGAACGGCCGCTGGGAGTCTCCATGGCCGTAGACCTGTTTGCCCCGACCGAAGAACACCAGATGTTGCGAGAAATGGTGTCCGACTTCACTTCTTCAGAAGTCGAGCCACAGGCCGCTGAATTCGACGAGAAGGCGAAGCTGAACGAGCCCCTCTTCCGACAGCTGGGAGACCTGGGGCTGCTGGGAATCACCATCCCCGAGGAACACGGTGGGGCGGGCATGGACTCCGTGGCTGCTGTCATCGCACACCACGAGTTGAGCAAGTCAGACCCGGGCTTCTGCCTGGCCTACCTGGCCCACGCCATGCTCTTCGTGAACAATTTCTTCTACTGCTCCAACGAGGACCAGAAATCCCGCTACCTGGCCCAGGTGATCAGCGGCGAGTGGGTCGGCGGCATGGCCATGACGGAACCGGGTCATGGCACGGACGTGCTGGGCATGACGACCACGGCAGTGCGCCAGGGTGACGTCTACGTGTTGAACGGCACCAAGACCTACATCACCAATGGGCCCGAAGGACATGTCTTCCTGGTCTACGCCAAGGTGGACGACCGGGTGACGGCCTTCCTGGTGGACCGGGACTGCCCGGGATTCACAAGCAGCAACAAGATCCCCAAGATGGGCATGAGAGCCAGCTCCATGTCCGAGTTGATCTTCGAGGACTGCGAGGTCCCCACAGCGAACCTGTTGGGCGTCGAGGGGGGAGGCATCACCCACATGATGCGCAACCTGGAGATCGAACGGTTGACCCTGGCCGCCATGAGCCTGGGAATCGCCGATCGCTGCCTGGACATCATGATCCGCTATGGCCAGGAGCGGAAGTCCTTTGGCCAGCCCATCAACCGCTATGGCCAGATCCAGGCCTACATTGCCGACAGCTACGCCGCCACCGAAGCCGCACGCTGCCTGATCTACCAGGTCGCCCACAACGTGGGACCGGAGAAGAGAAACCGCATCGGTTCGGATGCAGCCAAGCTCTACGCAGCGCCAGTGGGCAAGCGTGTGGCGGACAACGCGATGCAGGTCCTCGGCGGCGCGGGCTACTGCACCGAGTTCCCGGTCGAGCGACTGTTCCGGGATGCCAAGCTCCTGGAGATCGGGGGCGGCACCCTGGAGTCTCACCAGAAGAACCTGACGAAGGACCTTACCCGGCAGGTCTGCGGCTGAGGGCCAGCAGCACTGCTGCCAACCCCTCCGCGGTGTGGGGATCGGCTACGGCCGCCACCTTCAGGCCCAGTTCCTGACAGACGGCCGCGGTACTCGGGCCGATGACCGCCACCTTGGGACCCGTTCCCTGTCCACCAGCTTCCAGGAAGTGGCGGGCGGCCGAACCCGAGGCAAAGGCCACAGCATCAACTTCACCGGCCTGTTCCAGGGCAAACGAAGCTCCAGGAGGCATCACATTCCGGTAGACCGGGACACCGACGGGCTCCGCACCCATGTGGCGCAGGGACACCTCCAGGTCCGGAGAAACCCGCTCGGCCCGAGGCAACCACACCCGACGGCCTTCAACGCGCTCCACCAGTGCGGCGGCCAGCGCAGCCCCTCGGGCCACGGGCGGCATTACTTCTACCCGAACCCCGCGCTCGGTGAGTGCCTGTGCTGTCGCAGGGCCCACGGCGGCCACCGGTCCCCCGTGGACAGCCATTCCACCACCAAAGAGGACCCCATTGACCGAGGTATACACCACCCAGTCCGAGGATTCAGGCACAGGCTGGTGCACCCCCGTGGCCTCAAAACCCACCAACGGCACCTCGATGACCACCATGCCAGCGGCCTCGAGCGGTCCTCGGACACGGCGGTTGTCCACCCGAGTCAACAAGACACGATAGGGTCGCGGCATGGTGCTTACGCTGTTGCTCACGATTGGATGCTACTCCCAGGCTGACTTCGCAGACGACCAGGCGACGGCCAACTGTGACTGGTTCGACCGATGCGACCTGCTGGCTGTCATGACCTACGACGACCTGGAGACATGCCTGGCCGCCGAGGGCCCCACCGACACCGGGTTCACCTGTCCGGACTTCGAAGCCAGCCAGGCCCAGGACTGCGTCGAGGCCATTGAAGCATCGGATTGCTCGGATCTCACCGAGCCAGCGGCCTGCGAAGGCGTGTGTGCTGTACCTGCTGACTCCGGGACTTCCAACACCGAGTGATCATGCCAGGGCGGCCCGCAGTGTCCTGGCCAGCTCGTCCCCCAGGTCTGCCGCCCCAGAAGCGGGGCCCTGGACGGCCTGGCGCACAATGCGTCCAGCATCGTCAGCCAACAAGGCGTCCAACCGCAACTCCCCGTCGACCAGCGTGGCATAAGCCCCCGCGGGCACATTGCAGCCTCCCTCGACGGTGGCCAGGAACGCCCGCTCTGCCGTGACACAGGTACGGGTCTCAGGGTCCTCGACCCGGGCCAGGACCTCCCGAGTCAGCCCATCGTCTCCACGGCACTGAATCCCCAGAGCACCCTGGCCCGGCGCTGGAAGGCAGACGGTCGGCCCCAGGTCCTCGTGTGGCACATCCCCCAGGTCCAGGCCCAGGCGTTCCAGCCCGGCTCGAGCCAGCACAATCGCCTCGAGAGGCTGCTCCCGCAGTTTGCGCAGCCGCGTGTCGATGTTGCCCCGAATGTCCTGGATTTCCAGGTCCGGCCGCGCCTGCAGGAGCTGTACCCGGCGACGCAAGCTCCCGGTTCCGATCCTGGCGCCCTGCGGCAGGTCCGCCAGGCGATGACCGATGAGCACATCCCAGGGGGCCGCCCGCACGGGCACACACCCGATGACAAGGCCCTCTGGGTCCTCTGTGGGCAGGTCCTTGAGCGAGTGCACGGCCAGCTGGATCTCTCCACTGCGCAGGGCCTGTTCCAACTCCAGGGTGAACAGGCCCTTGCCACCGATGGCGGCCAGTGGCCGGTCCTGGATCCGATCTCCCCGGGTCGAGATGACACGAATCTCGGTCCGGACCCCGGAAGCCTCTTCCAGGCGAGTGGCAAATCGCCTTGTCTGCGCCAGCGCAAGGGCGGAGCCACGGCTCCCAATGGTCAGAACCACCGCGCTATTCCTCGGCGTCAGAGGTGGTGAAGGCCTCCTCCAGCAGTCGAAGTGCAGCATCGTCCCCCGAAGCCGCGACCTCCCGGGTGGCCTGGATGGTGTCGTGAAGGAAGCGCTTGAACATCGAACGGGTCATCGCATCGACCACCCGCCGCTGTTCCACGTCCATCGTCGCCAGCATGCCAGCGCTCCTGTCCAACTCCAACTGGCGAGCAACTTCGGCCTTGCGGGTCATGGCACTGATGACCGACTCCGCTCGGAGGTTCCCGAGGCTCCTGTAGCAACGGCCTGCCTCTTCCAGGACGATTGCCTCGGCAGCCTGGGCTTCTTCCTGTCGACGCTCCAGTCCCTGACGCGCGACATCGGTCAGGTCGTCGACGTTGAAGACAAAGCAGCCGTCGAGCTTGTTGACCGCGGGATCGATGTTGCGTGGCACGGAAAGATCGATGCAGAAGAGGGGTCTGAAGCGCCTGGAGCGCATGATCCGCGCCAGGTCATTGCGGGTAATGATGTGGCTGGTAGAGCCGGTGGAGGCAATAACCACGTCCACCTTTTCCAGGTAACGCTGCAACTGCTCCATGTGAGCCGCGGTGCCATCGAATTCAGTCGCCAGCTCCGCGGCCCGGCTGTAGGTCCGATTGACGACAACGAGTTCCTGGATCCCATGGCCGACCATGGAACGCGCCACCAGGCGGGCCACGTCGCCCGCTCCAATGAGCATGGCTGTCCTGCCCTCGAGAGACCCGAAGACCTGGCGGGCCAACTCGGTGCCGGCCTGGCCCACCGAGACCGGCTCTCGCCCGATCCGGGTCTCGGTTCGAACACGCTTGGCCACCCGGATGGCCCCGTGCATCAAGCGCTGTAGCGGCTGGCCGATGGCTCGCCCATCCAGTGCGGCCTGAAAGGCCATCTTCAACTGCCCCAGGATCTGCGGCTCACCGACCACCATCGAATCCATGGAGGACGCGACCCGAAACAGGTGCGCTACCGCAGGCTCCCCCTGGAGTGCCATGCTGTGACGCTCGAGATCCATGGTCTGAAGTCCATGGGTCCCTGCCAGCCAGGAAACGATGTCCCGGGACCCGGTCTCCCGAGGAGCAAACGCATAGATCTCCACACGGTTGCAGGTCGAGAGGATGACAGCCTCCTCCAACCCGCGTTCCGTTCGCAGGGACTGCAGGCGCTCCTGGAGACGCTCAGCAGGCATCGCCAGCCGCTCGCGGAGGTCCATGGGGGCCGTGCGGTGATTCACCCCTACCAGGACCACTTCGTGGGCTTCGTTCACGCGTGCCAACCCTGGTAGGTCACCTGGATCACCAGGTAGCAAGACAGCATGATCCCGAAACCCACGATGGAGAACATCGCAGCCAGCCGCCCCCGCCAGCCTGAGACCACCCGCAACTGAATCGCCAGGGCATACCACCCCCACAACAACAGCGTGGTGATGATGGTGGGGTCCAGGTCCGGGAAACCATCAAAGTGGGCCCAGACCCCCCCCCCCGAAATCCCCACGGTCAAGGCGGCGAAACCGAACAGGGTGAACCGGGTATTGAGGCGATCCAGCTGGTCCATCGACGGGAGTCTCCCCAGCCCTTCCAGACGCTTGGACTTGAGGCGGCGGCGGACCTGGAACCAGGCCACTGAGGCCCCAAAGGAAAGGGCAAAGCCCGCCACGCCCATCACCATGCCGGCAATGTGCACCACCAGCCAGGCGCCCTCGGGCTCCCGCAGCACGTCGCCCACTGGCAGGATCAACCCCAGGGCCAACAACACAGCGGCCATCGGCGTGAGAAGGCCTTCCAGGAGCGCCATTCGAGGAAGGCGTCGGGCATAGAGGCCGCCCACGCCCACCAGGAGCGCCAGGGACGCAAAGGTGTCAGCGGAGCCCGTGAGCGGAAGATGCCCGACGCGCAGGCTCCACAGCACCAGGCCCGACAGGTGGAGCAACACAGCTCCACCGGCCACCGACACCATGACTCGGCCCGATTTGTGCTCCGAAGACCACAGGCTGCCAGCCCCGGCCACGAGGTACCCCAACAGGCCGAACATCAGCAGGATGCGGTCGATGGCATCTCCTTGATCCCGCTTCTAACCTGCTCTCCGGGCGTGCCGAAGTGAGCTCAGCTGTCTCGCCGCTTCCGGATCGCACGGAACAGACCCGATGAGAGTGCTTCTCCCTTGTCGGATTTCTTGGAACCACCATCCCGTTCCGCCGCCCGCTTTTCCCAGAGCCTGATCTCCCGCAAGGCATCCCGATGATCCGGTTTGCTCGACAGGATGGCTCGGTACTGCTTGATGGCCTCCTTTTCCCTGCCCAGCAGCTTCAGCAGCCACGCCGTCAGGTAGAGCAGCTCCACCTTCTCCTCCACGTTCTCCCCCACGATCTCCGAGAGATCCACGAAGGCCTTGTCGTACGCCATCTCCTTCAACACCGCCTGGCAGTGGATGTGCCGAGCCCGGGCCATCCGCTGGCCCGGGTCCTGCTCAAGAGCCTTCGCAAAGGCATCTCGCCCAGCCTCATAGGCCCGATTGCGCAGGAAGCTCATGCCCTTGTTGTAGAGCACCTTGGCCTTGACCTTGTCGTCCTCGGTGACCAGGACCCGGCCCTCCAACTTCGCTTTCAGTCGCTCCGCCTCCGACTGAAGGCGTTCAGGCTCCTCCATCTGGGACCGGTACTCTCCGAGCACCTGAAAGCAGAGGGCCGCAGCACGCTCCACCGCGGAGGGCTGCCCCAGGAAGCGATCCGGGTGGTACTTCTTGGCGGCCCGCCGAAAGGCCTCCCGAACCACCTCGACCTTGAGGCCCTTCTCCAGGTCTTCGAGCCCGATTTCCAGGGCTTCCAGGGGCGACTGCTTCAGCAGCCTCCGGTATTGCCGTTGGAGGTCCACCACCGGCGCCCTCTCCTTTGACTTCTCCTCGCTCGAGATGCTGTCCTGGGAGGCGTCCTCGTCGTACTCGGGGTCTTCATCGATCTCGATCTCGGCGGTGGAGGGCCCCTCGAACCCGAGAAGACCTGCATTAAGAAGCAGGTCCAGGGCCCACCAGGTTTTCGTCATGCGGCGCGGATCGCCCCCCACCAGGCGCTCTGCCAGTTCCGAGAGAACCTCGCCCTTGGAGGAAAGATTCAGCGCCCGGGCAGCCATCGGGCTCAGGCCCTTCGTACTCCCGGGGTCCTGAGCCGCGTCTGTCGGTCGCACGAACTGCGCCGCGCGGCTTCGCCATTGCAGCCGAACCATCTCCGGCGTCCGCGCAGCCTGGAGTCCTCCGGCCAGGGCCTTGATCATGGGAAAGGTCAACGGAAAGGCCCCCTTGGGAGGTTCGACCCCCTCCTCCCAGGTGACCTTGCTGTCGGGATCAAAGGCGACCCTGGCCAGGAAGTGACCCAGCCCTGAGGCCGCGGACTCCATGGCCTCTGAGATGGGCACTCCCCCTCCCACCGCAGTCCCGATGGCGGCCAACATGTCCCCGCTGGGCACTGAACTTGTCAAACCATGGCCACTCAGGTCCAGGATCTCGGGCAACCCGACCACCTGCACCACACCACCCTGGTGAATTATCACCACCACTTTGCGCTCGGAAAACTCGAACCGCAGCGCTCCAGTGGCACTCTGGCGCAGCAGGCGCAGGAACTCCGGCAGCAGAGGGGACACCGGGACCATGGGGCTGTGCGAGCCCTCCAGTGTAGAGGTCGTGGTTCGGAAGCGCCGCCAGGGTCTTGTCCCCGGCCCTCACCGATCTTAGTAGAGCAGGGCTTGCTCCGCACAACGCCACCCGGCATCCACCGCTCTCACCACGAGGACTCGGCACATGGCCAGCGACCTGATCTCCAACGCCACAGACAGCGACTTCGACACCCTCGTCCTGCAGTCAGACACTCCCGTTGTCGTCGACTTCTGGGCCACCTGGTGCGGCCCATGCAAGGCGATCGCGCCCACTCTGGCCGAACTGGCAGACGAATACGAGGGGCGCGTCAAGCTGGTCAAGGTGGACGTCGACCATAGCCGTCAGACCGCCATGAGCTACAACGTCCGCAACATCCCAACCCTGCTTGTCTTCAAGGGCGGACAGGTCGTGGCGCAGCGAACCGGAGGCGGCAAGAAGCGGGAACTCGCAGAACTCTTCGAAAAGGGACTCTGAGGTCGTCCCAGACCCTCCCTAGGCGCAGAGTTCGCGGAGCAGGTCCAGTTGTTCCAGGGCGCGCCCGGAACCCACGACCACCGCGTCCATGGGATTGTCCGCCACGATCACCGGAAGTCCAGTGGCGTCTCGCAGGGCACGGTCCAGGTCCCGAAGCAAGGCACCACCCCCGGTCATGACCAGGCCGGTGTCGACGATGTCCGAGGCCAACTCGGGGGGGGACCGCTCCAGGGCGTGGATCACCGTGTCGACGATGAGCTGCACCGACTCCTGGAGCGCCTGACGAACCTCCTCGCTGGTCACGGTCATCACGGTGGGAAACCCCGTGCTCAGATCCCGACCCGTCACGTCGAGTTCCAGGGGGCGACTCCGGTTGAAGGCCGTTCCGATTCGGATCTTGATGTCCTCGGCGGTCCTCGGACCGACCAGGAGCCCACGGTGGCGCTTGAGGTACTGGACGATCGCATCGTCCATCGCCTCCCCTCCCACCTTGACGCTTCGGCTGTAGACGATCCCCGCCAGGGAGATGATCGCGACCTCCGTGGTGCCGCCCCCGATGTCCACGACCATGTTGCCGTGGGGCTTCGTGACGTCCAACTCCGCACCAATGGCCGCTGCCAGTGGTTCCTCGAGCAGGTGTACCTCGCGGACACCCGCGGACTCTGCAGACTCTCGCACCGCCCTCTTCTCGACCTCCGTCGTGCCATAGGGAATGCAGACCACCGCCCGTGGGCGAATCATCTTGTTCCGACCACAGGACAACTGGAGGAGGTGACGAAGCATGGCCTCTGTCACCTCGAAGTCCGCGATGACCCCATCCTTGAGTGGGCGAATGGCCAGGATGTCACCCGGAGTACGGCCCAGCATGTTCTTGGCCTCGCTCCCCACGGCGATGACCTCCCGGTCACCTTGCCGGTTCTGATGCACCGCGACCACCGAGGGCTCGCTGCAGACGACCCCGCGCCCTCGCAAATAAATAAGCGTATTGGCTGTGCCCAGGTCGATGGCCACATCGTGAGAGAAGGCGTCGACAACACCTGAGAAGACGGAAGAGAACATCGGCGACTGCGTCCGGCAGAGAGGAAGCGGGGAGGACGAGGAGGGAAGAGCGGAAGGCAACAGCGGGGAGGATGCAGTTCACCCCCCTTTTCCATACCAGTTGAGATCGAACCGAACAAGGGTGTTGTCGTGTCAAGTCTTTATTTCTTCCGTCCGTCCCTGGTGCTGGACCCCGGCGGCCGTGCTCCCTGCGCAGGGTGCGCACCAGAGACCAGGGGCATCCAGTGGAACCACGACACTCCCAAACGGTTAGTCGGGGGGCGTTCCAGGCCAGGGGTAGAGACATGGGTGTGATCGAAGGCATGCGCGGTGGGGTCGATTCCCCACTGATGAAGTTCACCTTCTTCGTCATCATCGTGACTTTCGTCTTCTGGGGGAGCTCGAACCAGGGTGCCTCGACCCAGATCGTGGCCGAGGTCAACGGAAAGCGCATCACCGACACCGAGTTCAACCGCCGCATGCGGTCCTCGGCCCGGGGACTGGGCGCCGGAGCCTCCGAGGAAGAGCTCGCAGGCATGCAGAGGCAGGTCATGGGCTCCCTGGTCCAGGAGACCGTGCTGCTCCAGGAGGCTGACCGGCTGGGCATCGAGGTCTCCGACCGGGAGATCGCAGACCAGCTCAAGTCCTACACCGCGGTCTACGCGACCCTGGTTCGAGTGCCCTTCACGGCATTCCTGGACGACTTCACCACCGCCACCGACCGTTCCCAGGCCTATGCAGAGCAGTTGTTGGCGACCTGGGAAGCCGATGGCAGCCCCCCCGCCGAGATGCTGGAAGAGAAGGGCATTCAGCCCCTGGGTCCCTTCAACCTGGGCACGGATCCCACCCGCTACGAGGTCTTCGGACTGGGCCCCGAGGTGCTGACCAGGGTTCAGAAGGCCCCAGGAGGGGTGACGCTGTACGAGATGTCCTCGGTCTCCGGGGAGCCGGTGGTCGCCGAGTTGCGAGTGCACTCCTACCGAGACGATGACGGCGAGTTCTCGGTCGAACTCTACGAGAACAACCTGCAACGGGCCGGCCTGACCCGGCCCAAGTACGAGCAAGGCCTGCGAAAAGACCTGACCGTCCAGAAGCTCCTGTCCTTTGCGTCCCTGGCCGTCACCGTGCATCCCCACCAGGTCGAAGCCCGCTTTCGTCAGGAGAACACACACCTGGGACTGGACTGGATCCGCGTGCCTGCAGAGACCGTGGCAGACGAGGTCGTCATCTCCGAGGCAGACATCGATGCCCTCGTGGTCGCCGACGCTGATCGTCTGAGAATCCGCTACACCGAGCAGCTGGACCGCCGGTTCCGCAGCCCCCGGCAGGCCACGTTCTCCACGCTCCTCTTGCGGACCAACATCGATGGCAACACCGATGCCGAGGTCGAGGCCAGGCTGACCGCCCTGCGGGACCAGGCCCTGGCCGGCGCCGACTTTGCCGAGCTGGCGAGAGAGTGGTCCGAAGACCTGTCTGCAGTGCGTGGCGGAGACCTGGGTACCCAGGCCGAAGACCAGCTGGACCCTGCGCTCTCCGAAGTCCTCTTTGCCACCACACCGGGCAGCATCAGCGAGATCGTCAAGTCGTCTCGAGGGTTCCAGATCCTCTGGCTGCAAGAGGTCAACGAGGCCAAGGAAACCCCCTTTGAGGAAGCCGCTCCTCTCCTTGCCCGGGAACTCCTGACCGAGCAACGCACGCCGGAAGCGGTGGAAGCCCTCGCCAAGGAGCTGGGCGAAGAATGGAAGGTCACTGGGGTCCCGCCCATTGAGTTGATGACCGCCCGCGGACTGACCCTGGGCACAGCAAGCCAGCTTCCCCTCACCGCCACCGTCCTCCCTGAGCTGGGCAGCATGCCCGAACTGATGGCAGAGGCCATTCAGGCTGACACCGGCACCGTGTTGGAGACCCTCTTCGCGGTGGACAATGACCGCATCGTCGTCCAGGTACGTGAGCGGACCGAGCCGGACATGAGCGTCTTCGAAGACGATGCCCTCGAACTGCATCGCCGCCTGCTCTTCGAGACCCGCAACGAGTTCATCGAGGAATGGCGAGCCGACGTGGTCGCCAACGCGGACGTGGTGACCTACCTCTGAGGGAGACCTCTACCCGCTGATCCGGGGTCTTCCAGTCTCCCTGCGACGCCAGAGAGGCAAGCCCAGGGCCAACAGCCAGGCCAGGGTTCCAGGACCCGCCGCTGCGGAACATCCACAGTCTCCATCGGTCTCCCCTTCGCCCGTTGCCCGGACCTCAAAGGCCTCCGGCAGGTAGACATTGTCGTCGCCGACATCGACTTCGACGTCATGGATCCCGACGGGAAGTGCCGAGGGGCTGCGGCCGGTGATGGTCTGTTCATTCACCACGTCGGTTCCTGTCAGCGACAGACCTCCGATGCTGACCTCGGCATCACTGGAGAAGCCGCTTCCCAGGACCACGACATCGACCGGGGTCCCCTCGGATGCCCAGTCCGGCGTGATGCTCTGGAGGCCGAGTTCGCCCACATCGGTGTCGGTGTCGGTGTCGGTGTCGGTGTCGCCGTCGCCGTCGCTGTCGCTGTCGCTGTCTGCGTCCGTGTCTGCATCGGTGTCGGGGTTGCAGCTCCCCGCGACATTGTCCCCCTCAATGCACAGCTTGATGATCCAGTCCCCCTGAACCCCCAGGTCCGAGGCCTGGTACCACTTGTAGTTGGGGCCGGTGTCCGCGTAGATCCAGTTCCGGCTGCTGTAGTCGTTGCCCGCATCATTGTCGTTGGCTGGCCCCGGGTATCCACTGTGTTCCTCCTCGAAGCAGAAGGACACCGCCACATTGCCCTCTTCGATCTCGTAGTTCTCCAGCGCTCCCCCACCCTCGCCACTGACCACGATCTCCAGGTCCTCGACCAGGACCTGGCTCATCAACTCCTCGGAGTTGGTGATGGCGGCAGCCTCCTGGCCCAGTCGACGCCAACTGGAGGAGTCCTGCATGTCCGTGTCATCGATCTCATAGAAGTCGACGATCAGCGTCTCCTGGATGGAGGAATAGGCCCCACCAAAGAGCAGGTCCACGTTCTTCAGGACGAACGGGTAGTCCTCAGCTTCCGGCACGAACACCGAAGCGACGCACTCGAAGGGGACGAAGCCCCCCTGAAAGGTGGCCTGGTCGCCGTCCTTCCAGCCATCATTTTCCAGGTAGTCCACGCCACCCCAGGTCGCGGTCAGAAGGGTCGCCATCCAGAACATCACATCTCTTCCAGATTGAGGTCGCCAGGAGTCTACCCGTCTCCGTGCACCACCTGCGGCAGGTACCGCTCGAAGTCGAAGCGCCCTTCGTCCCGAACGCCATCATGGCAGCGCACGCAGACCCCTTCACCCGGAACAGTGACGAGCCTGGCCTTTACGGGATCGCGCACGTGGTCCTGGCCGGGCCCGTGGCAGTCCTCACAGCCCACACCGCGAAGCGAACTGGCCACCGGGACTC
>CAZMNK010000128.1:0-16223 GCA_964567625.1 uncultured Enterobacterales bacterium | reverse complement strand
TGGGCTCTGGGGCCGCACGGCCCGGGCGATCGCTGCGATGTGCTCGGGGGTGGTGCCACAGCAGCCACCGACCACGTTGACGAGCCCCTGTTCCGCGAACTCGCCGACCAGCTCGGCCATGGCCTCCGGGCTCTGGTCGTATTCACCGAGTTCGTTGGGAAGACCGGCGTTGGGGTAGGCGCAGATAAAGGTGTCCGCCACCCGACTCAAGGTCTCGATGTGGGGCCGCATGGCACTGGCACCGAGGGCACAGTTGAAGCCCACCGTGAGGGGGGTTGCGTGGTGAACCGAGTGGTAGAAGGCCTCGGCGGTCTGACCGCTCAGGGTCCGGCCGGAGGCATCGGTGATCGTGCCGGAGACCATGATTGGCAGCCGCTGTTGACGCTCGACATAGACTTCCTCGATGGCGAAGAGGGCGGCCTTGGCGTTGAGGGTGTCGAAACTCGTCTCCACCATCAGGATGTCGGCACCGCCATCCATCAGGCCCCGCGCCGCCTGGGCATAGGCCACCACAAGCTCCTCGAAGGACACGTTGCGAAAGCCGGGGTCATTGACATCGGGTGAGAGGGATGCCGTGCGGTTGGTGGGGCCCAGGGCACCCCCCACGAGGACCAGGCCCCCGCGAGCATCCGACGCCTCCCTGGCGATGCGGGCCCCGTGGAAGTTGATGTCGTAGGCCGCCGACTGCAGGTCGTAGTCGGCCATGGCGATGGTGGTGCCGTTGAAGGTGTTCGTCTCCAGGATGTCCACCCCGGCATCCAGGTACTCGTCGTGAATGGTGCGAATCACCTGGGGTTGGGTGATGTTCAGCAGGTCGTTGCAGCCCTTGAGGGACTTGGGGTGGGCCTGGTAGACCTCCCCTCGAAAGTCGGCCTCGGACAGGGGCACCCTCTGGATCATGGTGCCCATCGCCCCATCGAGCAGCAGCACCCGCTCGGCGAGAAGCTGGTGAAGGGCGGCCTGGCGGGCTGCGGGGGTCATGCGGGTCTCCGGGCGATCAGCGTGATGACCTCGAAGTGGGGGGAACGTCGTTCTCGGCTGGTGGGTGCACAGGTCTGAACCTGGAACCCGGCGTTTTCCAGCAGGGCCTGTAGCTGGTCCGGCTCGTAGCCCAGCTGAGGATGACGAAAGCGCTCTGCTGCCCGCTTGTGGGTGTGACGATTGAGGGTGATGCCCACCAGGGTTCCGCCCGGCCGGATCACCCGGAAGAGTTCCTGGACCAGGCCCTCTGGGTGGACGCTGAAGCACAGGGCGCTCATGGCGATGGCCTGGTCGAAGTGCCCCTCGGGGAAGGGAAGCTCTTGCATGTCGGCCTGGACGAAACGGACCTGGGGAAGGTGGGATAGTCGCGCCTGTCCGCGGCTGATCACCCTGGCGTTGCGGTCCACACAGGTGACAGACCGTGCCATCGGAGCGATCAACTCCGCCACTGCGCCGACGCCACTGGCCACATCCAGCACATCTCCCAACTGAACGAACCCCAGCAGGCCCCGGGTCAAGGCCTCCCAGCTACGGCCCGGGAACCAGGTGCGACTCATGGCCAGAGCCACGGAGTCCGGCCAGGGTTCGTCTCCGATGCGGGCCGCCTGGACTTCGGCCAGTCGGCGGGTATCGGCCTCGAGCACCGGGTCTTCCAGTCCTTCGCCCAGGGCAGACCAGAGAGCCCGGACCTGGAGGGGCAACTCGTTCTCGGCCAGGCTGTACCAGGCGGAGCTGCCCTCGCGGCGGTCCTGGACCCACCCGGCCTCCCGGAGTCGACCCAGGTGCGTGGAGACCGTGGACTGGGCAAGTTCTGTGATGCGAGTAAGCTCCGCCACCGTGAGCTCCTCCTGGTCCAGGAGGGCCAACAGGCGCAGGCGCGTCCCATCGGCGAGCAGGCGACATCGGTCCAGGCTGGTGGTCAGGTCCGGCATTACAATATCGTTATATCCCGATGTATCGATTTGCAATCGAAAAGCCGGATTCCCACGATAGGGAATGCGGGCGGAGGGTGCCTTGAAGATCGTCTCCTGGAACGTGAACTCGCTGAATGTCCGACAGGAGCTCGTCGGGCTCTACCTGGACGAGGTGGCGCCGGACGTGCTCTGTCTCCAGGAACTCAAGTTGCCGACGGATCGCGTGCCCAGGGATCTGTTCGAGGATCGGGGCTACCACCTGGCCGTTCACGGTCAGAAGCAGTGGAACGGGGTGCTCATAGCCTCGAGGCAACCCCTGGAGGACGTACAGCTCGGACACCCGCCAGCCGAGGATGGCCAGGCCCGGTTCATGGCGGTCACGACGGGAGGGGTGCGGTTGGTGAACCTCTACTGCCCCCAGGGCCAGCGGGTGGACTCCCCCAAGTTTCCCTACAAGCTGGCATTCTTCGATGCGCTCCTCGCCTGGGTGAAGGAGGGCCATCGTCCGGAAGAGGACCTGGTCATCACCGGGGACATCAACATCGCCCCCAAGGCCCGGGACATCTACGACCCTGACGGTTTTGCCAACGTGCCCAGTTTCCACCCCGAGGAACATGCCCGACTCCAGCAGTTGTTGGACTGGGGGCTCGTCGACGAACTGGAAGGGCACCTGCCGCCCCAGACCTACACCTTCTGGGATTACCGGCGGGCGGCCTTTCGCTTCAACAACGGCATGAGAATCGACCACTTCCTGGTGACCGACAGCATCCACCAGCGGGTGGAGCGGGGATGGGTGGATCGGCCCTGGCGCAAGAAGCGGGGTGAACTCAAGGCATCGGATCACGCGCCGGTGGGCATCGAACTCGGCGGGTGAGGGGCATGGGATCATGAAGGTCGCAATCACGGGGGCGACCGGGCACGTGGGGGGCAACCTGGTGCGGGCGCTGTTGGACCGGGGGGACTCCGTGAGGGTCCTCCTGCGCGGGGAGCCTGTGGGCCTGGATGGACTGGTTGTGGAGTCTGTGTCGGGGGACGTGACCGATCCCGACACCTTGCGGGGAGCCTTTGATGGGGTTGAAGCCGTCTTTCACCTGGCAGCCCTGATCTCGATCACCGGGGGCCAGTCCGGGAGAGTCGAAGCGGTGAATGTCCAGGGGGTCCGTGCCGTGGCGGAGGCCGCACTGGATGCCGGGGTCCGTCGCCTCGTTCATTTCTCCTCAGTTCATGCCTTTGATCACGAACCCCATGACGAGCCCCTGGACGAGACCAGGCGCAGGGTCGGGAAGGGTCACCCGGCCTACGATCGTTCCAAGAGCGCCGGCGAGGCCCAGCTCCAGGAAGTGGTCGCCAGGGGGCTGGACGCGGTCATCGTCAATCCCTCGGGAATCGTCGGGCCGGCGGACCCCCGGCCGTCGCGGATGGGACAGGTCTTCCTGGACCTCTACCACCGCAAGATGCCGGCCCTGTTGGACGGGGGCTTTGACTGGGTGGATGTCCGAGACGTGGTCTCGGGTGCCATTGGTGCCCTGGAGCATGGACGCACGGGGGAGGGATACCTGCTCAGCGGGCACTGGCACACCATCCGGGAGCTGGCCTCCCTCGCCGAGGAGGTCACAGGGGTCAGGGCTCCAGCGGCGACCTCGCCGATGTGGTTGGCTCAACTGGGGGCCCCGTTCATGACCCTCTTCAACCGGGTCACTGGCGTCGAGCCCCTGTACACCTCGGAGGCGCTGCACGCCCTCAAGTCCAACCGCGATATCCGGCACGACAAGGCCTCCGGCGAGCTTGGCTTTGAACCTCGACCGATGGCGGAGACGGTTCGGGACCTGTATGCCTGGTTCGAGGAAACCGGTCAGCTGGCAGGGGCCTCTTGAGCGAAGGCGACGGGGTCCTGGACGAGGTGGCCACCGCCCTGGCTGGTGCCCGGCGGGTGCTGGCCATCACGGGAGCAGGTGTCTCGGCGGACTCCGGCCTGCCGACCTACCGGGGCATCGGAGGGCTCTACAACGGACGGACAGAGGAAGGACTGCCCATCGAAGTGGCCCTGTCCGGGCAGATGCTGCGGCAGAACCCGGCCCTGTGCTGGAAGTACCTGCACCAGATCGGCGATGCCTGTCGGGGGGCTGCCCCCAACAACGGGCACCGGGTCCTGGCCCAGCTGGACTCGCTCTTCGACCACGTCTGCGTCCTGACCCAGAACGTGGACGGTTTTCACCGACGGGCAGGATCCCGCCACGTGATCGAGATTCACGGCAACCTGGGGAGCCTGGTCTGTCCCCGTTGTCCCTGGCGGCTCGACGTCGACGACGGGACGGAGCTGGCGCCCCTGCCGCTCTGTTCCAGCTGCGGTGCGGTGGCTCGTCCCGACGTGGTGCTCTTCGGGGAGATGCTGCCCCAGGCCGCAGTGAACCAGCTGGAGGCCTCGTTGGACGCTGGCTTCGACCTGGTGCTCTCCATCGGAACGACCAGCGTCTTTCCCTACATTGCCGGCCCGGTGGTGTTGGCGGCTCGCCAGGGCGTACCCACCGTGGAGATCAATCCTGGAGACACCGAGGTCTCCCAGGTCGTGCGCTGGCGGATTCGCACCGGTGCTGCCCGGGCGCTGACGGCACTCCAAGAGCGTCTCAGGGCGCTACAGCCGTCCAGGAAAAACTGACGGAGAGGGCGTCATGGTCGGACAGGGGTACGCCTTCGGTGTCCTCGAATCCCGGTTCATTCGTCCAGTTCGAGGGCTCCAGCGTGACCGTGTCATTGCTCCGATACAGGAACTTGTCGATGCGGTTCTCGGGGCAGTCCAGGACCGTGCAGGCGTTGCTCAGTCCCGCACCGGTGACCAGCCGTTCATAGAGCAGGGTCTCCTCGGGGTCCTCGTCCTCGTGGAGGTTGAAGTCCCCCACGAAGATCACGGCGTTGCCAGCGGACCGGTCCTCGAGAGAGGCCACCAGCTGCTCGACCTGGGTGGCGCGGGCATCCTCGTCTTCCTGACCGCCCCCTGCTTCCAGGTGGGTGTTGTAGAAGTCCAGGGTGACCTCGCCGCCCAGGACCAGCGTCATCACCGTGAAGCCCTTGGACGCCAGGCAGTCCGAGGAGGAATCGAGAATGCCGTGGCAGTCCTCGTAGTGCTCGGTGTAGGTCCCGGCCGTGGAGAGGCCGGCGTAGCTGGACAGGCCTGAACCGTAGACCCTGTCTGGCAGGGCCTCGTCGAACCACAGCCGGCTCTCGTGGTCCAGGGCGCTGTCCAGCACCCCATGCAGGGTCTCGTCGAAGTCCTCTTGCAGGCCGATCAGGTCGAAGCCCGGCAAGAGCGGTGCGATCTGCTCAATGCGGGAGGGGGTGTCATCGCCGGTGATCTCCGACGGCAGGCCATGAACGTTGTAGGTCAGGGTGAACAGGTCCCCTTCGGTCGGGACCTCCTCCGACAGCCCGCCATCGCAGGACCACAGCAACAAGGCGAGGGTCAAGCCACCTCCTCTGGCGCCCCGGTCTGGACGCGCCACAGGCGACCATAGAGGCCATTCCGGGCGATCAGGGTCGGGTGGTCTCCCCGTTCCACGATCCGGCCCGCCTCCAGGACCACGATCTCGTCTGCCCGGCGAACCGTCGACAGGCGATGGGCGATCAGGATCGTGGTGCGTCCTTCGCTGATCCGGCCCATGGACCGCTGGATGGCCGCCTCGGTCTCGTTGTCCACGGCCGAAGTGGCCTCGTCCAGCACCAGGACCCGGGCGTTCTTGAGCACGGCCCGGGCAAGGGCAAGCCTCTGTCGCTGGCCGCCAGAGAGCTTCTGGCCTCCCTCTCCGATGGGGGTGTCATAGCCCTGGGGCAGGTCCGAGATGAAGTCATGGGCTTCGGCCAGTTGGGCGGCGGATTCGACCTCTTCCGGCCGGGCTGAGGGTCGGCCATAGGCGATGTTCTCGGCCACGGAGCCGGGAAAGAGCGTGACCTGTTGGCTGACCAGGGCGATTGCCTGTCGGAGATGCTCGAGATCCAGGGACCTCAGGTCGTGTCCGTCCAGGGTGAGCCGGCCCGCATCCGGGTCGTAGAAACGGAGCAGCAGTCGCACAAGGGTGGTCTTGCCGGAACCCGTGGTGCCCACAATGGCCACGGTGCGGCCAGCCGGGATGTGCAGGTCGATGCCAGAGAGGGTCGCTTCCCGTTCGGGGTAGGCAAAACAGACCCCCTCCAGGGCGACCTCTCCCCGCACGGTCTCGGGACGGATCTCTCCGCCGACGAGCCGAACCTCCAGGTCCAGCAGGTTCAGCACCCGGTTCGTCGACGCCATCGCCCGTTGGTAGAGGTCAAAGGTCTCGCCCAGCCTTGTGAGTGGCCACAAGAGACGCTGGGTCAGGAAGACGAGAACGCTGTAGGCGCCGACAGCCAGGCTGCCGTCCAGCGCCAGGTGTCCCCCGTAGAGCAGGGTGGCTGTGAATCCGACCACGATGACCATGCGGATCAGGGGACTGAAGGCCGAGCTCAGCGAGATGGCCCTTCGGTTGGCCAGTCGGTAGCTCTCGCTCGCCAGGCGGACCCGCTCCGCTTCCCGCGACTCGGCGGTGAAGCTCTTGATGGTCGCGATGCCGGCCAGGTTGTTGTCCAGAATGGCGTTGAGCGTGCCGACCCGTTCCCTCACGTCGGCGTATCGGGGTGCGATGCGACGTTGGAACCAGAAGGAGCCCAGGAGCACAAAGGGCATTGGCAGGATCGCCCAGACGGCCACACCGGGGGCCAGGCCAAAAAACACGGCGCCCACCACCACCACCGTGGTGGCCACCTGGAGCAGGTCGTTGGCGCCCCCGTCCAGGAATCGCTCCAGCTGGTTGATGTCGTCGTTGAGCACGCTCATCAGGTCGCCCCTGGACTGGTCGGAGAACCAGTTCATGTCCAGGGCCTGAATGTGCCCATAGGCTTCCTGCCGAAGCTCGTGCTGGACGGTCTGGGCGAGGTTCCGCCAGAGCCACTTGTAGGCATACTCAAAGGCGGACTCCAGGCCCCAGATCACCACCGTCGCGACCGCGAGGACCGTCAGCTGCTGGGAGACGTCCACCACCCCCCAGTCCGCCAGGAGACTGCCCTCTCGTTCGACGACCACGTCCACCGCAGCCCCGATCAGGACGGGAGGGGCCAGGTCGAAGACCTTGTTCAGGATCGAACACCCGGTGGCGATGGCCACACGTCGGCGATGATGTCCTGCGTGCTGGACCAGGCGTAGCAACGGCGAACCGGGGGCCTGGCTCATCGGGCCTCCAGGACCCATGGCCTGGCAGTGGATGGACCTGGACGCTGTTCCGACCGCTCCTCGCCCATCGTGCCCCTCCTCGGCGAAGGAGCCTAACACCGGGCCCCAGACCTCTCTCAGGGCCCCTCGGGGTCGGAGTCGTGGGCTCGGAGGACCCCCTGGAGTTGCAGGCGTTGTCCCGGGTCCTGGAGCGCCCGGTCTACCTGGGCGTCCAGCACAGGGTCCGGTTGCTCGGCAGCAAGGCCCCTCAGGCGCAGTCCCAACTCGTTCACATGGTCCAGGCGGCAGGCGTTCAGCGGGTCCTCGTGGTCAGCCAGGAAGTCCAGGGCCGCCTGGATGTCCTGGGGTCGGGTGCGGCCCTCAGCGTGGCGCTGGATGGGTCGCCCTGACGGGACCGTGGGATCAGGGGGTGCCACCACGGGAGGGTAGGCCGAGGAAAGGGAGGTCTCCAGGGAACCGTTCCAGCCCAGTGGGCGCACCGAGAGCCCGACCAGTCCGACGACCAGGGCAACTCGCCGCAGGGAGCGGTGCTGGACAATCGCACCGGCCGCGAGCAGGCCGAGAAGAGGGACCAGCGGACCGCGATAGCGGAGCAGGAAGGGGCTGTAGGTGTCCAGGGGATGGGTGTCCTGCCAGGCGTCATGGCGCAGGAGCCAGGCGCCAAGCAGGGCTGCGAGGGCCACAGGGGCCCAGAGTCGCGCCGCATTTCGGTCGCGGAGAGCGCAGATGGCACCCCACAGACCCAGTCCCCACAGGGCCAGCCACCAGGCCAGGGAGAGAGAAGGGGGCGCCTGGGGCAGGAGTCCTCCGGTGGCGAAGTCGCCCGCCAGCCATCGCCACCACTCGCCCGGTGGAGCCAGCTGAAAGGCCTGCCACCAGTCCCGAGCATGGGCCGCGGCCCCAGGGTCCACCGCCGTGAGGGCACGCCAGGGAAGGAGTCCCAGGGGCAGGGCCAGCAGCCACACCAGCCCGCCCCTGCGCCAGGCCATCCCGCCGATGAGGACCATCGCCACCAGGCCATAGGCGGTGGACCAGGCAAACCAGACGCCGAGCCCCGCCACGGCCCCTGCTGCGAGAAGAAGGGGAAGGCGCCGTGACCAGGGCTGGCGCAGGCCCTCGATCAAAAGAACGGCAGCCCCGAGTACGAAGGCGGTTCCCTCGGTGTGGTTTCCGAACCCGGTCAGCGCCAGGTCCCGGTAGAAGGGGGGAGCCGCCACCATCCAGGCCACGAAGACGAGTGCCCCGGCCAGCCCCCAGGCCCGTCCAGCCAGGGCAGCCCCCAGTCCCACCACCGCCAGGTGAAATCCCGCCGGCACGATCTTCCAGGTCCACAGGGACTCGCCCAGTGCAGAGAACAGCGGTGCGGAGAGGACCGCTTCAGCCGTGCATCCGCCGCAGAAGGTCCGGTACTGGAGGTCCCAGAGGCGATCGCCGTGACCGCAGGCGATTTGCAGTCCTGCCCGGAGGTTCCAGGACTCCTCGGGCGAGAGCCGGGAACCCGGCCCGACCAGGACATCCACCAGGGTCAGAAGGACCTCCAGGAGCCCCAGCAGCACCAGTCCCCGTGCCAGGGTCATGGCTGCTCACAGGCGGTCCACCAGGCACGGGCCTCCTGGAGGGTGGTGTCCGGAAGGAGGACGGCCAGGCCATCCCAGGCGCCGCCGAGCCGGGCCTTGCCACACAGGCTCTGGGCAAGCTCGTCGTGGCGCTCGGACACCAGGAAGTGGCGGTCGCCCTCCCGCCAGGCTGGACCCCAGGCCGGCCGATCTCCTCGGCGGTAGGAGACGATCACCACCAGGGAACCACCGGGACCCACCGAGAGGCCGCGGAGGTGGAGATCCAGCAGCACGGCCGAGGATTCCGCTGCCGGCGTACCGGACTTCCAGGCGCCATCCACCAGCAAGGGAGCGGGCAGGGTAGCGATGGCCAATGTGAGTTCGGTGGTCAGCCCGAGTGTCCCTGGTCGGTGGGGCTTTTCAGGAGGCGGTACCCGGCTCCCAGGAACCCGAAGGCAGAGGAGTCCCAGCCAGGCCCAGCGCGTTCCAAACCCTGCCACACAGGCGGCCAGTGGCACCGTCAGAAGTCGAAGGTGATGGTCGCGCAGGTACCCGAGAAGGACCCCTGCCACGGCGAGGAGGATGGCGCTTGCCCACACCGCCAGGGCCAGGGTTCGCGTTCGCCAGGAGGCCAGCCCCAGGAAGCCGCAGACGGCGAGGAGGCCCGCCACCGGGCCTCCCTGGACAAGCCAGGCCGGCACCGCTTGCAGGGGAGCCCCGGGGTCCAGGCCCGTGCCTCCGGCCTGCCACCACCCAAACACCGTCGGCGCCAGCATGAGGCCCGCCAGCCCCAGACCGATTCCGGTCTCCCGGCGACGGCCTGCCAGGGCGACCAGGGGCAGGGTGCACAGCGCCAGGGGGTGGTTCATTGCAGCCATGGCCCAGGCCGGGGCGGCGACGGCGGCAAGGCGGGGTTGGTCCCGCGCCGAGAGACCTGCCCAACAGGCCACGCCCACCCACACCGGCGCCAGGTAGGTCTCTGCGCCCGAGGTCAGGGTGTCCAGCAGACCCGGGTCCACCGCCACCAGCAGCCCGGCGACGACGGCGGGCCCAAGGCCCCCAAGCCGCCCGGCGCAGAGGGCAGCCAGGGGCGCCGCGAGAGCATGTAGAAGCGCCAGTCCGATCGCCGCCTCTCGCAGGTTGTCGGCCAGGGAAAGGCAGAGGGCGTAGGGCACCTGGAGACCCCAGCCATAGGGGGGAGCGTGGGGGGAGGGGTTGACCGGGTTGGCCAGGGCGGTCAGGTAGGGGCCGATGCCATCGGCGAGAAGAAGGATCGCGTCGACCTCGCGGAGCCGCAGAAACGCCGCCACGAACAGGGCCACCACCGCCACGAATCGGATCAACACCGCATGAGGCTACACCGCGGGGGCTGTACACTCGGCCCATCCCAGGGCTCCTGCCGGCGTTGCTGCTTGCGTGTGCACCGGCTCCCGTCGACCTGGACCTGGCCCGCGGCTGGGTGCGGGTGGGCGAGGACGGGCGCCGGGCGGTCGCAGTGCCTGCGGGGGAGGCCATGGGGCCCCTGGACGCCCTGGCGGTGTCCGGCGGTTGCGGGCCCACCGGCGGGTGGCGGGCCCCGGAGAAGCCTGCGTCGAGGGAGTGTCCGGAGCCCCTCTGGGTGGAGATCGCCAGGCCTCTCTCCGACGGAGGAAGGGATGTCCTCCTGGTCATCGTCGACACCTTGCGGGCAGACCATGTCTCCTCCGAACGGACCCCCCGGATCCTGGACCATGCCCGGCAGTCCTGGTGGCCGGTTCAGGCCTGGAGTCCTTCTCCCTGGACCCAGCCTGCTGTGGCTGCACTGTTCACGGGGAGGCCACCCTGGGCACTCTTTTCCGAGGCCGCCCGGGCTCTTCCCGACAACGCCACCACCTGGATCGAGCAACTGGAAGGCCACGATCGCTGGATGGTCGGAACGAACCCCTTTGTGTCCGACAAGCGGGGGTTTCACCAGGGGTTTGATCGCTTTTCGATGGCCCGGGACGACGCCGCGGCGGTGGCGCTAGCGCACAAGTGGTGGGCTGAGCCCCGACGGGGGCCCCGGCTGTTGGTGGTTCACCTGATGGGTCCCCACCTGCCGTATGCCCCGGCAGAGGCTCCGGACGGCCAGGGGAACCGGGTCAGGGACAGCTTTGACGATCTGAACGGCAGTGCCACCTATGGCCCGGTGGATCGTGCCCGCATCGCGGCGCTCTACGCAGCCGATGTGGCCCAGGTGGACGGAGAGGTGGGTTCCCTGCTGGACCTGGTCGGGCCCGAGGCCATCCGCGCGGTCGTCTCGGATCACGGCGAGGCCCTCTGGGAACACGGTGACTTCGAACACGGCCACGCCCTGTGGCCGGAGGTGGTCCGCGTGCATGCGGCGCTCCAGGTTCCGGGGCAGCCACCTGTCCGACCCCCGGGCCCGGTGAAGCTCCAGGACGTGGGGCAGGCCATCGCCATGGCCAGTGGTTTGCCGCGGGATCCCGGGTGGAGCCCTCCCACCGAGGTGGTTCGCCTGGGCTACCCGTACACCCTTCGGCCGGCGGTGCACACCGACGGCATCGTGGCCCCAGAAGGGGTGCTGCTGCGGGGATCGGCCCGTTTCGTGGACGGAGACGAAGAGGCGCTGGAGGCTCGACTGGCCAGGGTCGACAGCCTTCGTTGGCGGGGAGAACGCCTGGAGGAACGCTGGTGTGCGGTCACCGTCCAGGCCGGGGAACCGCTGCGCCTGCCTGGCTCGATCCAGTGGCGGGAGACGGAACCACCGACATCCTGGGGACCGGCGGAACGCCAGGGGAATGAGCTCCTGGTCCAACCCCTCCGGTCTGGCACCTGGAGGGTCCAGGGCATCGAGGGCGAGACCTGCCACACGGAGTGGGGGGAGACCCTTCGCCCCTTCGATGAGCTGGAGATCCAGGGCCTGAGGGCGTTGGGCTATGTCGACTAGACGACTGGTCTGGGCACTGCTTGCCCTCGAGGTCCTGGCAACGATCCTGGACCTCTGGCTGGGGCCCTGGAGCCGCATGCACTGGGAGGAGCGTTTCAACGCCCGGGCCGGGGTGCAGCTGACCTGTGGTCACTGGGAGCGCATCTGGGACCTCCAGTACCGGTCCTTCTGTGGGGGTTGCACCGCGGAAGCGGTGTTGGCGGTCCCGGTGTTTCGCGCCCTGGGGGCGACTGTCCTGGCCTGGAAGATCATCCCGGTTTCCTTCCACCTGGCGGTCACTGCGCTGGGGACCGCGGTGGCTCAGCTGGCTGCGGGGCCCCGCGCCGCGGTGATCTGGCTGGGCCTGATGATCGGGGCTCCTGGCTTCTACCGGGACCTGGCCCTGACGGGGTGGGGCAACCACGTCGAGTCCTCGGTCTTTCCCCTGGGGGCCGTGCTGCTGATGGCCTTTGCAGCGGGCGCCCGGGTCAGAGGGCGTGCGACGGGGTTGTTGGTGGCAGGCCTCTGGACGGGGCTCGGGTGGTGGTTCTGCCACACCTCGGCCCACGCCCTCGTGGCCCTGGGTGTGGGGGCTGTGCTCGTCTCGCGTCGGTGGTGGCCCCTGTTCTGGGCCGGGATTCCCATTGGGGCCGCTCCCTGGTGGATCAGCCAGGGGCAGATCATCGACCAGCGGCGTGGCATCGAGTGGCTGCAACAGGTCCAGCCTGCCCCCTTCTCCCGGCTCCTGGACTGGTTCACCGGGCCCATGTTGCGGAATGGACTCTGGTCGCCCGCTGATCACGGGGACCTGGGGGTGCTCCCGGAGACCTGGTGGGCCGCACTCTGGGCCCTGGCCCTTGGGGGGGGTGTCTGGCTTCTGAGGGCAGCCTGGCGGGGAGAGGTCACCGATCGAGGTGCGGCGGTGTTGGGGCCCCTGGCTGTGGTCGGGCTGGTCGGGGCCTATGCCCTGCGCTTTGACCTGTGGCACCAACTCCCGGACTCGGCCACCGATCCGAGTCTCAACCTGCGGTACCTCAGCCCCCTGATCCCCATGCTCTGGCTGGCAGCGGCAGGGAAAGCGCCGCGGGCACTGGCGGCCCATCCCCGGGCCAGGCGCGGTGTGGAGCTCCTTCTGTTGCTCATGGTGGTGGGTGGCGTGGGGGCTCGGGTGGGCCAATGGATGGGTGACAACACCTCGGAGCTTGCCGAGAGCGTCTATGCCCACTCGGGCTGGCCAGACCGCACCGTGCCGGTGGGGCAACCTCCCCAGCAGCTGGCGCGAAAGTGGTACCGGTCGTCCGACCTCCAGGCGGCAAAGGACTTTGTGGATGGCCATGGCGATCCCCTGCTGGAGTGCCGTTGGGACCACTGGCAGGAACTGGGACGACGGTTGGGCCTGGCCATCGCGCACGCCGAGGAGGGGGTTCCTCCCCAGGCTCGCTGGCTGGGGGAACTCCCCGCCGACGTTCCACGGGACCTGGTGGCAGACGCTGTGGTCAAACCCTGGTTCGATCGGGACGCCAATCCCGCTGACCTGGCGGCTCAGGCGGCCTCCCTGGACAGCGTGGCGCCCGGATGGGGCCTGCTCCTTCGGGAGGCGGCTGCCCGCCGGGTGGACCTCCACCAAGGAGGCCAGGAGTGAATCAGGGCTTTTCGGGCTCCAGGTAGCCCAGGGCTTCCAGGGCTGGCCGGACCTCGGCGGGTACGGGCTCTTCGCTGGCACCAGGCGCTGCTGCGTCCCAGACACGGAGGGCGCTGAGCAGCCGATCGCGGACCACCGGGTCTTCCTGTGGCACCAGCGGCGGTCCAAGTCGCCACAGAGTTGGCGGCTCCTGGTGTTCGACCCGCTCCATCAGCAGGTGCTCTCCCCAGACCACTCCCCGCTCGTTTTGCAGGTTGTTCCACTGGCCATCGGTCTGTTCCGCGCGGGGCTTGGTGGCCTCCAGGAAGATGGGCCGGTCCTCCAGCTTTCCGCCTTTCCAACCAGCCGCGAGGTCCCACCCGGTCCCCAGACCCTGCTCCAGGTCCAGGAGGCTCAGCACGGTAGGGGACACGTCCGAGAGGGCCACTGGACTGTCGTGGGTCCCCGCAGGGATTTCCAGGTTTCCCCGTCCGTGGAACAGCAGGGGAATCCGGGTCGCGAAGGGGTCGACATCGGAGCCGTGCAGGAAGGGCCGTTCCGGCAACTCGCCAAAGCCCTCGCCGTGGTCGCCTGCCACGACGATCAGGGCGTCTTCCAGCCTACCTTGGGCTTCCAAGCCGGCCAGGAGACGTCCAATGGCCGCGTCCATCGTCCGTACCTCGGCCTGGTACAGGTTTCGCAGCTGCGCCACGTGGGATGAGTCAAGGCCCTGGCTGTGCAGGTCCCAGCGCAATTTCGCCGCGTTCAGGACGAGAGGAAGCACTTTGGGGTCATGTCCCGGGGGCTCGTAGGGGTGATGGGGGTCGAAGTAGTGCACCCAGAGAAACAGCGGCTTTTCCGAGGGAACCGCCTCTGCCGCCATCAACGCTCGGGCCGTCACCGCCGGGGCCGAGTCCTCGTTGCCACCACTGCGAAACTTGTCGCTGTAGGTGAGGAATCCCTGGGTCAGTCCCAGGGACCGCCCCAGTACTGCTGCGCCCACCACGGCGTGGGTGGACCAGCCCTCGCCATCCAGGCGCTCGGCCAGGGTTTCCTGGGCGTCATCCAGAGGCCGCCCGTTGAAGGGGACCCGGTGGCCGTGGGGATCCAGGCCGGTGAACAGCGAGGTATGGGCGGACTGGGTGCTGGGCGCGTGGCTGAAGGCCTGGGTAAAGCGCGTACCCTGGGTGGCCAGAGCGTCGAGCACCGGCGTGTCTCCAGGGGGTCCGCCATAGACACCCAGCGCGTCGGCCCGGGTCGTGTCCAGGGTCACCACCAAGAGGGTCGGTGGGGCCTGGCGCGTAGTCTGTGGCAGTCCCGGGTCACCCGGGGTGGAGGTGCACCCCACCAGGAGGCTGGTGAAAAGCAGCACCCTCTTGGGCCAGGACTGCATGGGGTCGTGTTCCCGGCTTCTACCCGCCTGCGCCACGCATCCGAACACCGGTGGCTTCGATCTCGAAGGTCGTGCCCCCGCCCTCGGGCTCAGGCATCGCGTCCTTGTCCTGGGATTCCGAGGCCAGGTGGGCGACGGTCTCCCCGTCGACTTCCTTCTGAGTGACCGTTCCCTGGACCTGGCAGTCGCCCCCCGTGCCGGCCATGTCGACCGTAAAGCCGTAGTCCTTCATCCGGATTCGCATGGTCCGATCCCCATCCGCGACGACCATCCAGCAACCCTTCTTCTGACAGACATCCGCCACCCGTCCCTCGACGACCACTTGCTGGCCGAGAAAGTCCTGGGGTGCGTCCAGGACTTGTCCCACGGGGATGGCCTCGTTGATGGCCACTTCCGCCCCGTAGGTGGTCCAGGCCTTATGGGTGGGCTGTGCCGTTGCCGTTCCATCGCCAGGGACCGTCGGCTGACCCGGCTGGTTGCCAGCGGCTTCACCTCCTGGCGGCCCGCCTGGCGGCCCCACTTCAGCTCCTGGCGGCACGCCGTCGGGGATGGGCGTAGCGCTCTCGGGAGGCGTGGTGCAGGCGAGGATGAGGAGAAAGGAAACCATGATGAACTCCATCGAGACCCGCGGGGACTATCCCGTCCGGCAGGACTGTGAGGTGGAAGTCTGGCGCTCTGAGAAAGGCTCCCGGGATTCTCAAGTCACCGGGTGTGGGAATGTCTTGTGCGGTGTCTGGGCGCGGTTCTCCTGCTCTCGAGGTCAAGCCGATGTCATCGGGTCTGGAGGTGTCATGCGGTCCAGTTGCAGCAGAAAATTGGTCGCAGTTCTCTGCGGGACGATCGGGCTGGGAGTCGTCCAGGACGCCCACGCCATCATCACGCGCCACGACGTCGACGATGCCGAGTACGTGGTCGAGGACTCGGAGTACCCGGCGCTGGTGGACCTGTTCGGAGCAGGGGACTGTATTGCCACGGTGATTGAGGTCTCGACGCTGTTGACGGTGGCGCACTGTGCCCAGGACCTGCGGGACAACCAGTCCCTCACGGTCAACGGAACCTCCCATGCCATCGACGAGGTTGTCCTCCATCCCCAGTGGCAGAACTGGCTCTACGACATTGCCCTGATCAGACTCGAGGAGCCGGTGAAGGGTGTGACGCCCTACCCGCTGTACAGAGGCACCGACGAGTTGGGTCAGATGCTCACCATCGTGGGGCGTGGACTTCATGGCACCGGCATCGAGGGAGAACCCGGGGCCACCCAGGACAGGAAACTGCGCCGGGCCACCAACATTGTCTCCGACGTCAACGACCACTGGATCGAGGTCACCTTTGAAGAGCCGGGAGAAGAGGGCATCACGGACCTGGAAGGGGTCGGTGCCGCGGGAGACAGTGGCGGACCGGCCTTCATCGAGACCTCGGAGGGCTTCTTCATCGCCGGGCTGAACTCGTGGGGGGATTCGAGACGCCCGGTGCGGATCGGGCAGTACGGGTCCTGGGACTACTCCACGCGGGTTTCCCAGTACCTGGAGTGGCTGGACAGCGAGGTGGACACCTCGGGGGAGACCGGGGACACGGGCGACACGGGCGACACGGGCGACACGGGCGACACGGGCG
>CAZMNK010000127.1:0-16228 GCA_964567625.1 uncultured Enterobacterales bacterium | reverse complement strand
CGGTGTCGGTGTCCGTGTCCGTGTCGGTGTCGGTGTCGGTGTCGGTGTCCGTGTCGGTGTCGGTGTCCGTGTCGGTGTCGGTGTCGGTGTCCGTGTCCGTGTCCGTGTCCGTGTCCGTGTCCACGTCGCCCGAGGGGGGCTGGGTGTCCGGGGACCCGGTGTCGGGAAAGGGGTCCTGGAGTTCGACCCCTTGTAGGCAGGCGGAACTCAGGAGGAGTAGGAGATGAACGGAGACCATGAAGTAGCCGGTGGTGTGAAAGTCGTATGTCTGCCGATGTCGAACTGTGACGCGTGTCCGGTGGGTTGGCGTCCTGCCCTAGTGAACCACACCTGCTACGTTCTGGGGCCTTGGCTTTTCCTCCCGACCTGCAGGCCCGAATTCTACACGAGTCCGGTGGCTTGCTTTTTGTCGACAAGCCACCCGGTCTACCCACGTCAGGCCGGACCCTGAAGGACCCGGATTGTCTCCAGTTCTGGCTCATGAAGCGGCATGGAGGGATGGTCTGGGCTGTGCATCAACTCGATGCCGACACCAGTGGCGTCAACGTGTTCGCCACGGAGAAACGGCGAGTGCCGGAGACCCAGGGTCGCATGCGCAGCCCCGTTGGTGAGAAGACCTACCTGGCGATCGTGCATGGGTTGCCCGACTGGCAAGAACAGGAGATTGACGCGCCCATTGGACCGGTGGACGATCGCAGCCTGGGTGTTCATTCCCAGGGACGGTCCGCTCGCAGCAGCTTTCGAGTGCGGGACAGGGGAAGGGGAGCCTCCCTGATCGAGGGCCGTCTGTTTACAGGGCGGACCCACCAACTGCGCATCCACCTGGCGCACCTCGGGCATCCTCTTGTGGGCGAGGAGTGGTACCGAGACCCACCTTGTACCGTCCACCCTCGCCAGGCCCTGCATGCCTGGAGGGTGGTGCTCGGACCCGGTCTGGAGCCCTGTCGGGTCCAGGCGCCGGTGGCCCGGGACCTGGTGGACCTGGCCGGACAACTGGAACTGTCGATTCCCGCGGACTAGCCGGTCCGCCGGGTGGCCTTAGAGGGTCTTGTTGCCCTTGCTGAGCTTCTCCAGCGTCTTGCTGGCCTTCTCGCCGTCTGGGTGCTCCTTGTTTCTGGCCGCCAGTTCAAATTGGATGATGGCCTCGTCTCGGCGACCCGTCACCCGGAGCAGCACACCCAGGTGGTAGCAGGTGGAGGTGTCGCCCGGACGGATCTGGAGGGCCTTGCGGTAGGCCTCTTCCGCCTCGTCGACTTCGCCATCCAGGAAGAGTTCCTGGGCCTGGCGAAGGATCTCGTCTGCCTCGTGGACCAACTCCACGTCGATGACGCTGCCGATGCCAAGGTTGACCAGGATTACCCGCAGGGGCCCGGCCCACCAGAGACTCGCGGCCTCGCCGGCCAGGAACAGTCCCAGGGGGATGTCTGCCATCAAGGGCTTGCCCTTGTAGCTGAGCCGGACCTTGGAGTAGCGGGTGGAGTCCACCGTCTGTTTCAGCTTTGCTGCCAGCTCCCGGATGCTCTCGTCGAGCTTTTCCGGGTCCAGGGTGAACGCCAGCTTGCCTAGAAGGTCATTGGGATCGGGCTGAGCCATGGCTCCTCCGGGCTGACTTACGGCGGTGTCCGCGGGATGTTTCAGGGTAACTTCCGGGCCGTGGCTTGCCGCCCAGTGTCCGGGAGTTGATGGCGTCCTCGTCAGGGCCCCAACTCCTCGGGGATCTTGTCATCCGGGACCAGGGGGATCACCCGCTCCACCTCCTTTTCCAGCTCGGACCACAGAGCGATGATCTCCGGGTCTTCGCTGTCGTAGAGGTTTTCTTCCTCCCAGGGGTCGTTGTCCCTGCGGTAGAACTCCTTTTCGCCGTATTTCCAGCGGTACTGGAGCTTGGAATCGCCGACCTGCAGGGACATCATTATTCCCAGTCGAGCGTCGGAGACGGTGTGGATGGCCCGTTCCTCCCGGGCCCGGCCCACCGGCTCCCCGGTGACCATCTCGGGGATGGGCTGGCTCAGAGCTTCCAGGATGGTCGGGGCCAGGTCGATGTGGCTTGTGGGTTCATCCCAGACACCGGCAGAGAGCTTTTTGGACCAGAAGAAGGCCAGGGTATCGTTTTCGGCGAAGTGCATGGTGTACGCGTGGGTATGGAGCCCATGCTCCCAGAACTGCTCGCCATGGTCTGCCCAGACCACGACCAGGGTGTCGTCCAGGGAACCATGGGCCTCGAGCCCCTCCCAGAAGTGCCGAAAGACGTCATCGGTGTAGCGCACAGTGCCCTGGTAGCGGATGTCGAGATGGGCCATCAGGAGGTCCTGTTGGTCCTCGGACAGGTCAGGCCACTTCTTCATCACCTCGTAGGTGTCGGACCGTTTCGACAGGTCCCACTCCAGGGGCTCCAGTTCGTCCAGCCCGTCCAGGTATTCCTTGGGCGGGTCGTAGGGGACGTGTGAATCACGAAAGTGCACGTGCAGGTACCAGGGGTTCCTGCTGCGTTCGAGGTCCGTCAGGATGTCCAGACCCATGAGGGCCATGTCTTCGCCAGGACTGTAGTTTCCACCCTTGAAGATCTCGTAGCCCTGGGAGGTGTTGTACTTGGTGCCGATGTAGCTGTTTGAACTGGCCAGGCCGGTCGCGTAGCCGGCATCTCGAAGCCAGACAGGCAGCTGGCCATGGTTTTCAGGAAGGGGCTTTCGACGGGCCGAGTTCAGTGGCGGGATGAACGCCATGTCGGTGTTCGAACGCCCAGACAGCACGCAGACGGCGCTGGGGTAGGTCCAGTTGGAGCAGGACCGGTGGTTGTCCAGGGCCACACCCTCGCTCATCTTTTCATCGAGGAACGGCGTCAACCCCAGGTTGCTGTAGCGGCCGATGTTGTCCTTGCGGAGGGTGTCGATGGACAGCATCAACAGGTTGGAGGGCCCGCTATCGGGGAAATCCAG
This sequence comes from uncultured Enterobacterales bacterium, assembly GCA_964567625.1. Classification (GTDB taxonomy): domain Bacteria; phylum Myxococcota_A; class UBA796; order UBA796; family CAJQPC01; genus CAYFPX01. The sequence goes on along the minus strand of CAZMNK010000127.1, from coordinate 13,292 downwards.
GAACGAGGTCGCTGGAGGGGGGAGACGGGCATCCCCGCTGCCAATGCAGGCAAAGAGGTTCAGCAGGGCAGCCGAAAGGGAAAGCAAGGGAGTCTCCGCCTGGAGAACATAGCTCTCACAGGCGCCGGGGGCAGCCTCAACGACGACGGAGGCGGCGGGTCAAGGCGTCCAGAACCGTCTTGACTTCACCCACGCCAAACACCCAGGCGGCCCCCAGGGTCAGAGCACAGGCTGTCCCCCCGCTGAGCGCCCCCATCACCAGGGCTGGTCCCTGGGGCAATGCATTCTCCAGGACCTGGCCGACGCCGACGCCGACAGCGACCGCCACGACCATGCGCCCGAGGGTTCCCACGACCCGCTCCTCGGAGTCTGGCGCCATGGTTCGTCGCAGCATCCAGGCCAGTGCGGCCACGTAGACCGACAGCGAGATGGCGCTGGCAGATGCCAGGCCCAGGCCGCCGTGCAGATCTGCCAGGCCTCGGTACAGTGGCCAGGCCAACAGGGTCACCCCGGTACCCAGGGCCGTGGGCAGCCAGGTCCGCTCCAGGGCGTAGAAACCCCGTGCGTAGACCGACGCCGTGGCCCAGGCCCAGAGGCCCAGACACATGACTGCGGTGTAGGTGCCGACATTGGCAAGATCCTCGGGCGTGAAGCGCTGGGTCCCCCAGATGACCGTGGCTGCCTCGGTGCCTGCGACGATCAGGCCTGCCCCAGCCGTCAAGGCCAGGACCAGCACCACTCTCACGGCCCGCACCAGGGTCCCGTAGGCCTCTGCAATCTTCTCCTGGGCCACCAGGCGGGTCACGGTGGGGTAGAGGCCGGCGCCGGTGGCGACACCGAACACGCCCATGGGGACCTTCATCAGGGTCTTGGCGTACTGGAGTTGAGCGACCACACCGGTGGCGACCAGGGAGCCGAAGCGCTTGATGAACCAGTCATCGATGACCACGATGGACTGGCCGAGCATCAGCGGCAGGCTGAGCCACAGGTACTTCTTGAAATCAGGGTCGCGGAGGTTCAGCAAGGGCCTCCAGTGCAGCCCATGGCGCAGGGCATCCACCAGGGGAATGCCGAAGGGTCCCAGAACGCCGCCCACGAGCACACCCCAGGCGAAGCCTTCGGGCCCCAGGGTGGGGCCGAGCAACAATCCGAAGACCACGATCGACCCGGTGTAGAGCAGGGGGGCCATGGCCGGTGCCACGTGCCGATCCCGGGCCTGGAGGGTCGCACTGATCAGACCGCCCAGGAAGACGAAGATCTGGGTGGGGAGCACGATGCGGGTCAGCCGGGCCAGGACCGTGGTGGCTTCTGGCGAGAACCCGGGGGCGATGAACTCCACCAGCCTGGGGGTCTGCCACATCAGGACGGCAACCAGTCCGGCGAGCATCACCAGGAGGAAGTTGGCAATGGTGCTGAAGGCCTCCCAGCCGGCCTCCTCGTCTCCCCTTGCCAGGTGCCCGCCAAAGATGGGAATGAAGACGATGGACAGGAACCCTCCCGCCAGCAGGTAGTTCAAGAAGTCCGGCAGCACGAAGGCCGCCCAGTAGACATCGGCTTCTTCGCCGGCCCCCAGCACCCGGCCGATCACCGCCTCGCGCACGATGCCGATGAAGCGAGACAGGAGAATGCTGACGCCCCAGATGGCGGCGGCGATTCGGACCTGGTGGCCACTGGAACTCATCAATGAACATTGTGGAGCAAAGGCCATGCCACAGGCGTTGGGTAGGATGTCGTGAGGCCTCGCGGAGTGGCATGAAACAGGACTTCGGGCGAGGTGCGGGAGTGGACCCATGACGGCAGTGGGCCGGAGCGTCGGGACCGCCTACCTGTTTCGTCCTCGTTGGCAGGGCCTGCTGAATCGTTGGCGGACCTCCACGGGGCGCGAGAAGGGTTCCTACGCGCTCTTCGGACTGCTGGGCCTGGGGTTCTGGGCAGGGCTCTTCGTTGGCCTCGTGCTGCTGGTGGGTGCCTTCTTCGAGGTCGAGGTCTTCGGGCCCATGCTGACCGGGAAGCTGCTGGAGATCCTGCTGATCTCGCTCTTCGGCATGCTCTGCTTCTCGAACATCGTCACGGCGCTCTCCAGCTTCTACCTGTCCGAGGATCTGGAACTGTTGTTGTCGCTCCCGATCAGCCGGCCGGTGTTCTTCTATTCGCGCTTCCAGGACACCCTGGCCCAGTCCAGCTGGATGATGGGGTTCTTCGGGTTGCCGGTCTTTCTGGCCTACGGGATTGTCCAGGACGCGGGCCTTCTCTACTACGTGATGCTGCTGCTGGTGATTCCTGCCTTTGTGGCGATCCCGGCGACCTTTGGTGTGCTCGTGGCCACCCTGCTGGTCAATGTCTTTCCGGCCCGCAGAACCCGTGAAGCCCTGGCCTTGATGGGAATCCTGTTCGTCGTCGGCATCTTCATTCTGTTGCGGGTCGTCAAGCCCGAGCGCCTGGTGAATGCCCAGGATTTCGAGTCCCTGGCCGCCTATGTGGCGGAACTCCAGACCCCTGTGCCCGAACTCTTTCCGCCTCGCTGGGCTTCGGAGGTGCTCCTGGCGAGCCTGACAGGTCAGCCCCTGCCGGCCCTGGAGCTGGGGTTGTTGTTGAGCGGGTCGATCGCTGTGGTCGGGATCACCCGCCAGGTCCTCCGGCGCTACTTCGACGCTGGCTGGACCCGCAGCCAGGAAGCCGCACCTGCGCGACTGGCCCGCTCAGCGGTCCTCGACCGCTTCTTGGGGCTGTTGACGCGGGGCTTGCCCGCCGACATGGTGCCGTTCGTGGTCAAGGACGTGAAGAGCTTCTTCCGGGATCCGGCCCAGTGGAGCCAGTTGTTCCTCCTGGGAAGTCTGATCGTCATCTACCTCTTCTCGGTCCAGGCTCTGCCGACGGACATGATCAGCAATCGGTACCTCCGGGTCTGGAAGAACGCGTTGGCCTTCCTGAACCTGGGAATGGCCGGGTTCGTCATGGCAGGCATTGCGGTCCGCTTCCAGTTCACCGCCGTCTCGCTCGAGGGCCGAGCCTTCTGGTTGATCCGGACCGCGCCTGTGGAGCCGGTTCGCTACCTCTGGGCCAAGGCCATCCCGGGGTTGATGCCGATGCTCTTTGTCGGCGTCACCATCATCGTTGCCAGCAATGTCATCCTGGATGCGCCTCCGGAGATCATGGCTCTCGGTGCCTACACGGCGGTGGGGCTTGCCTTTGGCATCTCGGGCATCGCGATGGGCATGGGGGCGACCTGGCCTGACTTCAAGGCGGACAATGCTGCCCGGGCAGCATCAGGCCCTGCGGGCATCCTGTTCATGGTGGCGTCCCTGGCCCTGGTGGCCCTGGTGCTCGGCTTGCTCGCCTCCCCGGTGCTCTTCATCCTGAGCAGTCAGCTCTCGAACATCGCCCTGACGCCATGGCAGCAGGTGGTGACGGTCCTCTGTCTCCTGGCGGAGGGGGTGGTCTGTGTGCTGGCCACGATCGTGCCGATTCGACGAGCAGCGCCGCGGCTGTGGGAACACACAGGGTGAAGAGGGTCCTGCTGGCTTGCCTTGTTCTCTGGGCCGCAACGGCCTGTGTGCAGCATCGGTCGAGCCCCGTGGCTGGGGCTACAGTGGCCCCGTCGCTTCCCTCGGCAGGGGAGACGTTCCACGTGGCCCGGGGGCATTACCTGGAGGCCGTCTGGCACTGGGATCGAGGGGCGTGCGCCCAGGCGGACAGCGCCTTTGAGCGGGCACTGCTGTTCGATCCCGCCAGCCCCTGGCTGACCTATGACCGGGGCCGGGCGCTGTTGGACTGTGGGCATCGAGTGGAGGGGGCGGCCCACCTTCGCACGGCGGCTGCGGCGGGGGTGGGGGCCGCCTGGGGCGTGCTGGCAGAGGATGCAGCAGCAAACGGGGGATCGGAGGAGGTCGCCCTGGCTGTCGAGTCCTGGTCCCAGGCCGACATCTCGGTCGCTGACATGGCCTGGCGAGGGCGATGGCGCGTGGACGTCGGCGATCTCGAAGGTGGGTTCGAGGACCTGGTCCGCGGGCTTCCGGAGCGGCCCCGGGACCTCCAGGGAATGGCGGCCCTTCTGAATGCCGCCACGCGATTGCAGCGACTCCAGACTGCCTTTGTCGTCCTGGAAGGGGGCCAGGCGCTGCATCCGACGAATCAACAACTCCTGCGCTGGCTTGGAGACCTCTCGGCGGAAGTGGGCGATGAGAGGACTGCTCTCCAGAGCTACCGTTCCCTGGATCGGCTGACTGGTCGGTCGGACCCGGAAGTCTGGCGGGATCTGGCACGGTCTGCACTCAGGACCGGGAACCGCGATCTGGCCCGGGATCTCCTGTCCCGGACGTCCCATGATGCCTCCCTGACGGCGGGTCTGCTGGCGTTGGTGGGTCAGGGGGGGGCGGCGGAGGCCCTGCTGGACACCGCCCAGGCCGCGGCTCCCCTGGACCGGACTCTTGCCCTGCGCCGGGCCGAGATCCGCCATCGGTCGGGGGACCTGGCGGGAGCTCTGGAGGCTGTGGCAGCCACCCCTGGACTTGCCCCAGAGGCCCAGGCCAGGCTGTCTGCCGAGTATCGGATCCGCTCGGGCGATCTCGCGGGGGCTCTGGCTACCCTGACTCCCCATGAGGACCAACTGGGTGTGGCCAGGATGCGGGTTCGGGTCCTGTTGGACCTGGAGCGACCCCAGGAGGCCCTGGAGGCAAGTGAGTTGGGCCTCCAGCGATGGGCGTCCGACCCGGTGCTCCGGGTCCGCCGGGTTCTTGCCCTGGAGGCCCTCGAACGTCGTGACGAGGCCCTGGCCGGGGCTCACCTGCTGCTGGAAGCCGACCCTGAGAATGTGGATGCAGTCCTGGTCCTTGCTCGCCAGTCGGAGCCTTCTCCGGCCCTGGAAGGAGCGTTGTGGCAAGCCCTTGAGGGTCATCCGGGCGAGGTGGACCTGTGGCTTGAGCTGGCCAGGCTCCGGTGGCTTCGAGGGGCCCAGGAGGAGGCCATTGTCGCCGCCGAGCGGGCTGGTTGGTTGTTGGGACGGGACAGAGGGCCCGGGGAGCGCTATGCGCCCATGTGTGCGGAGCTGCCCTGTCGAGGGCAGTCCTTGGAGGAAGGTTGATGAAGAGGTGGAATCTCCTGCTCTTGTCCCTGGGGCTGGCGCTGGTGGCCTGTGGTCCCAAGAAGGATCTGCCCACCCTGGCTGTCGATGACGCGCCTGCGGACGAGATCCTGGTGGCAGCCCAGGAGAGAAGGGTCCCCACGGCCGTTCGCGGAAGCTTCGGCTTTGCTGCCGATCTGCCGGACACCATGATTCCAGGAGTGTTGACGGGGAACCTGGTGGTTCAACAGCCAGGCCAGTTCCGACTGGACGTGTTGCCTCCGGTGGGAGGGCAGGTGCTCGTAGGGGCCAGCAACGGCGAACACCTGCACCTGCTGCTTCCTCTTGACCACGAGTGGTGGGGGGCAGACGACGTGGAGACGATCCTGCGCGAGGCCACGGCCAGTGCGGTGGGCATCGAGGACTTCACCGAACTGCTGGTGGGACAACTGCCCCAGTTGGACGGTCTGGACCCCGAGATCATCGCCGAGGGCGAGGTCGGTCCCGTGGTGCGCTACAGCGGCCCAGAAGGGGTCCAGGTGGATGTGGAGCTGGACCGGGCCGGGTATCTGTGGCGGTCCATCGAGGCCCGTGATGGCACGGGGCAGGTGTTGCTGCTGACCGCCAGCGAGGGGGTGATCTACAACGAGGGTTCCTGGTACCCCTCCAAGATGGTGATCACGCTTCCGACCCTCGACATCGTCCTCAAGCTTCGGTACCGCTCCTGGGAGACTGCGGTGGATCCTGGAGAGATTTTCTACATCACGGTGCCCGAGGGCTACCTGACTGTCGACATGATGGCGAAGCTGGATGATGCCATCGAGGAGCAGGCCGCCACCCAGGATCCCTCGGTGGAGGGAGAACCCGGGGAGGCCCCTCCTGTGGAAGAGACGGAAGAGGAGATCACGCCCGAGACCACCGGAGAAGCAGAGGAGGTCCGGGCCGACTAGCGTGGGTCCGTCACACCCGCTGGGTCGGGGACCATCTGGGGAACAAGGCAGGTGGAGAAACGCATCTCCTTGGCCAGCCTTACAATTGAAACAGCCCGGTGGGATCACCGGGCTGGCATGACCTCCGGAAGGAGGTCGGGCGAGGGGCTCACCTTTTCGAGGTGAACCCTCACGCCGTGTGGAGTCCGCCCCTCTACTGAAGGACGGTCTCTCCCGTGAGGACGACGCGGTTTACCTTGCCGCCCCCATTTCGGGTTTCGAAACCGAACGCTTGCCTAGAGGCGATCGACGCCGATCTTCTTGACGTTGGCCTTGCGCACGCGGGCGGGCATCCAGTCCGGCCGGTTCGAGGGAGCGTTGACCATCTCGCAGCTACCGGAGAACACGTGCACCTTGTTGGTGCCGCGCTCGCGGAGGCGGATGTCGGTGTGACCGCGGCTGGCGGCCTTGAGGGCGGCTCCACGGGGCTGTGCGCTTGCGTACACGTGGTTGGTGTCGGCGTTCTTCTTGTCCAACAGGACAAAGTTCTTCTTCGGGCGGGATGCCATGAATGTCTCCTACTTCTTGTGAATCTGCTCAACTGAGCATGGGTTCTGGAACATCAGGGACCTGCAATTCAAGTCCCCTGCCACGATCATAACGCACGTCAAGAGAAGGGGTTTTCGGCTTGTCAAGCCCCCGGAGCACGAAAGGTGTTCGTCCGGGTGCTTCGAACGAGGAGTGTGTCAAGGGCTCTGGCACTCGTTGGAGCCCTGATCCGGCCCAGGGGGGTCCTGTCTGGGCGAGAACGGAGTTCGACGGCACAGAATGGCTGATGACGTGCAGATAATCGGCTTTATAACTACATTTTCATCGATAAATGGTGGGAGATTCCAGGGGCATTTCGACGCGCAAAAAGCCCCGTTTTCCGGTCAAGGGAGACCCTTTTGGGGGGGCTGGCGGACCCCTGGGAGTCCTGCTCAGCGGGGGGTGCCAAGCCAATTCAGACCGGGCCTGACCCCTCCTGCAGCGAAAATTCGACGTGGTGCTCTGGCGGGGCGATTCGCGTGCTCCCTGCGGCGCGTTTGCGGATTTCGAGGGAATTCCAGGCTCTCCGCCGTCGCTTCATGGACGCCAATTCGCGGGCAGAGGCTCCGTTCACGAGTGCTTCGTTCAGGACGACTCTGGATGGATCCTTCCCGATTGGTTTCGTTTTCTCGGGCCCTGTCCAGGGAGTGGTCAGAAGGGACGGATCTCTGGAGACGGTGTGCAGCGCCTTGAGAGCCCCGGGTGGGCACCTGGGGCCCTCATCGCGAACCGGGTGTCTCTGTCCACTCCCCAGGCTCTCGGACGTCCTCGACGGTCACCTGGAGGCTCTCTTGACCGCGCCAGGTGTTCACCTCCAGCCGTCCCAGCACCTCCACCTCGGTGCCTTGCTGCCAGTTCGCCTGGTGGTCCGCTGCCGCCCGCCACCACAACAGTTCCACGGGCTCAGGGGTTCCCTCCAGCTGGGCCTTCAGGTGTGCGTTCTTCAGTACCCGGGTCTGGCCGAGTCGCCCCCGAATGGCCAGGCGGGGAGCCGGATTGCCCTTCCCGTGTGGGGCGAGGGGAGCCAGGGCATCGTGAAGGGCTCGGGACAGGGTGGTCGCTGAGAGCGCGGCATCGACGGTTCGTTGGAAGGAAGGAACCTCTCCTCCAGCCAACTCCAGTGCCTTGTTCACCAGGCGCTCTCGCAACAGGGGCACGTGTTCGGCGGGGCAGGAGAATCCGGCCGCGGCAGGGTGACCTCCGAAACGGGTCAGCAGATCAGCCGCAGCTTCCAGTGCCCGCACAGCATGGATTCGAGGGGTACTGCGCACGGAGCCCGTGGCCTTGTCCCCCTGAATGGCGATGACCGCTGCAGGTCGGTGGTGCCGATCCCGCAGCCGTGCAGCCACGATCCCCACCACTCCCCGGTGCCATCCCTGATCCTCGGGTCCTCCCACGACGATGAAGGGGGGTGGGTCCTCCTGGAGGCCTTCGCTCGCCAGCTGAACCAGCCGGTCCTGGACCTGTTTGCGCTCCCTGTTCAGGCGGTCCAGGCGCTCAGCCAGCTTCCTGGCCTCTCCTGGGTTGCGGTTCGTCAGGAGATCGATGACCTCGGTGGCACTGGCCATGCGCCCTGCCGCGTTGATTCGAGGCCCCAGTCGGAAGCCGAGGTCCGAGCCGCGAATTCTCCCGGGCTCCAGCCGACAGACCTGGAGGAGCGCGGCCAGGCCGGGGGCATGGCGTCTTTGATTCAGGGCATCCAGTCCCAGGCTGACGATGGCCCGGTTCTCTGGGGTGGAGAGGTCGACCACGTCTGCCACGGTGCCGATGGCGGCCAGCTTCAGCAGGGAGTGGAGAATGTCTTCCGCTCTGGGGTGCTGGGCCAGCAGGGCCTGGGCGAGCTTCAACGACACCCCACAGGCCGCCAGGGACGGGTTCGGGTAGTCGCAGTGCCGCTGAGGAGGACAGAGGACCGCAACGGCGTCAGAAGGGACGTCGGCGTCAGGCGGCAGGTGGTGATCGCAGATGATCACGTCGATCCCCATCTCCCGGGCCCGGGTGACAGCGGCGTGGTCCTTGACACCGATGTCGGCGGTGATGATCAGTTGAACGCCGTCGGATGCGGCCTTTTCCGCCGCCTTGAGTGAGAAGCCATAGCCCTCGTCCATCCGATCGGGGATGTGGTAGCTCAAGTTCCTGGCGCCGAGCAGCCCCAAGGTGCTCTGGAGGATCAACGAAGAAGTTGTCCCATCGACGTCGTAGTCGGTGACGATGCGCACGGCTTCCTGGGCGGCGACCGCCTGCTCCAGGCGAGCGACCGCGACGTCCATCTGGTGCAGACTGTACGGGTCGTGGAGGTCGTCCAGGCTGGGGCGGAGGAGAGATCTGGCTCGGTCCGCATCGGTGCCGCCGCGCAGCCACAGGGCGCGGGCGGCCACGGGACCGAGATCGAGGGCCTTGGCCACTGCATTGACCTGGCCCTCATCGACCGCGCTGAGTTGCCAGGTGGCATGGGTCCAACTCAGTTCCCTCACTTTTCCTCCAGTCACGCAAGATGTAGCCGATTCCCCTTGGAGTGGAAGATCCGCTTCGAATTGGCGCCGGGCAAGGGCACGGTCGCCGGCTGCTCTCCGCCCCGAGAATGGGCTTGAGAGGTGTTCTTCGAGCGGCATTGACGGCTTGTGAGTCAGGGGGATCGCCCCCATCGGACTTGATCTGGGCCTTGCAGGAGTGGCCGGTCGAAGTCGATGCCTTCCTGGAAAAGGAACGGATTCGGCGACCCCTTGCGGTGGAGGCGCTTCGCTGCCAGCTGGGCCTGGACCCGGACCCATGGATGGCGCTGGTCAGCGATGCGATCGCGGTCTATGAGCGGTCGATGGCCCAGGAGGAGCGCATCCTCCTGGCGGCCGCCCTGCTTCGCCAGGAAGGAAGCGAGCTGACCGGTGCCCTGATCGCCGTGTGTCACCACCCCGCGGGCCTGCCGCTCCTGACATCGATGCATGCGGTCGCGCCCAGGGGTCCGCTTCGTCGTTATCTCGCGGGACACCTGGCACGTCGTGGGCGGCACGAGGAGCTGAAGCCGGCGGAGTTTCGGCTCAATCGGGAGTCTCCGGCCTTTCACGATGGCTTTCTGGATGGACCCCTGCTGGTGATGGTCTACCGGGAATACCCGGGGGTCTACACCCTCTTCTGCAGTCGGCTTGGAGAAGGGGTCGAGGACCTTGTCGTGGTGCCGGTGCCAAGTGAAGCAGCGCTCTGCAACGTGCTGTCCCTTCGACATTCGAGGGGCAGGGAGCGGGTCGGACTCGATGAGTGTCGAGCCCACCTTGCTGCCGCCATCACCCGCCTGGGCGAGGGAGTACCCAGCGCATCCTGGGAGGCTCTGGGTCACCTGGTCGAGGAGCGACTCTTCCCCGATGTCGGGCGTGCGGGCTTCGTCGTGGGAGAGCGCAGTGCACGGCTGGTGTTGGATCGCCTGGCCTCGGTGGCCCTGGGACAGGATGAGCGGGCCTTGCTCGACCTGGTGCGTCCGGCTTCACCGGCAGAGGTGGCCCTGGAACTCTTTGGAGCGCCGTTCCTGCACCAGCTGTTCGGGGTAGGCCAGGGCGTCTGTCAGCTCGATATCGGCATCGAACAGGAGGGGGAGACCGGAGGCCTGGGGGTCATCACTGGTCGTGACGGCTCGGGAAATGTCCTGACCCGCACCCGGTTGCACCTGTCGCGAACCGGTGAGGACTGGTGGGTGGATCGTTTTGCACTGTGTGGTGTGGGCGAAGAAGGCAGGGTTCTCCGGCCGGTGATGGAGAGTCTCCACGGACGAATGATGCTGCCCGTGCTCGACTTTGACGGGCTGCCTGCGGCCGAGCAGGAGATCATCGCCGCACTCCTGGACCTGGAGTTTGGGCTGGATGAAATCTCCAGGGCGGTCTCGATGGGCCGGGAACTGCAGTTGACAGGGTCCCCGGGCTCGGTTGCAGCGGTCTGCCACTTCCTCTTTGTGACTGGCGAGGGAAGGCAAGTGCTCCTGGAGGAACTCATCGAACGCTACAGCGCGGATGCTGCCGAGGTCGAGGCGATCCTGGACAGGTCCTGGCGGGTGTTGAAGGGCAGTTAGCCCACGTCCCGTCTCTCGGGACTTCAGGTGTCCGCGAGCTCCGAGAGACGAGTCCGCATTCCCTTCAAGCGGTCCCGTGTGAGGCGTGCTCGGGCCTCCCAGGGTTCTCCGGGTGCTCCCCTGGCAGCGGTGGATTCGAAGGCCTGGAAGCGCTCGTCGATCCGAGACAGCACCTGGTCGAGGACGCCAAAACGGGCGCCGGAGCGGAACAGGTTGGCCAGGGTCTGTGTCCGGTCCCCGAAGCCTTGAGGGAGTCGATCCCGTCGACCGATCTCCGCCAGTGCGGTTCGCGTCAGCAGGCCGCCTGCATGGCAAGGGGTGCAGAGGGCCTCGGCGATGTCTCGCAACCGGGTCTCCGGGGCGTCCAGATCGGGTGCCTGGGGGAGTTCCCACGGTGCTGGGGATCCCGCAATCGAGGCGCGGTGTTCCCGGGCCAGGGTCAAGGCGAGTTCCAGGACTCGCCCGAAGAGGCCCCCTCGGTCCGGAATCGCGGCCTCCAGGATCGGGAGCCATCGCAGGAGGTGCTGGTCGAGAAAGACCCGTTCCAGTTCCTCGATGCGTCGGTCCTGGGAGGCCTCTCCGTCCTCGGCGGCGTCGGCCCGGGCGCCGCCGAGCCAGGACAGGTAGGTCAACTCCACGCCGAGGTGATCCGCCGCCACGTCGGAGGTGTCGGGGACAAAGCCCCCGAGTCGGTATGCCACGCTCACGGAGTCGGTGGTGGTTCCGCCCAGAAGGCGATCCGGCTGCAGGAAGAAGCTCTCGTAGGGGGGCACGTCGAGCTGGAACAGGCCGTGGTGAGCGGCGGCGATTTCGGTGAGATCCGCTGGAACAGACAGGCACTCGGCCAGGGTTGGGACGGTGCCAATTGCGGGAAGGTCTCGCTCTCGGACCCCGTGTCGGATCACCCCCCCCAGGAGGGCATAGGCCCGCTGGCGAGCGACGAGGATCTCGTGTGCCACCGTTTTCAGCGTCCGAATGGCTTATCGGGCAGGCGGTAGGCCGAGGCCACAGGCTTCAGGGGCCGTTTGAGCCACAGTGGTCGGCGGGTCCCATCCGGGCTGTGGTCGACGGCGGAGCGGGTCAGGGCGATCCAGTCCCTGTAGACGCTCCGAGACTTCTGGGTGTCGACGAACACCATCCCGTGCTCTTCGCCTGGGCCGGCCTTTCGGACGGAGAGGGCGCGGATGAGCCAGCAGTGGTGGCCACTCAATGGATCCGGCTGCACGGGGTGGGTGAGGTTCTGGTGGACCCCGACGTCTTCCCACCAGACCCTGCTGGTGTCCGGGTCGACGGACTCGTGGGCACCACCGCCCTTCAACAGCCGTAGGGTGCGTCCTCCGTCGACGTCCTCGTCGAGCTGGGCCAGGGCGCTTGTGCTTCGATTACCGCCGACATCGTCCTGGAGTCGCCATCGACCCAGGTGGTGGCTCATTGCGATGATGCCGGGCTTGATGCCCTCCGTCACCCAGACCTTGTCCACGAACCAGCCGATGGCGGTCTCGACCCGCACCAGCTGACCGGTGTCCACGCCGATGCGGCTGGCATCGACCGGGTTCATCCAGATGGGGTTGGTGTGGCTGATCTCGTAGAGCCACTTGCAGTTGGCGCTTCGGGTGTGGATGAGGGTCGGCAGACGGAAATTCGGCAGGAGGATCATCTCGCCGGCCTCCCGGTTGATCTCATCCGGGTGCACGTGACTCTTCAGCCACCAGGGCACGACCCGTTCCAGTTCCGGCCAGCCCCAGTCCCGCAGGGTCTTGCTGAAGAGTTCCAGCTTGCCACTTGGGGTCTTGAAGCCCTCGCGAAGCACCCCATCCACCATCACGCCGAGCCGGTCCCCGTCCGGTCCGGTCACCAGGCCCTCGGTTCCAAGGCTGCTTCCCTCGGGCACCTGGCCCTGGTCGGCCTCGTAGGGAAGGTAGTTGCTCTGCTCCACCTCGAAGCAGCCGTACTTGCGCATGTAGGCCAGCGGGCTGAGACCCTCGGCGGTGGCCGCTTCGGGCAGTCCGGGCACACTGTGCTCGAAGATCCAGCTCCAGTACTCGTCCTGGCTGATGGTTTCGCCGGGATGCTGGGCGCTCTCCACGTACTTGCGGATGCCCAGAGAGCCGTCCGGATCCAGGCGGGCGGTCAACTCAACCCAGAACTCGTTCTCCTCCCAGACCTCGCCGGGGTTTGCTTCCCAGGTCCAGCGCACCGTCTTGCCTGCTCTTTCCAGTGCCACCCGACGGACGGGCTGTCGAAAACCGATCCACATTCCGGAGTGGGTCTCCTGGCTCATCAGGTCGTGGCGTTCTGCCGCGTGGCCCATGGGGAGCACGTAGTCGGCAAACCAGGCGGACTCGTTCCAGGTGGGCGTCAGCGCCACGTGGCACTTGAACTTTTCGGGGTCCCGCAGGGCTTCCATCCACATGAAGCCATCCGGGTTGATCCACATCGGGTTGTAGACCCGGGTGAAGTAGACGTCGACGTCGCCCCTGCCCTCGTCGAGGAAGTGAGGCAACAGGAAGCTCATCTCGTAGAAGGCAAAGGGCCACTCGTGGGGCAGGTGAAGCTCGTTCCAGGCGTCGAAGGGCGGAGGCTGCCGGTAGGGCTTGGGGACGAACTTGTTCAGGAGTTCAGGGAGGTGCCCCCCTCGTTGCCCACGCTCCCTGTGAGGACG
>CAZMNK010000126.1:0-16295 GCA_964567625.1 uncultured Enterobacterales bacterium | reverse complement strand
CCCCGCCAGTCGGACCTGGTGGGGTGGTCTGCTGGTCGCCGCACTGGTCGCAGCGGTGGTGACCAGGAGAACCGGTCTCCGGCGGAAGTGGGCTCACCTGGGCAACACGCTGCGCCACTCCTCGGCCCAGCTGGACCTCCAGTTGATGTGGGGACGCCAGTTGCTGGGCCTGATCCGGGGAACAGGCGGCGTGGCGGGCGCCTGGTGGTTGGCCACTCACCTGGTGCGATGGATGGATGGCCTGGTGGGAGCACCGACGCCCTCCCAGGTTCCACAGTGGGTCCTGGCACTGATCTACAGCCTGGTGCTCTTCGTCGCCAGGGACGCCAGTCGCTTTGCCCTGCACTGGTGTCTGCACCGGGTCGATGCCCTCTGGGCCTTTCACCAGGTCCACCACAGCGCAGAGGTCCTGACACCGCTCACCTTTCACCGTCTCCACCCGGTGGAGTCCTGGCTCTACCAGTTGCGTGGCGTGCTGGTGACCGGCACGGTGACCGCCGCCTTTTTCTGGGCCTTTCGCGGGGCTGCGATTGATCTGCAGTTGATGGGGGTCCCGGCCCTGGGGCTGGTGCTCAACGTGATCTTCGGAAACCTCCGCCACAGCCATGTCTGGCTGCGGTTTCCGGCAGCGGTGGAACGCTGGTGTCTCTCTCCCGCCCAGCACCAGCTTCACCACAGCGCCGATCCTGCGCACAGGGACACCAACTTCGGCACCTGGCTGGCGCTCTGGGATCGGCTGGCCGACACCCTCATCGTCTCCGAGCGCCCACCCCATACCTTTGGCATCGCCCAGGGGGAACGCAATCACCAGGATGACCTGCTCTCCGCGTGGTTTGGCCCATTCCGGGCACTGTGGCCCTCCATGGGCGTGCTGGCAACCACCCTCCTGGTCGCCGGGCCAGTCCAGGCCCAGCCCGCCGACCCCGCCGAGGAGACGGAGCCCACCGAGGACCCGGAGCCCACCGAGGAGACAGAGCCCACCGAGGAGACAGAGCCCACCGAGGAGACGGAGCCCACCGAGGAGACGGAGCCCGAGTCCCCTCCCCCCAGTGAGACCTCCACCACCACGGAACAGGGTGTGATCGGAATGACGATGCTGGTGGTGGAAGACGGCAACCTGCGGGTCGCTGGTAGTGCCCACGCGGTGGACGAGGAGACCCTGGAACGATTCGAGTACAACAACATCGAGCAGATCGTCGCCGAAGTCCCGGGGGTCACCAGCCGGAACGAGGACGGGTTTGGACTGCGTCCGAACCTGGGCATCCGCGGAGCCAACAGCGATCGAAGTGCCAAGATCACGCTGATGGAGGATGGGGTACTGCTGGCCCCAGCCCCCTATGCAGCACCCGCTGCCTACTATTTCCCCATGAGCACCCGCATGGTGGCCGTCGAGGTCTTCAAGGGACCCGCCTCGATCCGTCATGGCCCCAACACGGTGGGTGGCGCCATCAACCTGCGCACCCGGGAGGTCCCCGAAGAACTCGAAACCGGACTGGACCTCGCCGGAGGCCTCCAAATGACCGGCAAGGTTCACGGGTATGTCGGCACAAGCTCCGAACGGTCCGGGGTACTCGCCGAGGTCGTGCACCTGCGCAGCAATGGCTTCAAGGAACTCGACAACGATGGACCCACCGGCTTTGACCACACCGAGGCCATGCTCAAGGGGTGGTGGGGGCCGGCCCCCGCCCACCGCCTGGAGTTGAAGCTGGGCTTTGCCAACGAGACCTCCAACGAGACCTACCTGGGCCTCACTGCCGACGATCTGAGCCTCACACCCAACCGCCGCTACGCCGCCAGCGCCCTGGGCCTGATGAACTGGAATCGAACCCAGGCCGAGCTGGCCTGGCACCTGGATCCAAATCCGAACATCGAGATTCGCACCGTCGCCTACCACCACTACCTGTCCCGAAGCTGGACCAAGCTCAATGGCTTCTCAGAAGGGCCGGACCTGCACGACCTGTTGCAGGCGGACCCCAGTGGCGGGCAGTCCGAGGTCTACCTGGCCGTGCTCAAGGGGGAAGAGGACACGACCACCTCGGGACAGTCCCTGATGATCGAAACCAATGACCGGCGCTACCACAGCGCGGGGATCCAGACGGCGGCCTCCTGGGAGGTCGTCGGTGACCGGGTGTCCTCTCGGCTGGACTTCGGAGCCAGGATTCACCACGACATGGTGAGTCGCCTCCACACCCAGCGGGCCTACGGGATGAACCAGGGCACCCTGGTGGACCTGAACGGCGTGACCGAGACCACCACCGACAGCCAGGCCACCGCCACGGCACTGGCCATGCACGCCCACGAGGACCTGGTCATCGGCGAGCTCCACCTGCTCCCCGGCGCCCGGGTGGAGTTCATCCGGACCCAGCTCTCTGACGAAGGCGACAAGCCCGGAGACCCCACTCTCCGTCCAACAGTGCTGCCCGGATTCGCCGCGCTCCACGGGATCACCGACGACCTGGACGTTTTTGGCGGGGTCCACAGGGGCTTCTCCCCCGTCGCGCCCGGCCAGCCGAGCGAGGTCCAACCGGAAGTCAGCTGGAACTACGAGGCCGGCGTTCGCTGGTCGAATGCGGACCGACAGGCCGAGTTCGTGGCTTTTTTCAACGACTACAAGAACCTCACCGGAACCTGCACGCTCTCCGGCGGATGCGATGGCGACCAGGTGGGCCAGCAGTACAACGGCGGCGATGTCTGGGTCTACGGGGCCGAGGCCACTGCCAGCTGGACCCTCCAGTTGCCGGTTCCCCTGGAGGTCCCCCTGTCTGGAAGCTACTCCTGGACCCAGTCGAGTTTTCGGACCGGCTTCGTGTCCGAATTTCCGCAATTCGGCACCGTGGGTGTCGGCGACAGCCTGCCCTATGTGCCCGAACACCAGGGACAGGGACGCGCCACCCTGCAGCACGAACAGTGGTCGGTCAGCGTGGGTGTGACCGCCCGCAGTGCCATGTTGAACGAGGCGGGGGGCTTCCCTGCCACGGACCAGGACATTCCCCCTCTTGTCCTGGTCGATGCCGCAGCCCAGGTGAACCTGGGGGAGAGCTTCACTCTCTACGGCACAGGCACCAACCTGACCAACACCCGGACAGTGACTTCCTGGCGCCCCTATGGTGCACGGCCGACAGCCCCCTTGCTGGTGATGGTCGGCTTGAAGTGGCGTCCGCCCACCAGCCCCGAGAACTGACCCTTCCCTGCGGCGTTAGGAATCGGAGATGTCTCCCTCCAACCTGCTGGGCATGCGACCGACGGACCTGGTCCAGGCCGCCCAGGCCCATGGAATCTCCCTGAACCTGGGGGAAGCCCGTCGGGTCCTGGCCCACCTGATCGCCGAGGGACGTCCAGACCTCCAGGACATGGCAAGGCCGATCAGCAAGGCCCACCGGGCCGAACTCCAGGAGCACTTCAGCTGGGAGCGGCCCGAAGTCCTGGAGCAGGTCAAGGACCCCACGGACAACAGCACAAAGGTGCTGTTCCGAGCCTGGGATGGGGTGCTGTTCGAGGCGGTCCGGATCGGCCTGGAAAAGCCTGATCACCACACGGTCTGCCTGTCCTCACAGGCAGGATGTGCCATGGGCTGCGACTTCTGCGCCACGGGACGACTGGGGCTCCAACGGCACCTGGAGCCCTGGGAGATCGTCAGCGCCTTCTGCACCCTCCGGGACCAGGCCTCCGGGCGTGTGAGCGGGGCGGTCTTCATGGGTCAGGGAGAGCCCTTCCACAACTACGAGGCCGTCATGCAGGCTGCCGCGGTGCTGAACCACCCCTGTGGCGGCCGCGTCGACCACAAGGCGATCACCATCTCCACAGTGGGACTGGTGCCACAGATCCAGCGGTTTGGCGCCAGCGGTGCACGCTATCGACTCATCGTGTCCTTGACCTCGGCCCTCCCGGAGAAGCGACAGCGACTTCTTCCCGTCGCCTCCAAGTGGTCCATGCCTGAGTTGGCCAGGGCGCTTCATCAACTTCAGGACCAGGGACACAAACTCACCCTGGCCTGGGTTCTCATGGGTGGCATCAATGACGGCCCCGAAGAGGTTGAGGCTCTGGTGGAAGCCTTTGAAGGGCTGCGCTTCCGGCTGAATGTCATCGACGTGAACGACAGCCGACCCGATGGCTACCGGCGCTCGACCCCCGACGAAAGGAATCGTTTCATCGATGCCCTGGCGGCCCATGGCCTGCCCTTCACCCTTCGCTACAGCGTGGGGCGCTCCACCGAAGCCGCTTGCGGCATGCTGGCTTCCCGCCGTCTCTCGGACACGAACCCGGTCCACCCTTGAAGCCCGGAGGCCACCCCTATCGGCCTCCGGACCGCCGACGAATCCACCAGGACAGGGACCCGAAGAGCCCCACCCACAACGGTAGCCAGGCCACCGCCCAGAGGGGCTTCTCCTTTCGGTCCATGACCCAACGCCCCGCGTCGTCATCGAGCTTGGGCGGACCATAGGCGCCAGGAAGGTGCAGGACGCCCTCTGTGGCCTCTGCCAGCGCCGAGAGCAGAGCCTGGTCCGGGACCACGTGCTCCAGTTCGGGGTCTCGGCTGGTCACCGCAAAGACCGTGGTCCCGGTGCCCAGGGTGGCCCCAGAGTCCGTCGTGGCCTCGGCCTCAACCCGGTGGGCACCACGCTCCCGCGCCTCGAACTGCAGCACCGCCTCACCATGAACGTCGGTCACCAGCTCTGTCACCTGGGTCTCTTCCGGTCCCTGCACCGTCAAGGCCACCCGAGCATCGGGCACCGGGTCAAATCCCACGTCCCGGACCCGGACGACAAGCCGCATCGTTTCACCCGGCAAGGCGTTCTCTTGACCCGCTTCCACCTGGACGGGCTCCCCGGCCGGGTCCCGGACGAGCCATCGAATCGCGTTCTTCCAGAAGCGCAGGTAGGCCTGGTTGCCATGCCCTCGCGCCGACTCCGCCATCACCCAGCGCCAACTGGAGTCGCCCATGAGCGCCATGGTGCGTCCCTGGCCCGCCTCCCGTATCGCCAGGACTGGAAGCGGACTTCCCCCGGGGTCTCGCTGGTGCGGGTGAGTCAACAGCGCTGCCGAGCCCGGCGCCAATCCATTGTTCAGGTTCAGCCCATCCAAGGGAGACAGCCGAGACCACAACGCCTCGTTCTCAGTGGGATCCCCCACGAGCCGGGTGATCGGGTGGTGCATCCCCTGGGTGCTCAGCTCCGGCTTGAAGGCTGCCGCGTCCACCGGCTCCCCTTTCACCCCCAACTTGACGGGAAGCACTTCCGCCAGGGGCGTCTGGAAATACTCGCCCAGGTCGAAGGAACGGTCCCCACCCACCATGACGAGGGCATTTCCAGCCCGGACGTACTCCGCCAGGTTCCCCAACAGCTCGTCGGAACGGTAGCGAAAGTAGGGCGCGTAGTCGAAGTTCTGGAAGACCACGAGGTCAAAGGTCCACAGGTCGTCCGAGAACAGGCGCTCATAGGGAAACTCGATCAGGGACAGCTCGGACTCGCTGTAGTCGTAGGGACCGCTCAGATCCTCGTTGGTCCGCAGGATGAAGAAGGACACCAGGTCCACCGCCGGGTCCTGTTTGAGGAAGAGCCGCAGGAATTTCTGATCGAAGCTCGGTGCTCCACAGACCTGCAGGATGCGAAGCCTGTCCCGTACGACACGAACAACGACCGCCATGGCGTTGTTTCCCGGCACTGCATCCCCGTCGTACACGGGCACAGAAGCCTCGTAGCTGAAGCGACCCGGGCGAGTCGGGGTGACCGTGAACGAGACCTGACCACGACCCTCCTCATCCAGCCGGACTTCCTTTCGCCCCACCAGTGCCCCGTCCCGGGTCAGGGTCACAGGCACCTTGCGGTCGCCGAACCCGGGTCCTTCGACGTCCACCGTCACCGAGAAGGGAGTGCGCACAAAGGCAAAGTCTCCGGTCTGGAGACCCGCCAACGACAGGTCGCGCACCTGGTCCACCGATCCCACCTGGTACAGCGTCAGGGGTCCCGGGAGCCGGGCCAGCTCCAGGGTGCCCTCCTCGCGCAGGACCCGCCCCAGGCCCCCACGGTCGATGCCATCGGTGATGACCACCAACCCGGCCAGTTGTTCGCCGGCAAAGCGTTCGCGAATCTGCTGGAGTGCCGCCCCCAGGTCGGTGTCGGACTCTCGAAAAGCCGGCAACGCCCCGGCCTGGAGAGCAGAGGAGAAGGTGAAGCGCTCGATCACATGCTCTTCACCCAAAACGGCCAGGGCCTCGTCCACCTGGATGGATCGGGAGACCCCGTTTTCAAGCACCCCCATGGACCGGGAGTCATCCACCAGGACGACCAACCTGGGCTTCTCACGGCGCTTTCCTTCCACCACCCACACCGGCCCGGCCGCAGCGAGCACCACCGCAACCACGACCAGAACCAAGAACGCCATCTCCAGGCCCCGACGCTCTCCTCCCGTTCGCCGCCAGGCGAAGCCCAGGGTCACCATTCCCAGCAGTACCGACAGGACCAGCACCACGGGGGGGGCTGACCAGATGAGGGTTCCCGTGCTCACTCCAGGCGACCCCGTTCCATGAGGGCCTTCACGTGGGCCTGGTCCTTCTTGTAGTTGGATGTCAGCGCGTACACGTAGAGGTTGACGCCCAACTTGACCGCCTGGCGCCTCTGGGCAGGAACCCCGTTGTCGACCGGGAGCGCTTGACGCCCGGTCCCGTCTCGAGACAGGGCCCCACCCAGGTCATTGCGACTGTAGATGACCGGCGTGGTCTCACCCAGGGTCACACCTTCCAGACGCGGCCAGACGGACAGCCTCCCCACCGGGCGGTCGATCAAGAAGAAGGCCCGGTACAGGGAGTGGTCCGAAGGCAGCGCCGCCAGTGGCCGGGTCGGGAAGAGCCGGCCGCACAGCCTTCTCACCGAGGTGTCAAACCCCGAGGTCTCCAGCCCCGTCGTGTCGTCAAAGAGCAGGAAACCGCCGTAGCTGATGTACCGGACCAGCTGCTGCCGGGCCTCGGAGCTGAGTGGGGGGAAGGCACCCGTCCCCGACATGACGGCGAAGGGGTGGTCGAACAGTGCGGGATCCTCGGGGGGAAGCTGGACCACCGTGGTCACCGTCTCGATGCTCGTGGTCACCTCCAGCTCATAGAGCAACCGGGTCCAGGCATCCGGACGGGACACCGTGCCCGAGGGCAGCATGACCTCGGCCACGTCGGCCTCGGAGCTCCGACCGAGGGCGTGGACGTGCCCCGAGACCATCCAGGCGGGCAAAGCTGCCAACAGGTCCCGCCGCCTCATGCCGAAACCCTCCGGGCCAGGATTCGACTCAAGATGCCCTGCAAGGCGAGCAGACCCAGGCCGAGCCACACAGCCCACAGCCCCAGTTCCGCTTTGCGCAGGAAAAGCTCGGGCTTGAGCTGGGCTTCCACCCCGGCCAGCTCCTCGGTGACACGCACGTCACTCTCCAGCGGGTCCACATTGACCGCCATCCAGGCAAAAGGAGGGGTCCCGTCAAAGCGCAGGCTGTAGGCCCCCGGTGCCTTGGGGACGAAGCGCACCGCGGGCTCGGAACCACCCCGAATCGTATATGCCAGCTCCTGTTCCTCCGGGCCAAGCAGAGTGGGGTCTCCTCCACCTTCCGGCAGGGGCACGGCCATGGGCTCTCCGACCCACCCTTCGAAGCGATTCGAGGACATGCCCGCCTCTCCCCCCAACCAACTCGTGACCCGCTGGATCAAGGGCAGAAAGGCGGCCTGGAGGGGCAGGTTCGTCCAGTCCAGATCCATCGTCGAGGTCCACAGCAACACCCGGCCTCGGCCCACCTTGTGCTCGATCAGCACGGGGTTCCCATCCTCCAGGCGCAGCAGGGTCCGCACATTCTCGGACTCGTCGTAGGGCTCCAGCGTCCAGGCGACCTTGACCTCGATCTCGGCCAGGCCTCGCCGCCCTTGCCGGGTGAAGGGCCGGAACAGACGGTCCTCGGGGTCCGGAAGGACCAGGGGAACCCCACCATCTGCCGCAGCGGCGACCAGGCTGCGGGCCTTCCTGAGCCGGACAGGCATCAATTCCCGGAGCGCAGCGTTGTAGCGATCCGCGGTCACATTGCTGCCCAGGCTCACCACCAGCCCGCCCCCGTCACGCACAAAGTCGACCAGGTCGGCAGCCCAGACAGCCGGGTCCGAGAGGTTCGCCAGGTACACGACCTGGTGTACGTCCGGATCCAGGCCCCCCAGCCCCGCCGGAGCGACAACCTCTGGAAGTACCCCTCCCCGAACTTCCCCCCACGGCGCCAATGCTCGTTCAAGGAAGTAGACCTCGGAGCGCACAGGGGTGGCTCCCGGGTCCCCATCCACCACCAGCACCCGGGAGGCCCCGACCCTGGGCACGTGAAAGGAACGCACATTGTCCATGCCCAGGCCAGGGTCCAGGACCTGCGCCGAGCCAATGCCCCCTGGAACCTCTGGCGGAACGGTCACCTGGACCTCAGCGGCTCCGTCGGCCGCCACAAGGACAAAAGCATTGATCTCCGAGCCGTCAGGCAGGACCACACGAACAGGAGCCTCGACCTCGCCGGGTCCGAAGTTCTCCACCCGCACGGTGATGGTGCCTCCTTCCAGCCCCTCCCCATAGGTGGCATCCGAGACGACCAGGTTCCCCAGATCTCCTGCCTCGACGATCCGCGGGATCACAGAACTCCCGCGCTCCAACAACCACCCCATCTCCTCGGTGGCACCACTGACCACCCCCGGACCGGCCTGGTCGGTGAAGACCAGGACCTCGCCAGGTTCACCCTGGAGCAACTCACGGGCTGCCCGAAGTCCCCCACTCAGGTCGGTCCGGCCATGGCTCGGCTCCACGGCCTGCAGGGCCGCCACCAGCACTCCCCGGTCCTCGATCAACGACGCTGTCAGCGCCTCGGCACCGCCCCCGATACGCACAAGGCCCACCTGGGCCCCGTCGGGAAGGTCCTCGATCAACCCCAGTGCCTCTCCCTGGGCCTTGCTGAACAGGGTCGGTCCCCCTGGAAAGGTACGCAGGGACATCGACATCGAGTCATCGATGACCAGCACAACCCGCCCGGTCCCTCCGAACTCGGGCACATCGCCCGGCCAGGAGACCTCGGGTCGAGCGACCGCAAGCACCACGGCGAGAACCACCAGGGCCCGCAGAACGAGCAGGAGCAGATCCCGCAAGCGCCGACGCCGGCGCAAGCGCTTCACCAACCGCTCCACGAGCATCATCGCTCCATAGGGCAGCCGCTCCACCGGCTTCTGGCGGGCCAGGTGCGCCAGGATCGGTCCGGCCACGAGCAGGCCCAACCCAAGCGCCACCGGCGCCAGGAAGGAAAGGGTCATCGGCCCGCTCTTCTCACAGGAGTCCCTGGATGACACGCCGGAGCACAGACTCCAGGGGCAAATCCGTCCAGGTCGGCAGGTAGCGTCCCCCCTGCCCCAACACGGTGCCCTTCACCTCGTCCAACCACTCCCCCACCACCTGGTTGAATTCCCCGTGGTCTCCACCCGGATCGATCGGCAAGGCCTCACCCCCTTCGGGACTGAAGACCACCAGGGGACGGTCATAGTCCATGGTCAGTTCCCGGCGATCGAGCAGGTGGAAGGCCACCAGGTCTGCCCGGCGGCGGGCAAGCCCTCCCAGGGCGGGATGCCATCGGTCCGAAGGCTCCATGAAGTCGGTGATCAACGCGACCAGGCCTCGACGAGGCACCCGTGGAGAAAACCGCGCCAGGCCCTCGGCCAGGTCTGCCCGCCCTCCAGCGCGAACGCTCGCCAGGGAGGCAAAGATCATCGAGAGGTGCTGCCGTCCCCCGCGAGGAGGGATCCAGGACTGACGAACCCCTTCTCCCCCCAGGACCACCAGCCCCACCGGCTCCCCGTGCAAGTGGAGAAAGTAGGCCAGCGTGGCTGCCAGGGCGACGCCGTAGGACAACTTGCTGCCCCTGGGCGGCAGCTTGCCGCGAACCGCCTGGTCTCCGGTCCCCGTGTCTCCAGAAGCGTCGAGAACCAGGGTGCAGGCCAGCTCGGTCTCGGCCTCGTAGCGCTTGACCACCAGTCGGTCCGAACGGGCCAGGACCCGCCAGTCAAGGTCGCGCAAGGGGTCCCCTGCCGAGTACTCCTTGTAGTCGGCAAACTCGACGTTTGGACCCAGTCGCCGACTGCGGTGGGCACCGTGCAGGACCCCCTCAACGACCCGACGGGCCACCAGGTGAAGGTGGTGAATCCGAGCCAGGACCTCCGGCTCCCACGGGGTGAGGACCTGGGTCACGCGCGCTCCAGGATCTCCTCGATCACCTGGGCGGGTGAAATGCCCTGGGCCTCGGCCTGGAAGTTGAGAAGGACCCGGTGTCCGAGCACGGCTCGCGCCACCGCCCGAACATCGTCCACATGGGGCACCTCGTTCCCGTGGAGTGCCGCCCAGACCCTTGCCCCCAGGGACAGGTACTGGCTGGCCCGAGGCCCGGCTCCCCAACGAACCCAGTTTCGCGTGGCCTCGGGGGCATCCGGGCCGGGCCGGGTCATCCGGGCCAGGCGGACCGCATAGCGAGTGACCTCATCGCTCTCCGGTAGCCGACGCACCAGTGCCTGGAGCGCCAACAGCTGCTCCCGCTCCACCACGACGTCCACTTCTGTCCTTTCCCCGATCGTGGTCCGACGGACCACCTCGACCTCCTCTTCCTCGCTGGGGTAGTCCACGTGAATCGAGAGCATGAAGCGGTCGAGCTGGGCCTCGGGCAGGGGGTAGGTGCCCTCCTGCTCGATGGGATTCTGGGTCGCGAAGACCTGGAAGGGCGCTTCCAGGCTGGTCGTGCGCCCTCCTGCCGTGACCTCCCGTTCCTGCATTGCCTGGAGCAGGGCGGACTGGGTCTTGGGAGGCGTGCGGTTGATCTCGTCGGCCAGCAGCATGTTCGTAAAGACCGGTCCGTGGATGAACCGCATCGCACGCTGGCCTGTGGTCCGGTCCTCCTCCAGGATCTCCGTGCCCACGATGTCCGCCGGCATGAGGTCCGGCGTGAATTGAATGCGGCTGAAACGCAGGCCCAGCGCCTGTGCCGTGGTGGAGACCAGCAGGGTCTTGGCAAGACCGGGCACGCCGATGAAGAGACAGTGTCCCTGGGCAAAGAGCCCGGTCAGCATGAGCTCGATCACCTCGGTCTGACCGACGATCACGCGTCGGATCTGTTCCAGGAGACGCTCTCGGGTGGCCTCGAACTGTTCAAAGAGGGCAATGTCTGACATCGGTACCTGCGGCTGTCCCTGGCGGACAGCGAACGAGTGATGCTTCTCAGCGATAGTTGAGGATGTCCACGTAGCCCCTGCGCCGGGCAGCAGCTTCCTCCTGACCGGTCTGGGAATAGAGCCTGGCCAACGTCAACTGGGTTTCCATGTGAAAGGGGTCGGTCTCCGTGGACAGAGCCAACTCCTCGATGGCCCCCTGGACCTCTCCTGCGTTGAGCAACAGCTCCCCCAACAGACGATGGGTTGGCGCGTATTCCGGGTAGTAGTTGAGGTTCTCCGCCAGGATGGCGCGGGCCTCGTCCGCTCGGCCCATGCCCTGGTGCGTCTCGGCGAGCCGGAGCGCAAGGTCGGGGCCCGGCTGGTCGTCTGGTGGCAAGGCCTGCTGGTAGTAGAGCAGCGCAGCATCAAAGTGGCGCCGCTCAACCATCAGGTCCCCCAGCCGAGCCTTGTCGGCAAGGGCCCGGTCCCGGGAGAGGTGGGGGTCGGTGGCAAAGGCATCGCCCTGTCCATCCAACACCGTCGGCAAGGCGGCAAGGCGCTCCTGGACCAGGTCCATTCCAGCCACAAAGGCCTTCCAGTCAGTCCAGAACTCCTCCTGGTTCGACGCCCCATAGACCCCGAAGAGCGCGTCATCGGCGTCTTCGCCAGCGGAGATGCGTTGGAGCACCTCTGCCATGGCATCCTCTCCGACCTGCTGACGCACCAGTTCCACCTGGGTGGCGACCTGGGCATAGGCCAGCCCTGCCATGTCCGCACTGGGCAGCAGCGCAAAGGAGGGATGCATCTGCTCCAACTGGACGAACTCCCCGGTCTTCAGAGCCTCGGCAAGAAGCCCCTGCATCTGCACACTCAGGGTGAAGTCCTCCTGGTGCCAGAGCATGTCCAGGCCCTTGGCTATTCCCTCCTGGAGCCAGACCGGGCAGCGGTCGTTGGAATGCCAGGCCACCACGCCATGGATCCACTCATGCACCAGGGTGTCCTTCCAGCCATAGCCCCGGCCCAACACCCGAGGGCTCACCATCAACAGCCGATTCCACTTGGAGATGGCCACCACCCCCGTGGTCTGGATGGCCTCCAGGGGCAGGCTCGACGCCTTCGTAAAGGCATCTCCGTCCGGGTAGATCTCGATCCGGACCGGTTCCGGAGGATTGCCACCCAAAAGCGGTGCGATGCGTTCCTGGGCGAGGGTCAGGGCTTCGATCGCCTCGTCCGCCAGCATCCGGTCGATGCCCGGGTGATGCACCAGGGTCACGTTGCCGACCACGGTGGTGACCATGTTCTCGTGGGCCTGGGCCGTCTCGGTGTAGAGCTTCAGCTTGAAGCCGCCCTCGGTCCCTTCGGCAAAATCCTCGGGCCGAGACTCGGCGAGACGGGTCAGGGCCCCGGCCGCCTCCACAAACCGGCCCTCATGGAACCAGACCCGCGCCTCCAGCCTGTCCAGGGCATCGTTTTCGAGTCCCGAGGCCCGGAGTGCATCCACCTGCTCTCGCGCACAGGTGAGATGAGTCCTCTCGAGACAGGCTGCGGCCTCCACGATGGTCGCGGCTCGGGCAGGACTGGCGACCAGGCCGCCGGCCAGCGCCAGGAACGCGGCGCTACTGGCGAACCAGTTCTTCATAGTACCTCCGCTTGAGCGCCTCGAATTCCGGGGGGACCTCGGCTTGCATGCCTTCCAACAAGGCCTTTCGGTATGCCTCGGCATCCAGCAAATCGTCGATCGGAATCTCGATCTCCTGGTTGTCCCGGTAGTCGTCCCCCTCCCCCGCTGAGCCGTCATGGTCCTGGTCTCGACGACCACGACTGCCCGTTCCCTGCATCGCCTGCTTGAGTTGTTCCAGCGCCTGGGCACCCTGGGCCAGCTGCTGTTGGGCCTGCCAGAGCCGGTCGGCTGCAGCGCTTTCGGCTCCTTCTGCCTCCTGGACCCGAGCGTGCTCCAGGCTGTCTTCGGCACGTTCCATCTCGTCGAGCCCGGCCTCGATCGCATCCACCACCCCCGGCAATCCCATGGGTGCCGCCATCTGGTCCAGTTGTTCCGCCTGGTCCCGAGCCTCACCGGTCTCCTGCCGTAGATTGGCCTGGTCCTCCCCCAGTTCCTGTGCTGCCTGGGCAAGGTCCGGCGTGCCCGTGTTCAGGCAGAGGTGGATCCGCTCCACCAGGCGATAGACCTGCTCGGACCGAGAAGCTGCCCTCTGCAGGTCTCTCAGCACCCCTGGATCCGGCGGGGTACTCCCCTCCTGGGACCAACGAGCTTCCATCTCCAGTCGCCGTGCGGTCTTGTCCAGACGCAGAGCTGTCTGCGCGGCCTCATAGCGGGCCCCGACCAGGTCACGTGCCTCCACAGCCCGACTCAGGCGCTCCGCCTGTCGCAAGGCCCCTTCGACCTGGGTGATGGAAATGCTGGAACCGCTCTCCGCCAGGGCGTCATGGGCCCGCTGCGTGCGTTCCTCGACCTCGCGCCCCAGGGTCGCCGCCGGAGCCCAGAGCGCCTCTTCACAGTCCTGGTCTCCGTCCTCCTTGCGGGTCTGTTCCGTCGTGGCCAGCAATGCCCTCTCTGCCGCCTCCAGCCGGGCCAGCTCCTCCATCAGTTCCTTGAGCATGTCCTGTGTCTGGTCCTCGGCCGCTTCCATCTCTCGCTGCATGTGGTCGATGCCCTTGGCCATGCGCCGAAGATTGTCGGCGAGCATCTCGATTTGAGGGTTGGCCTGAGCCACACCCCCATTCACCAGGTCGTCCCGAATCCGTGCCTCCAACCGGTCCACGTCGTCCAGCCCGGCGGTCACGAGGTCGGTGAGAGAGCCGCTGTCCGCGTCCCGGGCAGCCTTGCGCATGTTCAACTCCAGGCGATCCAGGCTGTCCAACCGTGTCGTGATCTCCGACACCTCGCCCCCGTCCGCTGCACGGGCTTCCAGGGCATCTCCCCTGGAGACCAACTTCACGGCGACCTGGTTGAGTTCCTGGATGGCCCGGCGTCGGACCAGCAGGTCCAGGGTCAGGATGTTCTGTTCCAGCCGCTCGATGAGTTCCCAGCGTTGGGCCTCCAGGCTGTCGAGATCCGCCGCGTTGGCCGCTTCCGCCGACCGGGGATCCGCGACCTCCTGCACAAAGCGGAACAGTCCGCCAGCCAGCCTCCGGGTCTCTCCCACCAGGATGGCTTCCAGGGACGTGTACTGAAACGCATCCCAGTACTCGTCGACCAGCTCGTCGATCCCATCCAGTCGCCCGGCTGCTTCTCCGGCCCAGACCGCAAGATCCCTCTGCACCTGAGCCGGAGGGGAAGGTTCCACGGCAAAAGGCGCCAGTGCGTCGACCATGGCGTCCCGCAGTTCTCTCCACAGCGCCATGTTTCGTCGTTGCTTGCCCTTGGGACCAAGGACCACCACCTGGATGGGGCGTGACACCCCCTCCTTGCCGCCACTGACCGCATCATTGTCCAGGCCCACGACCTCGAGGGTGACCTCGTCACCGGGCTTCAACCCCAGCCCCTGGGGGGTCTTGGTCAGCCCGCCCTCCAGTAGATCCGTGGGCTCCAGGGCCTTCTTGAGGGACACATCCCTGGCCTCTTCACCGTCGCGAATGCGCAGGCTGGCCTCCATCACCCCGTAGTCGTCCCTGACCTCCCAGCTGAACGGAATGCGGTCGTCCCACCCCACCTCGAGCTTGTCCCTGGCGGCCTGGACCTCCACCACCGGAGGCTGATCGGCGTCGACCTCGATGGCATAGTCCGGACTTCTTCTTTCACTGTCCGCGGTACGGAGGAGGAAGCGATAGTGCCCCGGAGCCTCGATCACGAACCCGGCCTTCAGATCCCGCCCACCAGACAGGGTCGCTGCCATCGGTTCCTGGTCATCCACCTGGAGCGCGGCCACGACAAAGGACTCGGCGGTCCGGGCCCGAAGGGTCACCTGGGTACCCAGCGGGCCATGAGCGGTGCCGTTGGAATTCGGCACCTCCATCGGCGGCAGTCCCGTGTAGTCCGGGTAGACGTAGGTGATGACAAGGTCGCCCACCAGGGCATCCTCGTCGACCACCACGATCGCCGGCACCACCTTCTGGGCATGAGCCGGCTGGCTCCCCGCCGCCAACCAGCCGAAAGCGTCCAGTGGACCCACGGGCGACCAGGTCCCCACACCCACGAAGACCAGGGCCGCCCAGGCAAGCCCGGCCATCCAGGGGTGGAGGCCAGCCCGCGGATGCACCTGGGCGTCGGTGAAGCCTTCCATGCACCGGGCTGCTCGAGCCCGTGTCAGCTCCAGGATCTCCACGGACTCCTGGCCTCGCGGACCGGAGATACGCTCCGCAAGGGTCAGCAATCGGCCCCGGAGCTTGGGCCGCAGACGCTCCACAAGACCCGCCTGGCGCAAGGTGTTCGCCGCCCGGCCCCATCGTCGCCACGCCAGGAAGATCGTCGTCAGGCCTCCCACCAACAGGCCGGCCACCACCGGTCCCAGTCCCAGTCCCACCGTGGCCGCCGAGGAGGCCTGGAGCATGGCCATGGCCCAGACCACCAGCCCCAGACCACCGAGTTCCAGGACCCAGGCCACCAGGCCCAGGGTTCGCTCCCGGGCCACAAGAGAGGCCAGGAGGCGTTCAAGGGGTCGGTCTTCTACGCTCATGGTCTCCCTGGCGCGCCATCGGCGCTCTTCGGAACACCCGGAGCGGGGTGGAACGTTCCTGGGCGACGGGGCCCCACCTGGACCACGAGTCCCACATAGTCCGAGTCGTGGTCTTTCACTACGGCCCGGGGCAGGGTGTCGTACAGGTGCTCGACCCGCAACAGACGGTCCCGCACCGATCGCGAGGACCACCGGTAATCCTGGAAGCCCACGAGCCAGAACAGGCAGCCATGCCTGTCCCGCAGTGCCTCCGCTTCCCACGGGTCGAGCAGGTTGAAGTGGGACCTCTGCTGGTCTTCCGGAAGCACCCGTCCATCCTCACTGATCAGAGCGCAATGGCCCAGGGCCTCGAGAGACCACTCGGGCAATTCCGAGTCCAGAGAGGCCGCAAAATCCTGCTCCGGAGCGTAGTAGCGGTCAGCCACATCGGCTGTGTGGAGGCCCAGAAGTACGACAACAGCCACCAGGACGGGTGCGCCCCA
>CAZMNK010000125.1:0-16306 GCA_964567625.1 uncultured Enterobacterales bacterium | reverse complement strand
CGAGTACGGAGAGCCCCGGGGTTGCAACCTGGTGGGGGCCGAGCGGGAAGCCACGGATCCCACGGCAGCCGTGGCCCTCTATGGCCAGGCCTGCGAGGGAGGCCATGGCCAGGCCTGCTACAACCTGGCCCGCATGGTGGTGGCCGGGCACGCGCGGCTGGACACCGAGAGCGTGGTCAAGCTCTACGAGACCGCCTGTGCGGCGGGGGAGCCTGCGGCCTGTCTGGACCTGGGGGTTCACCTGCTGACCGGGAATGGCATCACCGCTGACAGGGGCCTGGCGGCCCGGCACTTCCAGGATGCCTGCGAGGCCAATCTGCCCAAGGGGTGCTCCCTGCGGGGGGCGATGTACCTCAACGATGGCCAGGACGCGCCGGGCTTCGCGCTGCTGGAACTCGGCTGCAGCAAGGGAGACGCCTGGGGATGCAAGGCACTGAAAGAGGTCCGTGAAGCGGAGAGCGGCCACTAGCCCCGGGTGTCTTGCCGGGCTTCCCGTGCCCAGGAGTCCAGCCGACCGTACCGTTCAAACCCCTGGGCTTCGACGATCGGGGCCGAGGTATCCACCCTTGCGTAGACCCCCACCACCGTGAGTCCGAGAACCCTGGCACGCTCCAGGCGGGCCTGAACAAGGGCCGAGTAGCAACCTCGCAGGCGTCCCTGGGGAACGGTGCAACCGGCCCAGAGAAACCCGACACCGAGCTGGGGGTAGTGGTTCATGCCGCCAGAGGACAGGGCCTGACCCGTGGCCCGGTCCACCACCAGGAAGCGATGGGTGCGAGCTCCGGGCCCTGTGCATCCGGCCAGCTCGTCGGCCAGGCGTTCGGGGCTGGGAGGCTTCCAGTTTGTGGTCAATCTCGGTGGGTTCAGGGACGGCCATTCCGGTCAGCGTCTCCGAGATTCGGCCAGGCCCAGGTCAGAGCGAGCGTTTCTGGAGTCTTCCAAGGCCATCGTAGGCCGCGTACTTGTAGGCCTCGGACAGGGTGGGGAAGTTGTAGACGGCGTCGATGAAGGTGTCGATGGTGGCCTGGTGGTGCATGGCTGTCATGCCGATGTGGACCAGTTCTGCGGCCTGTTCGCCGACGAGGTGAACCCCCAGCAACCGTTTGTCGGTGGGGTCGAAGACCAGCTTGAGCAGGCCTGGCCCGTAGCCGTTGATCCGTCCCCGGGCGTTGTCATGGAAGGAACTCCGACCCACCTCGAAGGGGCGCCCCTGCTTCAGGAGCTGGTCTTCCGTGGCGCCCACCATGCTCAGTTCAGGAATGGTGTAGATGCCGTAGGGGATGAGCCGGGCAACCTCGGTCTTGTACTTCAGGTCAAAGGCATGGCACATGGCGACCCGGCCCTGTTCCATCGAAGACGAGGCCAGGGCTGGAAACCCGATGACGTCGCCCACGGCATAGACCGACGGGCATCCGGTCTGGTAGTGCTCATTGACCAGGATGTGTCCCCTTTTGTCGACCTGGATGCCTTGCGCCGCCAGGTCAAGCTCTTCCACATTGCCCTGTCGTCCTGCGGCGAAGAGCACCGTGTCGACGGTCAGGGTGCGGCCGGAGCTCAGTGCGACCTCGACCTGGGAAGGCCCCCGGATCGCGACCCGCTCGACCTGGTTCTTCAGGCGCAAGGTCATGCCCAGGTCTTCAAAGCCTTCCATGAGGCGTGTGACGATCTCCCGGTCCACGAAGGGCAATACCGCGTCGTGGGTCTCCACAAGGGTCACCTGGGCGCCCAGGGCGGCAAAGATGGAGGCGTACTCGCAACCGATGACCCCACCGCCGATGACAACCAGGGATTGGGGGACCCGCTCCGGTTGGAGGATCTCGTCAGAGTCGCAGACCAGGCGCCCGTCAAAGGGCAGGCTCTCGGGCCGGAAGGGCCGCGAGCCGGTGGCGATCAGGATCGTCTGGGCAGAAAGGTCCTGCCTGGTGCCGTCGGTGTGGTGCACCCGGACAGTGTGAGGATCCAGCAGGCTACCTGTGCCCTGGAAGACCCGTGCGTGATGCCGCTCCAGGTTCTTGTAGACCCGGTTGGATTCTTCCTCGCAGACCCGGTCCTTGTGGGCCATCAGGTCGGTGACCAGCACCTTTCCGGGGTTGGGATGAAGCAGTCCCTCGATGGCCCGGGTGCGGATGCCGGACAGGTACAGGGCGGACTCTCGAAGGGATTTCGAAGGAATGGTTCCCGTGTGGACGCAGGTGCCACCAAAACCACCCCGTTCCACCAGTGCCACTCGTTTCCCGAAGTAGGCGGCCTGGGCTGCTCCTTTCTCTCCGCCAGGGCCCGATCCGATGACTACAAGGTCGTAGTCGTGGCTGTCGCTCATGGAGCCCTCGGCAGGAGGAAAGATGGGTTCAAGTGAAGGGCAGTGGTGGCCTCTTGCAGAGGTGCCCTGCCCCACCCTGCGGGAGCATACCGCGGGGACGAGGACGGCCGGATCGACTGTGAAGACGATGAGTGTGGAGGCTTGCCCGAGTGTGCTGTAGCCGCGGTCCACATGACGGGCGGCCAGGCACACGGGACTGCTGCCGGGGCCTGTTTCTATTTCATTGGACCTGGAGGCCCACCCGTGAGTTCTGCTATGGCTTCAACGGTGGCCACACGGGGAGGGAGGCTTTTCACCGGGTACTTCCACACTTTCGAATTTGCTGGGGATCCCCTTGAAAGAGGTGATTCAATGGTAATAACGAGGCTTTGATTCAGGTCGGTTTTCACCGGTGTTTTTCTTGGTATTATCCAGCGAGAGGGCAAGAGCTCAGGAGTGGAAATGGCCTGCTTCCTGGTGAAGACCGAACGAGGCAAGCAGTCGGTCTTCGAGATCAAGGTGGAGAGGATGGTGTTCGGCCGGGGACGTGACTCCCACCTGGTCCTGCCAGACATCTCGGTGAGTCGAAACCATGGATTGGTGGTGCGGACTGGACCGGAGGGCGGCTACCGCTACGAGGTGCAGGACCTCGGGAGTTCCAATGGACTGGTGGTGAATGGCAACCAGGCCAAGGCACACCAACTCACGAACGGCGACGAGATCGTGGTCGGGAAGTTCATTCTCACCTTCCAGGGCGACAGTGCCCCGGCTGAAGCCTCGGGAGACAAGTACGCCCTGACAGGCCGGACAGGATTCCTGGAGCGAGTGACGGCTGTGGACGGCGAGAACGTCAACACCACTGCCCGCCTGGATTCGGACAGCATGCAGGAGGCCATGCGCGTCATGCGCATCAAGGACGACGCCCGACTGCGCCGGGAAGGATCGGACGCCAAGTCCGTGAGGATCGGAGAGAAGGGGGTGATGTTCGGCAAGGGGGGCGTCGAGCTCGCCGGCATGGGAATTGGCGGGGCCGCCGCCGTCGTCTGGAAGGGCAACTGCCACTACGTGCGCAAGCTGGGTGGGCTCATGCTCACCATCAAGTTGAACGGAAAGACGGTCAAGACAGCGGCACTGAACTCCGGTGACAAGATCCAGATCGGCAAGGCGACCTTCTTCTACGAAGTCTGAAAAGGGCCCCCTGGGCTCGGGTCCATTTTGTTTTCCGAAAGATGGGGGGCCGCGGGTCCAAGTGAGCAGGAGGCTTACGTGGGCCGTCTTTCACTGCGCATTCTGTGGACCCTGCTGCTGCTCACCGTGGCCTGTGGCTCCAGTCTCGCCTTTCAGACCGAGGACGGCCGTCGCCGGACGTACCGGGTCCATGAACCCGTGGGTTGGAACGGGTCCGATCCCTTGCCCGTGGTCCTGGTCTTTCATGGGGGCGGGGGCAATGCCAAGAACATTCAGGAGCACCTGGACATGGATGAGACCGCGAATGCTCATGGATTCCTGGCCGTCTACCCCCAGGGGATCGCC
This sequence comes from uncultured Enterobacterales bacterium, assembly GCA_964567625.1. GTDB lineage: Bacteria > Myxococcota_A > UBA796 > UBA796 > CAJQPC01 > CAYFPX01. The sequence continues at coordinate 12,474 of CAZMNK010000125.1, read as the reverse complement.
AGGAAGTTCCTGGGGCTGGAGTTCGGTGCCTGGAATGGGGAGTTCTGTTGTGGCGCCGCGATGGAGGAGGGGGTGGACGATGTCGCCTACGTCGACCAGTTGCTCGACGTCCTGGTGGAGCACTACCCCATCGATGAGGAGCGGATCTACGCCACGGGAATCTCCAATGGCGCCCTCATGACCCAGAAGCTGGCCTGTGAGCTCTCCGATCGGATTGCTGCCATCGCGCCGGTGGCTGGTCCTGGTGTCCCTCCCAGCTGCGAACCGGAGCGCCCCGTGCCGGTTCTGCTGATCCACGGCACCGCCGATCCCCTGGTGTTCTATGAAGGAGGGGAGGTCTGTGGCGGTGGCTTCGGCGAAATGCTCGACCCCCTGTTGCCCGGCGAGCAAGAGTCCATGCGCTTCCCCTGTGCCGCAGTGGTGGACCAGCAGGCCTTCTGGGCCGAGGCGAACGGCTGCGAGGCTGCCTACGAGGTGACCTTGGAACAGGGTCAGGCCACTTGCGGCGAATTTTCCGAGTGTTCAGGGGGACGAACTGTGGCCCTGTGCAGCATCGAGGATGGGGGGCACACCTGGCCCGGCAGTGAGTCCAACTGCAACACGGAACGGGCGCGCTGTGCCAACTACCAGGAGACTGTGGGGCCCATCAGCCAGGATCTCGACGCCAACGAGGCGATCTGGGCCTTCTTCCAGCGGTTCGGGGGGCCTTCCGAAGAGCTGGAGGGCCGATAAACAGGAAGAGGAGAGCGAGCCCCCCCCTTCAGTCCGTTCTCAGCATTCCCGCTCAGCCATCCTGCTCGCTCAGGCTGCGGACCTGTTCGATGGCGTTCTCCGTGGCCTGTTCCCGGTGCGGGATCGCAGGGAACCTCGCCATCCAGGAGGAGGAGGGTTCGGTCAGGGCCAGGTGGGGGTGTGCGTTCCATTCCAGCCGTTGTGGAGCCTCCTGGGCTCGCGCCCAGCGGTCATCGGGTTGAACGGTCAGCTTGATGCCTGCCATCTCGTAGTGGGTACGGAGTTCCAGTCGGCCCTCACAGGTGACCTCGGCGCCGGGGGAGCAAGGTCCGAACTGGGCCAGTGCCTGGTCGTAGAGCTCGGGATCCAGCACGATCAACACGCGCCCGTTGCCCACCATCTCTGTCGTTCTGGGGCCAAGAATGAAGGTGTCCAGCGCTTCTCCGTTGCCGGCACCCATCGGGGTGGTCCGGTTGCCTTCGGTCCCGTCCATGTCGGACATGAGCAACTCTCCGTGGGCACCCGGCCAGGAGTTCAGGCCGTTGCGGGCCAGGTACAGGGCAGTGTCGTCACCTGGCTCATCCGAACGCCCGGTGGAGACCTCCAGTTCCAGTCCCGTGATCTTGGCGACGCCGCCACAGTCGTTCTGGACATAGGCCCAGGCGTTGGCGGGATCCTCGAACCAGGTGATCTCCATGAGCTCGCCACCGGTGCAGAACACCTCCCAGACGCCGCCTCTCAGCGCGATGCCATCGCTGGCCTCTGCCGGTCCCTCGCTGGCCTCTGCCGGAGAACTCAGGGCGAGGGCTAAGAATATCGGTGACATGGCTTCCCCAGTCTTGTTCTGTCCCGGGTAGCGGAACACGGCATCGGTGGCATGAGCCGTTCAGGGCCAAGGAAAGGTCAAGATGACATTTCGGGACAAGTTCAACGCCCAGGCTGGACGCGCACCGGTCGGGAGATGCGGGGTTATGCCAGACCGGGAAAGGAGGGTTTCGATCCTGGCTGCCCTGGTTCCCTGCTTTGCCTGCGCCGCCTCGGGGGATCCCGAGAGGGAACCGGAGAAGGGCCTGTTGAGAGGGCCCTTGCCGGCCCTGAACGATGTCGAGGGCCCACGGCTTCCAGAGAGCCTGCCCCAGGTGATCGATGGCCATGTCCACCTGTTCCCAGAGACCTTGTTTCGGGCGCTGTGGCGTTGGTTCGACACCCATGGCTGGCCAATCCGCTATCGGCTGGACAGCCCGGCGGTCCTCGAGTTCCTGTTCAGCAGAGGGGTCGAACACGTGGTGGGGCTCCACTACAGCCATCGCCCGGGCATCGCTCGAGGGCTGAACGCCACGATGGTCGGGCTGGTACGACAGGAGCCGCGGCTGACAGGACTGGCGACCGTGCTTCCTGGCGAGCCCGGGGCGGCGGACATCCTGGAAGAGGCCTTTTCCCAGGGCTTGAGCGGGGTGAAGCTGCACTGCCATGTGCAGGCCTTTGCCATCGATGCCCCGGAGATGGTGGCGTTATTCGAGGTCTGTACCCGCTGGGATCGTCCCCTCGTGGTGCACGCGGGCCGCGAACCCTGGAGCCCGGCCTACCCGGTGGATCCCTACAGCATCTGCCACGCGGACCGGGTGGAAGCGGTGCTCAAGGCCTGGCCCGGGTTGCGGCTCTGTGTTCCGCACCTGGGGGCCGACGAGTACGACGCCTACCTGGGGCTCTTGGAGCGCCATGACAACCTGTGGCTCGACACGACGATGATGGTCGCTGACTACTTTCCTGACGCCGGGGTCGAGCGTTTCATCGAGGCCCGTGCGGATCGGGTGATCTACGGGACGGACTTCCCAAACCTGCCCTATGCCTGGGACCGGGAGGTCGTTCGCCTGGCGCGATTGGGGGTCTCCGAGGAGAAGTTGGCCCAGGTCCTGTCGGGGACTATCCGTCAGCTTTACCGCCTCTGAGCGGATTGCACCTCGGGGTTGTCCACCTCTGAGGGGCACTGTTCTGGGACCTGCTGGCGTCACCGGTTACACCCCGGGGTGAACTGAATGAGCATTCAGTTTTGTGAATCAACCCCGGGAGGACCCTTGGGCGACGAAATCAAGAAAGTGGCCGTGCTCGGCGCGGGTGTCATGGGACAGGGCATTGCCGCCCACCTGGCCAACGCCGGTATCCCCAGTGTGCTGTTCGACATCGTGCCGCGAGGCCTGGATGAAGGGGCCAGCCCCGCTGAGCGGAACAAGGCTGCTCTGGATGGGCTGACCAACCTTGCCAAGAGCAAGCCGGCAGCTCTGTTCCACAAGTCCTTCTCGAACCTGATCACCCCGGCCAACTACGACGATCACGGCCACCTGTTGGCGGACTGCGACTGGATCGTCGAGGTCGTGGTCGAGCTCTTGCCGATCAAGCAGAAGGTCTTTCAGTGGGTGGCGGAGAACCGCAAACCCGGCTCGATCGTCAGCTCCAACACCTCGGGCATCAGCCTGGCGGACATGGCAGCTGAGATGCCACAGGAGATGAAGGAGCGCTTCCTGGTCACCCACTTCTTCAACCCCGTGCGCTACATGCGCCTGCTGGAGTTGGTGGAGGGCAAGGACACCCTCCCCGAGGTCACACAGGCCATCGTCCGTTTTGGTGAGGGCAAGCTCGGCAAGGGCATCGTCTACGCCAAGGACACCCCGAACTTCATCGCCAACCGCATTGGCACCTTCGGCATCTGCACGGTGTTCAAGCACATGAGCGAGTTCGAGATGTCCGTCGAGGAGATCGATGGGATCTTCGGACCGCCGATGGGCCGGCCCAAGTCCGCGGTCTTCAACACCGGAGACCTGGTGGGCCTGGACACCCTGGTGCACGTGCTCAACAACGTCTACGAGTCCTGTAAGGACGACGAGGAGCGCGAGGTCTTCCGGGTGCCGTCCTGGCTCCAGACCATGGTCGATGAGGGCGCTCTGGGCCGGAAGACCAAGCGGGGTTTCTACGAGATGCGCCGGGAGGGTGGGAAGAAGACGCTCTACGCCCGCAACCTCCGTTCGGGCGAATACGCCCCCAAGAAAAAGGTTCGCTACCCCAGCATCGGCGCAACCCGGGACCTTGAGACCGCGGCCGAGAAGGTCCGGGCCATGCTTGCCGGTGACGACAAGGCGGCACAGATCGCCTGGACGGTGACCGCGGACACCCTGCTGTACGCAGCGAACCGGATTCCCGAGATCGCCGACGACGTGGTCAACGTGGACCGCGGAATGCGCTGGGGCTTTGCCTGGGAAATGGGGCCATTCGAGGGCTGGGACGCCGCAGGTGTTCGGGCCACGGTGGATCGCATGGAGGCCGAGGGCCGGACGGTCACCCCCTGGGTCAAGCAGATGCTGGCGGCGGGTCGCGAGTCCTTCTACGAGGTCATCGACGGGACCGAGACCTACTGGGACATTGGCTCCGCTTCCGCGAGGCCGGTTCCCCAGTCCGAGTCCTGGCTCTTCCTCAAGGATGTCCACGCCCGGACCACACCGCTTCATGACGGCATGTCCGCCAGTCTCCTGGACCTCGGCGACGGCATCCTGGGCCTGGAATTCCACTCCAAGATGAACGCCCTGGATGACGAGATCATCAGCACCTACGGCCAGGCACTGGACCTGCTGGACGCCGGCGAGTGGCGGGGGCTGGTGGTTGGAAACCAGGGAGGCACCGCCTTCTGCGCGGGGGCCAACCTGTTCATGGTCGCGATGGCCGCCATGCAGAAGCAGTGGGATGACCTGGAGCAGTTGATCAAGGGCCTCCAGGACACGCTGATGCGGGCCAAGTACAGCACGGCCCCGGTGGTCACCGCCCCTCGGGGCCTGGTGCTTGGAGGGGGTTGCGAGGTGGCGATGCACGCCTCTCACACCCGGGCCCTGGGCGAGACCTACATCGGCCTTGTGGAGGTCGGTGTGGGCCTGTTGCCTGCGGGCGGCGGCTGCAAGGAGATGCTCTGGCGGTACATGGGGAACATCCCGGAAGGGGCGGACTACGATCCCAACCCCTTCATCCAGGCCGCCTTCAAGAACATCGCCATGGCCGAGGTGGCCAAGAGTGTCGAGGAAGCACGGGCGATGGCGTACATCCGACCCACGGACACGGTGACCATGGACCCGGATGCCCAGATCCGCGACGCCAAGCAGGTGGCGCTGGGCATGATCGCTGGGGGCTACCAGCCACCGCGGCCCACCCGGGTCAAGGTGCCCGGTTCCTCTGGCAGGAGCGCAATCGAGGCCTTCCTCCACCAGATGCACGAGGCGGGTTGGGCCACCGACCATGACAAGGTCGTCGGAAAGAAGATCGCCCACGTGCTCACCGGCGGCGAGGTTCCTGGAAACCACCGGGTCACCGAGCAGCACATTCTCGATCTCGAGCGGGAGGGCTTTCTCTCCCTGTGCGGCGAGGCCAACACCGTGGCCCGAATCCAGCACATGCTCACCACTGGCAAGCCCCTTCGGAACTGAGGACAGACGATCATGAGCAATCCCAACGACGCTGTCATCGTCGTCGCCGTTCGCACCCCGGTCACCAAGGCCAAGCGGGGTGGACTCAAGGACACCCGCCCGGACGACCTGCTGGCCACGGCCATGAAGGGTGCACTGGCCAAGGTGCCCAAGCTGGATCCCCGGGAACTGGGGGATGTGGTCATCGGCACGGCGATGCCCGAAGGCGAGCAGGGCATGAATGTCGCCCGGATCTCGGCGCTGGTCGCAGGCATCCCCGACGAGGTGCCGGCGATGACCATCAACCGCTTCTGCAGCTCAGGCCTGCAGTCGTTGGCCCAGGCCTGTGCGGCCATCAACGCCGGGTGGTACGACGTGGCCCTGACAGGCGGCGTGGAGTCCATGAGCCAGATCCCCATGGGGGGACAGCGAATGACCCCGAATCCCACCGCCATCCAGGAGCGACCGGAGATCTACACCTCCATGGGTCTGACCTCGGAGAACGTGGTCGAACAATTTGGCGTGACCCGCCAGGAACAGGACGCCTTTGCCGTCCGGTCCCACACCAACGCCCTGTCCGCCATCGAGGAGGGCCGGTTTGCCGAGGAGATCATTCCCGTCCAGACCCGGGTCTTCGCCGGGGGTGGGTGGCAGGACGTCACCGTCACCATGGACGATGGGCCCCGTGCCTCCACCGTGGAGGGCCTGGCCAGGCTCCGCCCTGCCTTCAAAAAGGACGGCACGACAACGGCGGGCAACTCCAGCCAGATGTCCGATGGCGCGGCCGCCACGGTGGTGATGAGTCGGTCCAAGGCCGAGAGCCTGGGGCTGGAGATCCTGGGCGTGCTCAAGGGATACGCGGTGACCGGTGTCGGTCCGGAGATCATGGGCATCGGTCCTGCCGTGGCGATTCCCAAGGCCGTGGACAAGGCCGGGATCGCCCTGGACGATGTCGCCCTGTTCGAGATCAACGAGGCCTTTGCCAGCCAGTCGGTCTACTGCGTGCGGGAACTCGGCATCGACCCGGAGCGGGTCAATGTGAATGGCGGTGCCATCGCCCTGGGGCACCCGCTGGGTTGCACCGGCGCCAAGCTCACTGCGACCCTGTTGCACGAGATGAGGCGTCGCAACTCCCGCTACGGCGTGGTGTCGATGTGCATCGGTGGCGGCATGGGTGCGGCTGCGGTGTTCGAGAACGAGGCCGCTGCCTGAGCTGGGGGTCTCCACTGCCCTCATGGCCCCCACCTGGCGGCCCTCCGAGTAACTGCGATTCAAAGGTCCCAACAAGGCCTGCCTCTGCGCGACTTCTTGGGTCAGGCTGGCGTTGAAGCGGGGATCCCTCGCAGACCTGGCCGGGTCGCCAGGAAGCCATGGGCGAGCCTGTTCACCGTTTTGAATCGGACCTGCCAGCCCATGGGCATGTCGCTTGCATGAGGACGCGCCGCGAGGCCCTTCCCCCTCGAAATCTCGGGGAACAGGGCTTCTTTGCTTCTTTGCTTCTTTGAGCAGTCGAAAGATGTCACGGCCCAGGTGCCGGACAGGAGGATTTGCGGATGTCTGGTCTCTCATTGCGAAACGTCACCGGGAGCCTTGTGGCTTGCCTGGTCTCCTTTCTCTGGACGGGCTGCAGTGGCGGTACCGGTAGTGAGAACCCCCAGGACAGCGATGGGGTGTCCACGACGGCGGTGACCGACACCGAGACCGATGACACCGACACCGACACCGACACCCATGGGACCACGGCATCCGAGGACGACGCGGCGATCCTGGCCGTCGACCTTCCGGAGAGTCTCGGCTGTGGCGAGGATGCCACCGGCACCGTGACAGTGGAGAACACCGGCACGGCCACCTGGACCCGGGAGGCCGGGTACAAGCTGGGGGCCGTCGATGACAGCGATCCCTTCTACGCGGTCGATACCCGAGTCTGGCTCCCCGACGACACCTCGGTGGCGCCTGGAGAGACCTGGACCTTTGAGATCGCGATGGACGCACCCCTGGAAGAGGGCTCGTTCACCACGGACTGGCAGATGGTGCACGAGGGGATTCGCTGGTTTGGCGAGAGCACCGAGCGCGAGGTCGCCGTGGCCTGCAGCACGGTGGGTCGTCGGGGACGGGTACGTCTCAATGACCACTCCCTGGAAGACGACGACGGTACCTTCAATGCTCTCGGGGCCACGGTGATGTGGGCGGCGTGGGCCTATCGCAACGACCAGGACAAGCTGCGCCGAAACCTGGCCTTCCTGGCCTCCCATGGTTTCCACTACGTCCGTGTTCTGGGGGTCGTGGGGTCGACCGACGAGGAGGACTACTGGGACGGGCGGGAGATCGACTGGCGCTGGTCGGACTACGAGGAGGTCATCGCTGGTCTGACCGACCTGGCCTACGACGAGTATGGCTTGCGGGTCGAGTGGACCCTGATTGGAGACGGCCAGCTCAACATTCCCGAGGAGTCGGATCGCTATGGCCTGGTGGACACCTTTGTCGCCATGTCCCAGGGGCGTGAGGAGAAAATCATCCACTTCGAGATCGCCAACGAGGCCTGGCAGAACGGTTTTGAGGGCTCCAGTGGGAACCGTCAACTCCGAGAGTTGACGGCCTATCTGCGGGCCAGGACGGAGATCCTGGTGGCGGCTTCCGCACCTCCGGGCCACGAGTGCGAGGACATCCAGGAGGTCTACGAGGGCGATATCGCGGACCTGGCCACCATCCACTTTGATCGGGACACCTCGAAGACCGAGGGGTCCTGGCGCCCGGTCCGTCAGCCCTGGGAGTTGGAATATTGCGAGGATGTCCCGGTTGGCAGCAACAACGAGCCCATCGGGCCGGGCTCCTCGGTGGACACCGAGGAGGAGCCGATCAGGCTGGTGGCGGGCGCGATCACCACCTACGTCAGCAACCTGCCGCTCTATGTCTTTCACTCCACAGCCGGGGTCCGGGGAGACACGGAGCTCTACGACATGTCCGGTGTCGACGCCTTTGCCCGCATGGCCGAGTTCGTGCCCGGGGACCTGGCCTCGTGGGACCGGCGCAATGCGTACTGGTCAGATTCCCCATTTGTGGTCTACGCCAGGGACGCTTCAGGTCGGCAACATGCCGACACCATGTGGGTGGACCTGGACGATCCGGTTGGTGGCGTGGTTCGCGCCTATGCAGGGGTCTCCGGTGATCGCTTCTTCGTCCATCCCATCGGCATCATGGGGGAGGTCCTGATCGAGGCTCGCCGTGCCATGAGCTTCGAGGTCATCGAGCCGCTCAGCGCAGCGGTCCTGGACACCGTGACCCTGGCGGAGGGCGAGCAATACACCCTGTCCGGCGCGGAGGCACTGGTCTTGACCGGGCGCTTTGACTAGCCGAAGCCGGTCATGAATGTCGTGGTCTTGGCCTGCCTGGTCAGGCCAGGAGGCCCCAGGCGGGGCTGCCCGGTGTGGCATGAACTGTGCATTAGGTATGGAACAGGAGGTGCTTCATGTTGGCACGCACGATGGTGGTCTCAGCGCTGGTGTTTCTTGGGGGCTGTGGGGACACATGTACCGACATGGGTTGTGTGGACGGCCTCACTCTGAGTTTCGAGGTCTTCGACCAGGGCACCTGGACCTTTGAACTGGACCTGGTCTCGGACGATGATTTCCACAGGTCGGTGACCTGCATCGGGGTACTGCCCTTGAACACGGACGCCGACACCGGCTGCGATGATCCGGGCTTTGGCCTGATTCTCTCGGGCAGCGCACTTCCCGAAGATGACCAGAGCATCGCGGGCCTGGTCGTCTGGGACCTCACCCCGGAGGAACTCGACGTCCGGGTGAGCCTGGATGATGTTGAACTGCTGTCGACGACCCTCAACCCCAGCTACTCCACGACTGAGCCCAACGGCGAGGGTTGCGAACCCGCCTGCATCAGCGGTGGCGTCACCCTGGACCTCTGAAGCAGGTGTCCCATCGGTGGTAGCGGACTCCGCTGCCGGATCCAGCTTTCCTCGACGACTTGCCACATCTCCGCGGATCCCGGCGTAGAGATCCATGGGATCGTGAAGGGAAGATGGCACCTGTCGCACTGCCTCTGTTGCTGGCCTGCCAGGCGCAAGCGCCCGACGCTGGCGCCAGCCAGACCGGCTTCGACACCGACGACACGCCTGTCCCCTGGCGGTCCTCGGAGGACACCTGGGAGAGCGCCGTCTTCACCGCCCTCGGTCCCGCTGGAGCGGAGCCGGTCCATGGCGTGGACCTGTTGCTCGACGGCGGTTTTGAGGGCAGCTTCGGACCTTCCTGGGTCGTGACGGAGGGTAGCTGTGACAGGGCGGACGGCGTGGAGGGCAGCCCCAGCCCCTATGCAGGGTCAGCTTCCTGGTTCGGCGGACAGGACGCCTGTGTCGCGGCCCAGACCGTGGACCTGGTGGAGCGAGGCTTCTCCATGGCCGAGTTGGATGGGGGAGAGCTGAGCTTTCACCTGCAGGGATGGCTGCGCAATGGCAGTCCACCGGGGGACTTCGAGTCTCGGGACTGGGATGACCAGGTCGAGCTGGTCGTGGAGTGGAAAGACATCGAGGGCGAGGTGCTCGCTCGCTCGAGCACTCTGGGGGCTGGTGACGAGGTCTGGATCTTGCGGGAGGTCCAGGGACTGGTACCTCGAGGTACACGGAGTGCGCGGGTCTCGGTCCGTGGGACCTGGCGGGCGGGAGAGGTTCACGACAGCCTGGCGGACGAGCTCGGTCTACGCCTGGAGCCCCGGGGCCCGTCCATGACGACGCTGACCAAGGGCCCGATGCTCACCCAGGCCCGCAGTGATGGAACAGTGGTGCTCTGGGAGACCGATTCGCCCTACGCGGAGAGCCACCTCTGGGTCGCCGACGACACCGCAGGGACCCAGGAGCTGGCCGGGCCCGTGACGACCACCCAGGTCGATGACGACCGCTTTGTGCACGTGGCCGAGATCACGGGCCTGTCCCCCGATAGCCCGGCGGTCTACCAGGTCCAGAGCGGCGATACCCGCTCGGAGTCCTTTGAATTCCGCACCCTGCCCGACCCCGGCGAGCCGCTCCGCATCGGCTGGTTTGCGGACAACCAGCTCGGGCCTGACCAGTTGACCACTCACCTGGACCTGATGCGTCCGGAAGACCCCGACCTGCTGGTTGCGGTGGGCGACATCGTGCAGGAGGGCTGGCGGCTGGCGGACTGGGATCAGCTGTGGTTCGAGCCACTGGATGCCTCGGGCCTGACCGCCACCCGGCCTGTGCTGGTCGTGCGCGGCAATCACGACGGCGAGTACCCCGAGGCCTACGCCTACACGGACCTTCCGGGCAACGGGGCCTGGTACAGCGTGACCCTGGGCGCGTTGTTCTTGATCGTGCTCGACAGCGAGGCGCCCACGGATGGTGAGCAACTCCTCTTCCTGGAGGAGAGGCTGGCCAGCGAAGCGGCTCGAGAGGCCTCCTTTGTCGCGGTCACCTTTCATCGCACCGCGTGGTCCAACACCCGGGACCTGGCCTGGGGCCACCACCTGGACGAGGCCCGCACAGACTGGCAGCCGGTCTTCGAGGCTCACCAGGTCGACCTGGTCATCTGCGGTCACCACCACAGCTACCAGAGGGGAACCCAGGACGGTGTGACCTACCTGGTCGTCGGGGGTGCCGGGAACTTCCTCGACGGTGGCCACTGGGACCAGTTCGACTTCATCGAGGTCGAGGAGATCGTCCACCACCACGGCATGCTGGACGTCAGCGCCGAGACGCTGACCTGGACCGCCGTGCTGGAGGACGGAGAGGTGCTGGACCGGTTCGTCCTGGAGAAGAGGGACTAGTCGCCTGTGTTGATGCGGGGGGCCGGTCTCCGACTCAGCGGTAGTAGATCCCCCAACCTCCGGAGCCACAACAGGTGAAGGAGATCCAGCTGTCGCCGCCACCGCCACCGCTCATGTACAGGGAGACCGAGTTGGAGACGTGGTCGCTGAAGCTGGTGGTGCTGCCACAGGAGGCGCTGGCCCCCTCGCTGCCGCCGTCCTCGAAGGAGACGGTGTAGCTCGCGGTCTCGCCGTCGTTGCAACCCACGCTGATGTAGACCCCCTCGATGATGGCGGTGGTGCCGACACTGCAGGACAGGCTCGTGCCCGGGCCCATGGCGCTGGGACCGCCACAGGACACGTACTGCTGGGAACAGCCCTCACTGTAGTTGCCGTCGCAGTTTTCGTCGGTGGCATTGACGCAGACTTCAGCGGCGCCCGGGTTGATGGAGGAGTCGCTGTCGTCGCAGTCCGAGGTGTTGTCGGTGGTATTGGCGGGCTGGTCGCAGGCGTAGACCGACGAACTCGAGGTGCCGTAGCCATCGCCGTCGCCGTCGCTGTACCAGGAGGTGGCGGTGCCGGTGTCCAGGCTGCCGTCGTCGTCGTCGGTCAGGCCGTCACAGTCGTCGTCGACGTCGTTGCAGACCTCGGTGGCCCCCGGGTTGATGGAGGAGTCCGTGTCGTTGCAGTCCGTGTTGTCCTCGCCGTAGCCTGACGGGGCATCACAGGTGAGCGCCGAGGTGGCCGAGTCTCCGTAGCTGTCACCGTCGCTGTCGGCGTACCAGGTGGTCGCAGTCGTCAGGTCCAGGTCGCTGTCGGCGTCGTCGGTGGCCGAGTCGCAGTCGTCGTCGATGCCATTGCAGACCTCGGTGGCACCCGGATTGACCGCCGCGTCCCCGTCTTCGCAGTCCGAACCGTCGGTGACCGCACCATCCGGGGACTCACAGGAGACGCTGGAGTCGCCGGGATCGCCGTACTTGTCCCCGTCGTTGTCCGTGTACCAGGTGGTGGCAGTGCTGGTGTCCAGGCCACTGTCCTCGTCGTCGGCCTGGCCGCTGCAGTCGTCATCCACGCCGCTGTTGCAGATCTCGGTGGCACCCGGGTTCACGGCCTTGTTGGTGTCATCGCAGTCGGTGTCGTCGCTGACTGCCCCCGTGGGCGCATCACAGGACAGGGTGGAATCGTCGGAATCGCCATAGCTGTCGCTGTCGTCATCGGCGTACCAGGTGGAGGCAGTGCTGGTGTCCAGGTCGGCGTCTTCGTCATCGGTGTCGCCGTCACAGTCGTCGTCGATGTCGTTGCAGATCTCCGTGGCGTCGGTGTTCACCTTGGCATTGTCGTCATCGCAGTCAGTGCCCTCGGAAATGGTCCCGGAAGGCGCATCACAGGACAGGATGTAGGCGGAGTCGTCGCCAAAGCCGTCGCCGTCGTCGTCGTCGTGCCACTTCGTCGCGGTCGTCAGGTCCAGGTCGTCGTCGTCGTCATCGATCTCACTGTCGCAGTTGTCGTCGATGTCGTTGCAGACCTC